>DASVQJ010000083.1:0-3800 GCA_036389235.1 Pyrinomonadaceae bacterium | reverse complement strand
TTTTAACCAGAACCCGGCACCTGACACCCAACACCCTCCTCAGTTCATCGTTCATCGTTCATCCTTCCCATCCTGTTCGAATCTCGCCCGCGATTAGTCGCCCCCGGAGGTTTTGATGTCGACAAGAGTCTCGCTGCTGGCGCTCGCCCTTTGCGCGGTCGTCTCGCCGGTGCCAGGCGTTTCGCAGGAGCCGCCGCCCGCCAGGCCGAAGCCGGCGAAGGCTTCCGCGAAGAAGCCGGCCGCCGAAGCCGCCGACCCGATGGCCGAGCTCAGGCGCACGACCGCCATCTCGCTCGTCTCTTCGCTCGCCGACGACGCGCGCACGTTCCGCGACCCGGCCTTGCGCGCGCGCGTGCAGGCGCGCTCGGCCGACGCCCTGTGGGACACCGAGCGCGAGAAGTCGGTCGCGCTCTTCCGCCGCGCTTGGGAAGAGGCGGAGGCGGCCGACGCCGACGCCGACCGGCGCGTCGCCGACGACCGCGCCCGCCAGATGCGCGAGCGCGGCCACGCCTCCGTCCAGCTCCCCCCGAGCCTGCGCACCGAAGTCCTCCGCCTCGCCGCGAAGCGCGACCGCGCGCTCGGCGAAGAGTTTTTGACGAAGCTCGACGAGGCGCGCAAGCGCGAGCTTGAGTCGGCCGCCACCTCCAACGAGCGCCCGACCGACGCGGCGCCCGCGGCCTCGAACCGCGGCGACAAACAGCCCGAGCCGCCGCGGCCCGACCCGATGGAGACGCCGCCCGCGGTCGCCAAGCGCCTGCGCCTCGCCATCCAACTCCTACAGGACGGCGACGTGGAGCGCGCGATGCAGTTCGCAGACCCCGCACTCGGCGGCGTCTATCCGCCCGCGCTCGAATTCCTGACGCGCCTGCGCGCGAAGAACGCGCCGGCGGCCGACGAGCGCTACGCGGCGCTGGTCGCGCGCGCGGCTCAGAACCCCGCGTCGGACGCGAACACCGTCTCGCTCCTGTCGTCCTACCTCTTCTCGCCGACGCTCTACATGACCTTCTCGGCCAACGCCGGGTCGAACGCCAACTCGTGGGGTAACGGCGCGCCGGATCGGCCCATGCCGCCGACCGACGTCTCGCCGCAGATTCGCGCGGCCTACTTCCGCGCGGCGGCGGCCGTCCTCCTGCGCCCGACGCCGACGCCCGACCAGGATCGCACGTCGGCGGGCCGCGCCGGCTGGTACATGGTCATCACGCGGCTGCTGCCGCTCTTCGACCAGTACGCGCCCGACCGCTCGGCGGCCCTGCGCGCCAAGCAGGCTTCGCTCGCGCCCGACACGCCCGAGGGCATACGCGGCCCCGACAACAACGCGCTCACGCGCGGGCTCGTCCCCGAAGACCCGAACCGCGACCGCGTCGGCGACACGCTCGCGCGCCTCGACCGCGCCAAGACGGCCGACGAGCGCGACATGGTCTACGTGGACGCCGTCTTCGACGCGATGCGGCAGAAGGACCCGCGCGTCGAAGAGTTCCTCGGCAAGATCGAGGACGCGGACACGCGCCGACGCTTGCGCGCCTTCATCGACATGGACGCGGCGCGCGAGGCCGTCAACGAGAAGAACGCGGCCGAGGCGCTCAGGATCGCGCGCGGCAACGGCCTGACGAGCATCCAGCGCGCGTGGGTTCTGACCGAGGCCGCGCGCCTCGTCGCGAAGGAGGAGCCGGGCCGCGCCGTCGAAATCCTCGACGAGGCTTTGAACGAGGCGAAGGAGCGCATCGACGCGGCGTCGGCGGAGCGCGTGAGCGCGCTCGTCGCCATCGCCACGCAGCTCTACGAACTCGACCGCGCGCGGACGTGGGAGGTGATGCACGAGGCGGTCAAGGCCGCGAACGCCGCGAAGGAGTACACGGGCGAGGACGGCCGCCTCAGCACGAGCTTCCAGTCGAAGGGCATGACGATGAGGTCGAGCAGCACGGTGCAGTCGTTCGACCTCACCGACATCTTCACGAAGCTGGCGCGCGAGGAGTTGCAGCGCGCGGCCGACCTCGCGCGCACCTTCGAGGGCGAGGCGCCGCGCTCCTTCGCCACGCTGGCCGTCGCCCGCTCCGTGCTCGACGCCAAAGGCGGGAAGAAGCAGGAGCGCGCCGCGAACTGAAGCCCCGGACGTTCGCCGCTAGTCTTTTCCGCCGCGCTGTTTTAAGATGCGTCGGCCTTTGAAGAGGCGGGCCGCGCAAGCGACGCCTTGAACCGTCAGCCACGCGCGAGGAGCCGCAGCACGTTGCGGCTCCTCTTTCTCTGACCCGAACATTCCGACCCTAATGAACCCCGGAGGATTTAGACTTTTGAAACTGAGAAATCTCGCACTCGCCGCCGTCGCGGCCTTCACGCTGGCCGCCGCCATCCCCGACGCGAGAAACGCCGCGCACGCCGCCGTCACTCAATCCGAAGGCAAGACCTACACGCACGAGGGCGCGGGCGTCACCTTCGACCTCCCGGCCGGCTGGACGGCCGAGCCCGACGGCGAGCAGTTGACCGTCTCGCCGGCCGACGAGAGCTTCGCCATCGTCTTCTGGGTGACCGAGGCGGAGGACTTCGACGCCGCGGCGAAGGCGCTCGGCGGGGAACTCGCCAAGCAGATCAAGAACCTGAAGCTGGACGGCGAGCCGAAGGCCGACACGCACAACGGCATGGATCACGCCTCCGTCACCGGCTCGGGGCAGGTCGACGGCAAGGACGTCGTCTTCAGCGCCGACATCCTTGAGGCGAAGAAGCCGCTCATCGTCCTCACCCTCGGCTCGCTGGAGAACCTCCAGAAGCACGCGGCGGATTTCAGCAAGCTGGTCAAGAGCATCAAGAAGGTCGGCTGATAGCAGTAGACAGTAGACAGTAGTCAGTAGTAATACAAGGCGGCGCGTCCCGGGTATGAACCGAGCGCGCCGCCTTGTATTACTACTGACTACTGTCTACTGTCTACTTTTTTACGAGGAGCGGTGCCGTGATTAAGAGGATGCGTTGGGTCGAGAGGGAGTTCGAGTTCAACCTGCCAGTCGGCGTCTTCCCCTGCGTCGTCGAGCGGCTGCGCGGCACGCCCGCGCGGCTCGAAGAGTTGACGCGCGGCCTGACGCGCGAGGAGCTGACGGCGAAGCCCGGCGGGCTCTGGTCGATGCAGGAGCAGGCGGGGCACCTCTGGGACTTGGACGAGTTGCACGAGGGCCGTCTCGAAGACTACGCGCGGGGGCTCGAAGTCCTGCGCGCGGCCGACATGCGGAACCGCAAGACCGAGGAGGCCGGGCACAACGCGGCCCGGCTCGAAGACATCCTCGCCGCCTTCCGCGCCGCGCGCCTCGGCTTCGTCCGCCGGCTCGAAGCGCTGACCGAAGTGGAGGCCGCGGCCTCCGCGCTCCACCCGCGCCTGCAAAAGCAGATGCGCGTCATCGACATGGCCTACTTCACCGCCGAGCACGACGACCACCACCTCGCCGCCGTCTCGGAGCTGCGCCGGCTCGGATAAAAATTCGGATAAAAAAACGCCCGGCGCTTCGTCTGGCGCCGGGCGTAAAACCACAGGAGAACCGTCCATATTACCTCCGGCCGCGTTCCCCCACGGCCTTGCGGGTAATTGCTATGCTAAACCTTCGGATGCCACCCCGGCGCCCCCGCGTTGCTCAAAACTTTTTCGCACGGACGCGGCCCGGTCTCCGTCTAATAAAGTTGTTTACAGCGGTTCGCGCTTGAGTGAATAGAAGCCGAAGCCTTAACTTTACAGGCTATGAAAGCCTACTCGCTCGACCTGCGGCAGCGGGTGCTGCAAGCAGCACTGAGCGGCGACCATACCCTCGCGGAGGTCGCCAGCC
>DASVQJ010000082.1:0-7522 GCA_036389235.1 Pyrinomonadaceae bacterium | reverse complement strand
GTCGCCCCGTACGCGAGCAGAGGGTTCTCCTCGACGAGTCGCGCGGCGCCGCAGACTATACGGGACTCGAAAGCAGGGCGAAGGACTTTCTGCCGGTCGAGTTCGTGAGGCGCTGGCGCGAGGCGGCGCAGGCCGACCTCAAGGCGCGACCGTTTACGGAGGAAGAACTCGCGGGCGTCGAGCAAAAGGACGGCCCGCGTGCGCGCAGCCTCGTCGAGGAGAACCCTCTGCTCGCGTACGGGGCGACCTCTTTGACCGTCGCCGTCGCCGACTCATTCGCGCTCTACCTGCAACTCGGCGACGGCGAAATCCTCAACGTCTCCGGGGCGGGCGAAGTCACGAAGGCCCTGCAGGAAGACGCGCGCCTCTTCGCCAACGAGACGACCTCGCTCTGCACGCCGGACGCCGAGAAGAACTTCCGCGTCCGGCTCCAGACGTTCGGCGACGAGCCGCCCGCGCTCATCCTGCTCTCGACCGACGGCTACGCGAACTCGTTTTCAGACTCGGCCGGCTTCTTCAAAGTCGGCAGCGACCTCCTACAGATGCTCCGCGCGGACGGCTTCGACCCCGTCAACGCGAGCCTCAAGGGCTGGCTCGAAGAGGCCACGCGCACCGGCAGCGGCGACGACTGCACGCTCGCCCTCGTCTGCCGCATGGACGCCTTGAGTAAGACGGCGGAGGAGCCAACGGCGGAGACCGCTGACGGGGGCGGGACGACGGCCGCGTCAAAGGCGGAGTCGGCCGGGCAGACGGAGGCAACGAAGCCGGACGTGCAGGTTGTATGAACGAGCAGCCGAGACAGAGTCTTCGGGAGATAGTCGAGCGGCACGGACGGTCGGTCGCGGACGACGCGCGGCGCTGCGAAGGACTCCTGAAAGACTACTCCGCGCAGTACCGCCGCGAAGTCTCCGTGCTGGTGTCGGCGCTCGAAGAGCACGTCCCGCAAGACCTGTCTGCCGCGCCGGCCGGCACGCCGCGCCGAGTCCTGCTGGCGCGCCTGGCGCGGCGCCTCGCAGACCACCGCGGCCTGTCCGAGACGGCCGCGGCGTGGTCTGTCAACTCCTGGGCGCTCGCCCTCGGCCTCATCTCCGACGACGAACTGAAGGCCGCCGAAGAGGCGGCCGCGGCGGGCGTCACGGACGGCCTACTTTCGGGCGATGCTGACGCGGCCGTCGGCGGGAACGGGCCGACAGGTACGACAGCGAATGTGGCGCCCGCGCGGAAGCCGGCGGGCTCTGACTCCGTCGTTGTCTCCGCGAGCGGCGGCGGCGATTACGCGAGCATCAACGAGGCGCTCAAGCATGTCGCCGCCGGCGGGAGGGTTCTCGTCAGGCCGGGCGTGTACGAAGAAGGGGTCGTGCTCGACAAAAGGGTCAACATCGTCGGCGACGGCCCGCGCGAGGAGATCGTCGTCAGGGTTGCCGGCGCGAGCTGTCTTAAATCGAGCGCGGAGGCCGCGAGGGTCGCCGGCCTGACGCTCCGCGGTGCCGCCGACGGTGGCGGCGGGTTCTTCGCCGTGGACGTTCTGCGCGGGGAGTTGGTGCTCGAAGCCTGTGACATCTCCTCCGAGTCCATCTCCTGCGTGGCCGCGCACGGCGCGGGGGCCGCGCCCTTCATCAAGGGCTGCCGGATTCACGACAGCGCCGACTCGGGGCTGTACCTCTTCGACGGGGCCGCGGCGACGTTGGAGGACTGCGAGGTCTCACGCAGCGCGAACGTCGGCGTCGCGGTCACGGGCGGCGCACGCGCCGTCATCAGGCGCAGCCAAGTCTACGGCGGCGCGCACGCGGGCGTCGTCGTGTGGCAGGACGCGACCGCGCTCCTCGAAGGGTGCGACGTTTACGGCAACCGCCTGGCGAACCTCGGCGTCAGCGAGGGCGCGAAGTTGACGGCGCGCGCGTGCCGCATCCACGAAGGCGAGAACTCCGGCGTCTTCGTCCACCTCGAAGGCGAGGCCGTTTTAGAAGACTGCGAGCTCCACGGCCACAGGGAGTCGGAGGCGGCGGTGACGACGCGCGGCAGGCTGTTCCTGAACAACTGCCGCGTCCGCGACGGCCAGGACTCCGGCGTCAACATCCGCGAAGGGGGGCAGGCGCTGCTGCAAGCGTGCCTGGTCGGCGGCAACTCGGGCGCGGGAGTGTCGGTCGGGGGCGAGTCGGTGCTCGCCGCCCTCGCCTCGCACATCAACGGCAACGCGCGTTACGCCGTCGAGGTCGCGGCGGGCGGGACGGCCCGCGTGGAGGACTCCGACCTGACGGGCAACGGGCTGGGAGCCTGGGACGTGGAGTACGGCGCGGAGGTCGAGTCCGCGCGCAACACCGATTGAAGTCCGAGCCGCTTGCTTACAGTTCAGCGTTCGGCATTCGACGTCGAGGAGACAAGGGGATGGATCAGATTCTCAGGCCCGGGCAGGCCGTCGCTTGCGAGCCTTCGGGGATGAAGTGCGTGGCGGACGAGCTGCTCGGCGCGGGCGGGCAGGGCGAGGTCTACAAGGCCACGCTCGGCGGCGAGAAGGTCGCGCTCAAGTGGTTCTTCCCGCACATGTCCACGCCGGAGCAGCGCGCCGCCATCGAGCTGCTCGTGCGCAAGGGGCCGCCGAGCGAGCACTTCCTCTGGCCGCTGGAGGTCACGACCGCGCCCGGCGTCGCGGGCTTCGGCTACGTGATGCCGCTCAGGCCGCCGCGCTTCAAGAACATCGTCGACCTGATGAAGCGGCGCATCGAGCCGACCTTCCGCGCGCTCGCGACCGCCGGCCTCAACCTCTCGCACAACTACCTGCTGCTCCACTCGCAGGGCTTGTGCTACCGCGACATCTCCTTCGGCAACGCCTTCTTCGACCCGGACAGCGGCGACGTGCTCATCGCCGACAACGACAACGTCTCGGTTGACGGCGCGGGCGTCCTCGGGGTGCTCGGCACGCCGCGCTTCATGGCGCCCGAGGTGGTGCGCGGCGAGGCCCTGCCCTCGACGCAGACCGACCTCTTCTCGCTCTCCGTGCTCCTCTTCTACATGCTCATGGTCGCCCACCCGCTCGAAGGCCGGAGGGAGACCGAGATCAAGTGTCTCGACCTGCCGGCGATGACGAAGCTCTACGGCACCGAGCCGCTCTTCGTCTTCGACCCGCGGGACGACTCGAACGCGCCCGTGCCCGGCATCCACGACAACGCCCTCGCCTTCTGGCGCATCTACCCGCAGGCCCTGCGTGACCTCTTCACACGCGCCTTCACCGCCGGCCTGCGCGACCCGCTCCACGGCCGCGTGCGCGAGAGCGAGTGGCGCGGCACGATGGTCTCACTCCGCGACGCGATCTTCTACTGCCCGCACTGCTCGCTCGAAAACTTCTACGACGGCCCGACCCTCAAGGCGCGCGGCGGCGACCCCGGCCTCTGCTGGTCTTGCGCGGCCGCGCTGCGGCTCCCGCCCCGCATCCGCATCGGAGCGTCGGTCGTCATGCTCAACTTCGACACGCGCCTCTTCCCACATCACATCAATGAGCAGAGGATGTACGACTTCTCCGCGCCGGTCGCCGCCGTCACGGAGCACCCGTCCAGCCCCGGCCTCTGGGGGCTCAAAAACTTGTCGCCGGAGAAGTGGGTCGTCAGCACCCCGCGCGGGGCCGTGAAGGACGTTGAGTCGGGGCGCAGCGTCACCCTGTCGGTCGGCACCAGGATTCAGTTCGGCAAGACGGCGGGTGAGATCAGGCTGTGAGATGACGCCCCGCAAATCAGGGGTGGCTTTCCGCCTCGTCAGGCCGGTCCTTATCCCTCGACGGTGGGTGAAGGGATATTGACCAGACTGTCATTGACGCTCGGCGCGGTCGCTCACTTACAGCGGCGTTCTAACGGGTGTGACTCCGTGCCCGTAGTAATCATCTACCCGACGACGACAAACAGTGAGAGCCGCCGCGGTCTCCTGCCGGGAGTAACCGCGGCGGCTCCCCGCCCTTCGGGGCGGTGCCAAAAGTCACGCCGAACGCGGGGCGGCTTATATCACGCCCCGACTTCCCTCTTCTAACTGCGCGCGAGTAGCTCCTTACCGCCTGCGGCGTGACCAGCCGTAGCCGCCGCCGCCGAGGAGGAGTACCAGCAGGATGATGATAATCAGTGTGGTGGTGTTCATGTGCGCAGACTACTACAACGGCGCCGGGCCGTCCATCTCTATCCGACCACCCCGACGGCGCGCCCTGTCTCTCTCCGCGGGCCGGGGGTTCAACCTATCCCGCGCGCCCTACTTCCGCTCGGCCACGTAAATCTTGTTGACGATTCTCCATTCGCCGCCGAACTTCAGCAGCGAGATGTAGTCCGTGTAGACCGACTTCGGGTATGTCTCCACGACCTTCACAGACGCCGCGTTCCCCGTCACGTCCACGGAGACGATGCGCAGGTCGGCCTGCTCCTCTTTCCCCGCGCTGCCCTCGAAGCCTTTGTACCACTGCTCCTGGCTCAACTGCCCGAGTGTCCCGTCCTTCTTCACGAAATACAGCTTCGCCTCGGGGTAGAACGCCTTGCGCAGGCTCGACACGTCGTTGAACTTGAGGCCGTGCAGGTAGGTCTCGACCGTCTGTCGAACCTGCGCTTCCTCGGTCGGCCGTTGGGCCTCGGCCACCGGGGCGAGCGCCACGGCAAGAATTGCGCACATCAGCCAGCGTGATTGTCTTCTCATTACTCCTCCTCTTTGGTCTGTCTCGCAAAGTGAGCGGCCGAACGCCCGGCCACCGCGGCGCACGAAGGCCGTTGATGATAATGTCCCGGTGCTTCGACATCTTCCGTAGAAGGTTGCAGTCACAGACGGGTTCAAGTACGTCTACGATGTGAATCCTTCTCCCGCTGGTTAGAGAAATCTGTCCACCTCTGGTCATTTCTCATTACAGCCCTCTTCCATCACTGCGACCAATGACTTAATCTTTTGATGGCGCCCCGGGTGGGGGCGCGTGATGCCGGGCGTTAGGCCGCTCGAACCCCGGCTGCCGTTAGGGCTCGCCCTGGAGGCGCTGCTCAGGAGGTGGCGGTGTGCAGGTGGCGGCGGCCGCGGCCTAAACGACGGCACGCACCCGAAGCCACATCAAGCCACCTCCCGTGTAACTTCAACGGGGGCGCGGTTGATGCCGGACGTTATACGGAGCTGATGCGATGACGCCAATCTTCCACATCACATCGCGGGCGGAAGCGGATCAGGCCCGGCGCACGGGGGCCTACGTGGCCGCCGCCTTCGACCGCGACGGCTTCATTCACTGCTCGTACGCCCGACAACTCACACGCGTCGCGAACGCCAACTTCCACGGCCGGTCTGACCTCGTGCTGCTTGAGATCGACCGAGACCGTGTCGGGTGTGAGGTGGTCGATGAGAACCTGGAGGGCGGCTCCGACCTCTTCCCGCACATCTACGGCCCGCTCCCGATGTCGGCAGTTACGGCGGTGGTCGATTTCCCGTGTCGGCCGGACGGGACCTTCGAGTTGCCCGCCGATGTGCCCCTATAGCACCCGGCCGCCTACTCCTCCACGGGGAAGGATGGCCTCATCTACAGCCGCTCTGCCGCCAGAGGGTAGTTTATTCCCCTTTGCCCCCAGAGCGCCCGCTTACCTTGACGTTGCCGCGCGCGTGGGGATGCCCGCCAGCTCGTCGATCCTCCCCCGCACGGCCGTCGTAAGCAGCCGCACTTCTTCGGGCGTGTAGTTCGCCGCGCGGAAGGCGTCCGCGATCTGCCGTTCGGAGAGCTTCGAGAGCAGCCCCGCTATCCAGCGCGCCTCCTCGACCCTGATGTCGTCGAAGAGGTCTTGCCGCTTGCCCTTGTAGAAGAGATAGACCTGCCCGCCCTTCACGTCTTCGAGGAAGGCGTCCTTCGCGTAGTCTTCGGGGTCGTTGCGGTTGCGGCGGATGCGCCACAAGCCCGGCACGTCGAGCTTCACCCGCCCGAAGGTGGCGCCGAGGTCGCTGACGATGTAGTGCAGCTCGTCGCGGCCGGACGCCCCGCCGCGCACGTGGAGCACCTTGTTGTTCGTGTCCTTGATGTCCCAGTTGTTGAGGAGCGACATCATCACGACGAGGCCCTTCAGCTCCTTCGTGTTGACGAAGGGGTTCTCCGACCACTTCCACTCGTCGAGCCGCTTCACGCCCTCGGGCCTCGCCTCGAACCTGACGTTCGCGAAGCCGCCGCCCCGGCACCGCTCGAACTCCTTGCCGGGGTCGGGCGCGCCCTCTATCGCCACGCACGGCGCGAGGTAGTTGATCTCGGTCATGTAGCCGACCGCCCAGACGAGACGCACGGCGGCGGTCTCGGCCTGCGCCTCCTTGCCGAGCTTCGCCACCCACTCGCGCCCGGCCGCGTCGCGCACGCGGTACTTCTTCGAGAAGCCGCCCGTCTCCTCCTTCAGGAAGGTGACGCGGCGCAGGTCGGGGCGCATCGCCGCGCCGCCCGGCCCGAGGAAGAGGTCACGCGCCGCAATGTCGTCGGGCGCGCGCCAGAGGACGGGCGTGCCCGCCGGAGTCGGCCTCTTCTCCTTCTTGTCTTCAGTCGCTAAAACGGGCGTGAGGAGACTGAGGACGAACAGTAACGCCGCTGCCGATTTCAGTGTCATCCTGCGGTCGAACATGCTTTCTACATCTCCTCCGTTAAAAGCAGGCGCCGGCCGGCAGCCGCGTTGACGCCCTCGCGTCAACGCGCCGCCCGCCGGCCGCCGTCTGAGATTACCCCGTCATCAACCCTTGCTTCAGAGCCGATGTCTTCTAGGGCCGCGTTACGGCCGGCCGAGGATGCCGCCGAGGATGTTCCCGATGCCGCCGCCGTTGTCCCTGCGGTAGCCGCCGTTATTGTCCCCCGCGTACTGGCGGTAGCCCTGGTCGTAGCCCTGCATGAAGCCTTCGCGGAACGCCTGCGAAGAGGCTTCCTTGTAGAAGTGAGACCTCTGCGGGTTGTAGCTCTGGCCGCGACGTGCGTCGCTCGCCCCTGTGTTAAGGCCGTTCTGGTAGCCCTGGTTCATGGCCGCCTGGTTGTAGCCGCCGTTGTTGCCGTAGCCGCCGTTGTTGCCATAACCACCGTTACGGCCGTAGGTGCCGTAGCTGCCGTTGCGCTGCTGCTGGATGATGTAGACGTCGCGCTGGTCGTAATCGCCGTCGCCGTCACGGTCACGCGGGTCTCCGTAGCCGTAGCCGCCGTTGCGACGCTGCTCACGCTGCCGCCGCCGGATGCGCTCGTCGCGCCGGTCGTAGTCGCCGTCGCCGTCGCGGTCTCGCCGCGCCCGGCGCTCCTGGCGGACGCGCCATTCGGGGTACTGCCGGTACTGCGCCTGCGCCGTGGCGCCGGTAATCACAAAAGCTCCCGCCACCATCAGGAGCGTTATGAGTGCGCCGCCGATACGATTCATAGACTTCTTCATGTTCGTGCTTATCCTCCGTGGCCATATCACGTCGCAACCCTTATGCCACCTCGTATCGAGGAGATTATGCTTGGTTACGGCCGTATAAATGGGCCGGCAGGGGCGTCACGCGTCACCATTTAGTGCGGCCCCCGCGCAGATGAGTTATG
>DASVQJ010000081.1:0-14956 GCA_036389235.1 Pyrinomonadaceae bacterium | reverse complement strand
CCTCAGCTTCTGGACGGGGCAGATGACGAACTGCGGCAACCCTAACCCGGAGGTCTGCCGCGTGAACGTCAGCGCGGCCTTCTTCCTCTCCATCGAGTTCCAGCAGACCGGCTACCTCGCCTACCGGGCGCATAAGGCGGCCTTCGGGAACCTTCAGGGAAAGCCGGTGCCGATCTCCCGCGAGGAGATCCTACAGGACACGCAGGTCGTCGCGAACGGCCTCGTGGTCGGGGCCGACGGGTGGGAGCAGAAGCTGGGGCAGAACAAGCAGGCGTACTTCGACCAACTCGCCGGCTCGGGACGCTTCACGGCCCTCTACCCGCAGGCGATGACTGCGGAGGCTTACGTCGACGCGCTAAACCAGAACGCCGGCGGGGCGCTGTCGACCGGGGAGAGGAACGCGCTCGTCGCCGAGTTGAAGAGCAACGCGAAGACGCACGCACAGGCTCTCAGGCAAGTGGCCGAGGACGAAGACCTGACGAAGGCCGAGTTCAACAAGGCGTTCGTGCTGATGCAGTACTTCGGCTACCTGCGGCGCGACCCCGACGCCGCGCCCGACTTCAACTTCGCCGGCTGGCGGTTCTGGCACGACAAGCTCGAACAGTTCAACGGCGACTACGTCTCCGCGGAGATGGTCAAAGCCTTCATCTCTTCGGACGAGTACGGGCGGAGGTTCGGGCGGTAGGCGCTGACCCAATTGAAAGCGTGCGGCCGAACGGGGACAGACGCCCCGTTCGGCCGCACGCTTTTTCGGCCTCCGGCTTCCGACCGAATTCAGGGCTCGCTGCCGAGGTCTGGGACGGGGCGGCCCATCCCCTCGTAGATGCGGACGATCTCGTCCATCTTCGCGCGCGGCTCTTTGGCCGAAGGGTCGAGGCGCAGGCCGATGCGGTAGTCGCGGAGCGCGAAGCGGTAGAGCCTCGGGTCACCCTGTTCGCGGAAGAAGTCGGCGCGCTCGAAGTAGGCGGCGGCGGCGGCCTTCTTGTCGGCCTCGCCCGCGCCCGCGGCCCTTGCCTTCGCCTCCGCCTTCCCAATCTTCGCGTCGAGCTCGGGCGTCGCGACCGGCGCGGTGTTCGAGGACGCGGCGCCGGGAGCCGCCGCGCCGCCGTGCGAGGAGGCGGCTCCGAGGTTCGAAGAGCTCGGGCCGTGCTGAATGCTGGTCTGTGCGTTCGCGGCCTGCGTGTTCGCGTTGCGCGGGGCGGTCGGGGCCGGCGCGTTGCCGCCGCATGAGGTCAGCAGCGCGGCGGACAGAAGAAACGACGCGACGAAGGGCTTGTGCATCAGTCAGGGCTCCGTTGTTAAGGTTGATTGCCGGACGATGATACACAGAAAGGCCCGCCGAAGTCACACGACCCCGGCGGGCGTCTCCACCTCCCTTTAACGCGCGCTCACTTGCCGGTGTGGCACTTGACGCACTCGTTGTTGGTCGGCGCGGTCTTGATCTTGCGCAGCTCGGTGGCCTGGTCGTGGCAGCCGTTGCAGTTGCGGTGGTACGCCTGCTCGTTGTCGAGGACGGTCGGGTCGGTGTCGCCCTCGTAGGTGACCTCGGGGATGGCTTCGCCGACCTTCGGCTTGGCGCCCTCCTGCGCGTGGCAGGCGCGGCAGCTCTCGACCTTCGGCGTCTTCGGGTCTTTGGCGGTCTCGGCCGTGAGCGTCACGGTGCGGTCGGCCGGGTGCGCCGACTTGAGCGGCGGGTGCTTGGCGGCCTCGGCGGCGGGCTGGTCGGTGTGGTGGCACTCGGCGCAGCCGATGGGCTTGGTGCCGTCGACGCTGTAGTTCTTGGTCGCGTGGTTGAGGTGGCTGAAGGGGACGGAGATGCTCTTCGCCTTGTCCTTCTTGGAGTCGGTCGAGAGCTTGTACTCGTCCTTCGGCGCCTGCCCGCCCTGCGCCGCGAGCGAGGCCGCGCCCGAGCGGAGCGCGTTCGAGTTGCAGCCCAGCACGCACAGGAAGCAGGCGAGCGCGGCCGACGCGATGAAAAGTTTCATGACTGTCTACCCTCGGGGTTAACCCTGACCTGGTCTCAAAAGAGCTTCGCGGCGGGAGAGATGACCCTCACTTTTATAGACGCGCCCCCCGGCCTTGTCAATTTTTTCTTTCAGAAGCGGAAGGTCTGGCCCTTGTGGCAGCGCTTGCAGTCGGCGAAGTCGTCGCCGCCGAAGGCGCGCCGGTTGTTGTGGCAGGTCATGCAGGTCTGCGCACGCGCCGCGCCGAAGTGCTGCGTGGGCTGCGGCGAGGTGACCTGCCGGCCCTGGCCGGCGCCCGCGCGCACCTGGTGACAGTCGTCGCAGCGCATCCCCTGCCGCGCGCCGTGCGCGGCGTGGCTGAAGCTGACGGAGTAGGCGCGCGCGCCCGCGGGCGTGCGGCGGTAGCCGCCCTGCGCGTGGCAGGTCGAGCAGGAGGCGATGTCGCCCGCGGGGCCGCGCGCCTGCGGCGTGTGGCAGCTGTAGCAGTTGTCGTGCGCCGACGCGCCCGCCGGGATGGTGAGCGCGACGCCGCGCCGCGCGGGGCGGTGGCAGGAGGCGCAGCCCTGCTCGGGGCGCCCGCGGCCCGAGGCGTGGCGCGCGTGGTCGAAGCGCATGTTGAAGTCCGTGAGCCCAGGGAAGGGTTTGAGCGGCGGGTTGTTCCCTTCGAGGTTCGAGTGGCAGTTCGCGCATATCTGCCCGCCGCGCATCACGAAGTTCTGCGCGTGACACTCGACGCAAGCCTTGTGTCCGGGCCAGCGCGGCGTCGAAGAGTTGTCGGGGCGCTCGTGGCAAGAGGCGCACGCGAGCGTCGGGTGCCGCCCGGCGGAGTGCGAGAAGCGCGGGCCGTCGCCGCCCTGCGGCGCGGCGCCGCGCGCGGGCACGGCGAAGACCGGGGCCGGCGACGCGGGCGCGAGTTTTACAGACGCGAGGGCGAGCAACAGCAGCGACGCGAAGACGCAGGCGGCCGACACGCGCAGGCACCGGCCGCGATGCCGCGCGCGCCGCGCGCCGCGCCGTTCCCTTCTCTCGTCCAATGCTCCTCTCACGGCCCGTTCGTCTCTGCTTCCGTACAGACTACTTACCCGTCGCGTCCAGATGCGACTTGGGCGGCTTCTCGCGCCCGAGGTTGAAGTGGCACTTGGCGCACTGGAAGTTGGGGTCGGCCAGCTTCTTGTCCACCTCTTCGTTGAGAATCTTCTTCGGCTTCGCGCCGATGTGGCAGGAGGAGCCCGCGCCGCACGAGAGGATCGGGACTTTCAGCGTCGTCTCGTCGAGCGTGCTCAGCGCCGGGATGCGCGTGTGACACGTCGCGCAGTCGATCTCGCGGTGCCGCTCCTCCTCGTGCGCGAAGATGACCGAGTCCCTGCGCAGAAGCTTGCTGACGATGTGCGGGTCTGTGAAGCCGGAGCGCGCGGCGAACTGCGGGTCGGCGTCCTTGCCCTTAAGCTCCGTGCGCGCCGTGCCCTTCGGCAGAAGCTTGTGGCAGCCCGCGCAGTCGGTCGAGACAGGCTTCTCGCCGCCGTCCTGCCAGTGGCAGTTGAAGCAGGAGTCGTGGCCCGTGGGCGTCGTCTTCAAAAGCCCCGCGGGCAGCGCCGGCAGGGCCGCACCGGCCCCGGCCGACGCTGAGGCCGGCGCGGGCGTCGGCGCGGCGGCGGGCTGCGACGTGTAGGTCTCGTGGCAGACGGAACAACTGTTCGGCTTCGCGGGCTTCGCCTGCTCCTGCGCGAAGGCGGCGCGGACGAAGCGCACGCCGCCCTCGTCCGGCGCGGGCGCGCGCGCCATCACGTCCTGATGAAGGTCGTGCGGGAAGTTTATAGCGAACTCTGAGGCCGCGGCCTTCCCCTTCTCCGAGCGCGCGAAGGCCGCGGCCGGGTTGGCGAAAGGATACCGCGCGCCCGAGCGCGGCGAGACGACCGTGTGGCAGACGGAGCAGACCGCGGGGCGCGCGCCGCGGAAGAACTGCTGGCGGTGGCAGCTCAGGCAGGATTCGTGCTCCGGGTAGTCCGTGATGTCCGGGAAGGCTGTGTCGCCTCCGCGCACCCGCGCCCAGTTGTCGCTCGGGCTCTTGTGGCAAGAGCCGCAGGAGTCTTTGCGGTGCGCGGCCGTCGAATGGCTGAAGTCAGTGTAATCGACGCGCGGGCGCTGCGTGCGCGCTGGCGCGCGGCGCTGTGTCGGGCCGCGCCTCCGCTGCGTCCCGGCCGCCTCTGAAGACGACACCCACGCCGAGACGACGACGGCGAGGGCCGCGGCGAGCAGGAGCGCGGGCGTCAATGTTCTTCGCTTCATCCGTCGGTTCAAGGGCTTGCCGCGGTTTGTAGCACACAGGGCGAAAGCGTGACAACAGAAAAATAAGTAGACAGTAGACAGTAGTCAGTAGAAGACCCTTCGTCGCTCAAACCCTGCGGCCGTCATCATCAGCCTGCGCAAAGAGGGGCCTGCTGTCTACTGTCTACTGACTACTGTCTACTGCTTTGAGAGGACGTAGGTGACGGCCCACATCTGCCTCGGGTTGGGCGGGAGCGTCAACACCTTGCAGTCCCAGACGGGGCCGCCTTCGTCGAACGGGATGAGGTTGGAGATGTAGTAGTCGCCGCGGTCGAAGCCGGTGAAGATGGCGCGCCCCTTCTCGTCCGTCATGAAGGAGACGACCTTGCCCGCCTGCCCGGCGGCGCGGTCGAGCCAAGCCTTCTTGCGGCGGAAGTATTCGGAGCGCACGTTCCTGAGCGGGAAGTTGACGGTGAGCCACTTGAGCGCGAGCCGCTGGCTCCGGTACTTGCGCAGGCCGTCGTCGTAGGCGCGCTTGAACTCGGGGACGGTCTTGACCGCCTCGGCGAACTCGGACTCGAACTCGGGGCAGTAGAGCGAGTCACAGTCGTGGCGCGCGAGCCACTCGCGCAGTTGCGGGCTCGCGCCCTGTAGGAAGTCGGCCCGCCTGGGCAGCGAGGCCCAGTCGATTCCGGACGAGAAGGCGCTGCGGCGGAGCAGGTAGAAGCGCTTGCGCGCGAGCGGCTTCTTGTCCGCGCCGAAGAGGAAGACGCGGATGCCGCCCGCGGCGCCGCCGCCGGAGGGCTGGGCGTCGGCCTTGACGGCGACGGGCGTCGGCGTCGGCTGGCAGGAGGCCGCGGGCGGCGGCGGCACCTGCGCCCGCGCGGCCGCGGCGGAGATAAGACAGAGGCCCGACAACAACGCGGCCCTCAGGATGAGTGTGCCTCGTCCAGTTCTCATCGTCTGCTTCGGGTCAGTCGGTCGGCGATTTCTGCTGCGAGGCGGAGCGCGCCTTGCGGAGTTCTTCGCGCAGGCGCGGGAGCTGCGGGTAGCCCGGGTCGGCCTGCTCCAGCCGCGCGAGGGTGGCCTCGGACTCTGCGTACTGCTTCGTCTCAAGGAGCATGAGCGCGAGGTTGTGCAGGCTCGCGACGTGGTTCGGGTCGGTCTGGAGGCAGCGGCGCAGCTCCGAGACGGCCTTCTCGGGCTGGCTCGGCTTGCGCATGAAGAAGGTGAGCGCCAGCTCCGAGCGCGCGTCGCAGTCGTCGGGGCGCTTGGCGAGCGCGGCCGCGTACCAGCGCGCCGCGTCCTCGAAGCGCCCGGCCGAAGAGTAGACGTTGCCGAGGCGGACGACCGTGCCGTAGTCGTCGGGGCGCAGCTTGTTGGCGCGCGTCATGAAGTCGATGGCGTCCTCAAAGCTGCCCGCCTCGAAGTAGCCTTCGGCGGCCTTGACCTGCGCCTCGAAGTTGTCGGGCTCCTTGCGCGCCGCCCCCGCCGCCGCCTCCGCCTCCGCCAGAAGCTTCTGCCTGTCCGCCCCGCCCTCGCCCCCGACGGCCGGGTGGTCCGCCGGCAGCCCCTCGGCCGCGGCGGCGGACGGCGCGCCCGCACCCGGCGCCGGCTGACTCTGGTTCACGTACACGACGAGGTGGAACGCGACGACGTACCCGAGCAGCAGCCCGACGACCGAGAAGAGGACGTTCTCTCTGTTCATAAAAGTGGTGTTGGGTTTTGGGTTTTAGGTGTTGGGTAAAAGAGGCAGTTCTTCCCCAACACCTAAAGCCCAAAACCCAACACCCTCCATCACGCGTACGAGTGCAGGCCCGGCAGCAGGTAGCTCACGCCCAGGTAGGTGAAGATGATGAGCAGGAAGGCGACGACGGCGAAGTAGGCCGCGGCCCGCCCCGTCCAGCCGCGCGAGATGCGCACGTGGAGGAAGCCGCCGTAGGTCAGCCACGCCACGAACGCGCCCGTCTCCTTCGAGTCCCACCCCCAGTAGCGCCCCCACGACTCGTTCGCCCAGATGGCGCCCGTCATCAGCAGCAGCGCGAGCCCCGCGAACGTCACGCCGCCCGTCTTGTACATCAGGCTGTCGATCTTCTCCTTGTCGGGCAGCGCGGCGCGGAGCGTCTCCGTCTTGAAGCTGAAGATGATGACGAAGAGCGTGGCCGCGAAAGCGGTGATGAGCATGGCCAGCTCGACCGGGTTGGCGTTGAGGCTCAGGAAGAACTCGCCCTGGCGGCTGCGCACGAACTGCTCGCCCGCCTGCGCGAGCCTCCCGGCCGGGAGCGACGCGATCTGCTCGGGGCGTAAGCCCTCGTTCTCGGCGAGGAACTGCCCCGCGCGCTGGAACTGCGAAGGGTTGATGCAGGCCGTGCCCGCGGGCCGCCCGGCGCCCTCGTCGCAGACGGCGACCGTGTGGAGCGTCTTCACCTGGTAGACCAGCATCCCGACGGCGAGCGCCTGCGTGACGAGCAGGGCCTTCAGCGCGTGGTGGCCGAGGCGGCGCGAGCTTTCGCTGTTCTCGAAGACGTAGCGGCAGAAGAGCACGACGACCAACACGAGCAGCAGCGCCGAGGCCGCGAGCAGCCAGCCGACGTAGGGCAGCTCCGCCCGCAGCGGCAGGGCGAAGCGCGGCGGCAGGAAGACCGCCGTGCCGTAGGAGGCGAACGTCCCGCTCAGGCCCCAGAAGACGCTCCCGACGGCGAGAACGCTCCCCTTGCTCACGGTCGCCAGGACGCCGAGGCCGAAGATGCTCGACCAGATGGCCATCGCCTCGGTCTTCACGCCGTCCTTCAAGAGGTAGATGACCGCGGTCGCGAAGCAGACGAGCGCGATGCCGTAGCTCAGGGAGGCGATGCCGACGTGAATCGGCCGCCAGTAGGAGTCGAGCACCGGCTGGAGCCCGTGGATGTCGTCGCCGATGAAGCGCGCCAGGATGAGGATGAGCGACGCCAGCGGCAGGCTCACCGCGCCGAGGAAGCGGAAGTTCTTCCGGTGCGCGATGAGCAGCGTCGTGACGCCTGCGCCGAAGGCGAACGCGAGCGAGAGGTCGTAGAGGTTCGCGAACGGGATGTTGCGGAAGAACCACGGCCACTCCGACTCGGGCTTGTTCTGCTGGAGCCAGATGGCGACGTCGTGCTCGCGGTAGGCGATCCAGCGGACGAGCCAGCTCCCGAGGTTCATCAGCACGCCGAGCGTCGCGCTGCCCAGCCCGATCTTCTCGAAGAGCGAGGAGGGCGCGTAGAGGTTGACCAGGTAGAAGACGGCCGCGATGAGGTAGGCGGCGAGCGCACACAACATCAGCCCGCTGTCCGACTTGACGAGCCCGGCGGGGCCGGCCTGAATCCTGAGGAGCATCAGCGCGCCCGCGCCCAACAGCGCGACGGCCGCGGGCAGGTAGGACGACAGACGCGCCCCCTTCAAATTTATCTCCGGCGCGCCCGCGACGGCCGGCTGCTTTAAGACTTCGCTCATCGCTTTTTCACCTCGCGGGCTTCGCCGACTTCGCGTCCGAGATTTCGCCGCCGACCGAGGCGACGAGCTTCCAGAAGCGGTCTTCGAAGCCAAGCTGGTTGCGGTTCGTGTTGCCGCCCGTCACCACCTCGAAGCGCCCGTCGCCCTTCTCTTCGACCTGCGCCCAGACGCGGTCGTGCGAGAAGAAGAAGACGCCGCAGAGCGTCAGCCCGAGCAGCCCGAAGCCGACGTAGACGACCGTGGCGCCCGGGTCTTTCTGGATGGCGAGGATGTGCGCCTTCGGCGCCTTCTCGAAATCGACGAGGCGCCACGTGTAGCCCGCGACGGGCTGGCGGGCGAAGGGCGCGCGCTCGGCCATCTCGGGCGTGAAGGCGATGGCGCGGACGGGGCTCGCCGCGCCGGGCGCCGCGACGGCCAGCGTGGCCGCCGGGTTGTTGTAGGCGCCCTCCTGCGCCTCCTGGTTGTTGCCGCCGACGGTGAAGTTCGCCGAGAAGTCTCTGAACTCGACGCGCGTGCCGTCGGCCAGAGTCGCCGCGCCGCCGCGGGGGATGGTCAACTCCTGCGGCTGCCCCCCGGCCTGCGGCGCCACCTGCAGCCTGACGCTGCGCGCCTTGCCGTCGGCGACGAAGCTCGCCTGGAAGAAGCGGTAGCCGCGGTAGTCGTAGGGGCGGTTGAGGTGCACGAGCGCCTCGTGCTCGCCGCGCTCGGGGTCTTTAATCCTGATGCGCGTCAGCCAGTCGAGCGTGTTGTCGGAGGTGATCGTGCCCTCCTTGCGGATGAGCTTCTGCTCGATGTCCGTGCACTCGACCTCGAACGGGAGCTGGCGCACCGAGCGCGAGAGCTGGTCGAGGTTGAAGACCGTCTCGGTCAGCTCGTTCGACGTGAGCCCCGGCTCCAAAGGCATCTGGCCGCCGACCGTGAACATCGAGGTCAGGAAGCCGCCGGTGAAGATCGTCAGCAGCGCGACGTGGACGGCGTAGGCGCCGAGGCGGTTCCACGCGCCGCGCTCGCCGAAGACGTAGGTCTTCCCCTTCTTCTCCGTCACCGACGTCTTCAGGCGCGCACCGCGGAACGCGCCGGCCACGCGGGAGACGGCCTCCTCCAGACTCGCCGCGCGCAGGGTCAGGCTCGCGCTCGGCTTCTGCCCGCTCAGCCAGTGCGCCGAGGCGTCGAGCTTCTTGCGCGAGATGAAAGTCCAGGCGCCGGGGAAGCGGTCGATGGAGGCGAGCACGATGTTGAGCGAAAGGACGAGCAGGAGCGCGTTGAAGTACCAGGCGTGGTAGATGTCGAAGACGCCGAGCTTGCCGTAGAGGAAGCGCTGCGCCGGGGTCAGGGCGGCGAAGTACTTGTCGAAGCCCTCGACGTTCTGCTGCATGATGAGCATGCCGACCATGCAGGCCGCGGCGAGCAGCATGAGCAGCGTGACGCCGAAGCGCACCGAGCTCAGGAGGTCGAGCGTCCGCTTCGCCCCCATGACGCAGACGGCCCCCGTGACGAGCAGGACGACGACCGCGTAGGTCGGGCTGAACAGGCCCTCGCCGAAGGTCTCGCTGAACCCCCGGCTGAGCGCCCAGGGCAGCAGCGCGATGACCGCGCCGACGGCCGCGATGACGGCGCGCTCCGTCGTCGAGGGGGAATCCTTCGACGCGGCCGTGCCGGCACGTGGTAGTACGTTGGTCTCTTCGATGGCTGACATTTTGATGAAAGGGGCGGCGAACCGAATCGGGTCGTAAGTAAGGCCGCGGGGCATTTCCCTGACGAAGACGCCTAACAGTGTGCGACCCGAATGATAACTAAATGCGCGTGCTTCGGCAACCCGTTTCGCCCCTTAAGGACAGTGCCCCGCGGGCCGCTTTAGATACGCGCCCGCGCGTCCCGGCGAAGATATTTCTCTTCGCTTTGGTTGCCGCGCCCGGCGCCCGCGATGCCCGCGCTTCGTCCGCGGAGCCCCTGTGTTATCATCTCGCCGGATTACCAACATGTCTAAAAATCTTCTGCTCTGCGCGCTCGGAATTATCCTCGGTTTCGTCGTCGGGTTCCTGATCACCAACGCCATCACCAAGCCCTCCGCGCAGGTCGCGCAGGCGCGTCCGGCGGCGTCCGGCGTCGGGGGCGCGGCGCGGCCGCTCGGCCCCGAACAGGCGAGCGGCGAGCTGCCGCCCGGCCACCCGGAAGTCCCCGGCGGCGGCGCGGGCACGGCCGCCTCGACCTCCGCCGAAGCGCAGGGCGCGATGGACAGGGCCGACCGCGCGCCGGACGACTTCAAGGCGCAGTTGGACGCGGCGCGCGTCTTCTACGGGCTGCACGACTACGACAAGGCCGCGCTCTACGCCGACCGCGCGCTCAAGCTGAAGGGCTCTGACTTCGACGCGCTCGTCGTGATGGGCAACGCCAAGTACGACGCGGAGGACTACGCCGCGGCGCAGACCTTCTACGAGCGCGCCCTCTCGGTCAAGCCCGACTCGCCCGACGTGCGCACAGACCTCGGCAACACCTACTTCAACCGCGGCGACTACGAGCGCGCCGTCGCCGAGTACCGCAAGTCCGTCGCAATCGACCCCGGCCACGTCAACAGTTGGCGCAACATCGCCGCCGCCTCGCTCCAGAAGGGAGACAAGGCGGCGGCGACGGAGGCCGTCGAACAACTCTCGCGCCTCGCGCCCCAGAGCCCCGACGCCGAAGCCTTCCGCCGCAAGCTCGCCGAGCTGCCCTGACGCTCGGGAGTCCTCTACGGCTTGGCGGAAGGCTCCTCGTCTTCGACCTCCTCGCACTCCTCGTCCTCGTAGCTGCCGTCCTCATCGCCTTCGCCCACCACCTCGCCCAGCACGGGGTTCTCCAGCGCGCCGGGAGTCTCGTCGAGCGAGACCTGCTTCGTCGCGTCGTAGCCGATGCGGCGGCCGGCGGGGTCTGTGACGAGCAGGTCGGCGTCGCCGCTCAGGGAGACGGTCAGCGACTCCTGCTCGCGTGAGATCATCTTCTCTCCTGCGGACTTTTAAAGATTAATTAGAGCAGTATTCACCGGGGTGAATGTGGCGTGAGCTAATAACACAGAGACACGGAGACACGGAGACACAGCTTGTTGACTTCTTCATCTTTAGAAGTCTTTAAGCTGTGTCTCCGTGTCTCTGTGTTGAATCTCGGTTACGCTCATTAGCAGAATCTTCGTGACTTGCGCGGGCGCGTGTTCAATCCTTCGCGCGCGGCTCCTCACCCGACGGACTCCATCCACCTCACGCAGCCTTCCAGGCTGACGCGCATCTCTTCGGCCGGGGCGTGGTGGATGCGGCCGTGGCCGGGCAGCACCCACTCGAAGCGTTGTTCGAGGAGCCGGCGCATCGAGCGCGTCTGCTCCGTCCACGAATACCAGCAGGTGGAGCGGAAGGCCGTCAGCGCCTTGCGCGCGGGCGACCACGCGAGGTGGTCGCCGGTGAAGAGGTACTTGTCGCGGTAGAGCAGGACGGCGTGGCCGCGCGTGTGGCCGGGCGTGGGGATGATGAGAAGGTCGCGGTCTAAACGCACGGCCTCCTCCCCTTCGACGACGCGCTCGACGCCGTAGCGCGCGGCGTTGTCGTCCCCGTGCATGACGCGCGCGGCGCCGAAGTGGCGCGCGAACTTCTCCTGGTCGGCCACGTCGTCGCGGTGCGTGAGGAAGATGGTGCTGACGCCGCCCAGCGCCTCCAACTTTCGCACGAGCGGGCGCGTGAAGCGCGGCGAGTCAATCAGGACGTTCCCGCCCTCCGTGTTAGGCCGCGCGACGAGGTAGCTCCACGCGCCGAAGCTCGACTCGGCGTTAAAGCCGCAGTAGTAGACGTTCTCGTCCAGGCGCTCTGGGAACGCCTCGACGCCGAGCCGCGCGTCGTAGTCGCGGGTCGTGCCGATGGAGGAGGTCGGGCAGGCGACGACGGCCTTCAAAGCGCCGAGCACCTCCTCCGCCGTCCGCGGCTGGCGGTAGACGCTCGACTGCTCGCCGTGGTCGCGGAAGACGCCCGGGGCGATCTGGCGGCACGCGTCGCAGTCGATGCACGACTCGTCCACGTAGAAGTCGCCCGGCACGTTCTCCGGCAGACGCTTGGAAGGGTTCGCCACGGGGCCAGTTTAAGACTTCCCCCGGCCGACACCCAAGCGGGGCCGTTTGACGGGCCACGCGCCCGTGATTAAAGTTAAGTCGCACCGCCTGACAACCCGAGAGAGCCGATGTTGAAGGACACCCTTGCCGACGACCTGGAGGCGGTCTCCAGGATCGACGCGGTCCCGAAAATACTGGAGGTCGTGTGCCGCACGACCGGCCTGGGCTTCGCCGCCGTGGCGCGCGTGACCGAGTCGCGCTGGATCGCCTGCGCCGTGCGCGACGAGATCGCGTTCGGGCTGGCGCCCGGCGGCGAGTTGGAGGTGGCGACCACCATCTGCGACGAGATACGCGACAGCGGCCGGGCCGTCGTCATCGACCACGTCTCGGAGGACATGAACTTCTGCCAGCACCCGACGCCGAAGAAGTACGGCTTCCAGAGCTACATCTCCGTCCCCATCTTCCTCACGGACGGCCGCTTCTTCGGCACGCTCTGCGCCATCGACCCGAAGCCCGCGCGCCTGAACACGCCCGGGACGGTCGGCATGTTCAAGCTCTTCGCAGACCTCATCGCCTTCCACCTCGACGCGCAGGAGCGGCTGAGACTTTCGGAGACGGCGCTCCTCGACGAGCGCGAGACGGCGCAGTTGCGCGAGCAGTTCTTCGCCGTCCTCGGCCACGACCTGCGCAACCCATTGAACGCCGTGCGGGGCGGCGCGGAGCTTCTGGCGATGATGCCGCTGCCCGAGAAGGCCCTGCCCGTCGTCACCCTCATCAAGCGCAGCGCCGCGCGGATGACCGGCCTCGTCGAAAACGTTCTGGACTTCTCGCGCGCGCGGCTCGGCGGGGGGCTCTCGCTGAACCGCGTGGCGGACGAGGGACTGGGCGCGACGCTCGAACAGGTCATCGAGGAGGCGCGCACGGCCTGGCCCGACCGCGACGTGCGGAGCGAGATCGACCTGGACGGCCCCGTCCACTGCGACGGCGCGCGCATCGCTCAGATGTTCTCGAACCTGCTCGCCAACGCGCTCACGCACGGCGACCCTTCGGGGCCGGTGCGCGTCCGCGCGCGCCGAGACGGGGGCGGCTTCGAGCTCTCGGTCTCGAACCTCGGCGACCCCATCCCGCCCGAGACGATCAGGCGCCTCTTCGAACCCTACACGCGCGCCGACGACCGCCCCGGCCGCCAGGGGCTCGGCCTCGGCCTCTACATCGCCTCGCAGATCGCGCGCGCCCACGGGGGCACGCTCGAAGTCGAGTCCTCCGCGGAGGAGACGCGCTTCACCTTCCGCATGCCGGCGCCCGCGGCCTGAACCGCACGTCCCCGCGCGCCGCCGGGTGTTCGGGCGACCGACGAGAAGAGGTTGGACAGAACTCGGGATGATTTCTGCGAAGGGAGGGCGGCCGGCCGGGCTATAAGCGCCCCCGGCACCTTCGGCTCCCGCACCGGCAGGCGAGGGCGCCGCCGTGGTGGGTCTCACCGTAGTCGCACGTCAGCTCCTCGCCGGCCTCTATCGGCCGCAGCGAGTAGAACTCGACGCGGCCCCTGTAGCGCCGCATGAACGCGTTCGGCTCGCACGAGTGGTTGACGTAGCCGAAGGGGCCGCCGCGGAGCGTGGCGTCGAGCGCCGTGCCGTCGTCGAACTCCACGATCTTGATGGACTCGCCGGCGGCGCGGGCACGCCTCCTGGCCTCCCGCTGCGTGACGAGTTCCCCGCCCAGCTCGCCCAGCTTCCTCCGCGCGGGGACGGCCGAGAGCGCGAAGAGTCCGCGGCCCTGTATCGGGCTGCGCCCGACTTTGAAGTTGAAGGTGTCCAAGCGGGAGGGATTATAGTCTTGGCAGTCGGCGGCGCCAAAACGACATTTTCAAACTCCGGAGGAGGTCGGGGGCCGGCGGGGGTGAGCCGATGAGACTACAGCAGAGGGCCGAGATGCTGGGCGGGAAGACCTTCCTCGGCGTCCCGGTCAAAGATTTCGAGAAGGGCGGCCGGGAGCAGCTCATCTACATGCTGAAGGCGGGGCTGCGTCCGGACTCGAAGGTCGTCGATATCGGGTGCGGAGTCCTGCGCGCAGGCTACTGGCTGATCCACTTCTTAGACCCGGGGTGCTACCACGGGATCGAGCCCCACGCGGGCAGGCTGGAGATGGGCGTCGGCACGGTGCTGGAGCCGGGGCTCCTGGAGGCCAAGCGCCCGCGGTTCGACACCAACCCGCGCTTCGACACGTCCGTCTTCGGCGAGAAGTTCGACTTCTTCCTCGCCTACTCGATATGGACGCACGCGTCCAAGCCGCAGATACAGTCGATGCTGGACTCGTTCCTCCGCGACGCGAATGAGGGCGCGGCGTTTCTCACGACCTATCTACCCTCGGGCTGGCGGCGCCCCGACTACAAGGGAGACGGGTGGTACGGCACCAGCCACGAGTCGGACGTGCCCGGCCTCATCTACCACAGTCGCCGCTGGATCAGGGCGGAGTGCGCCCGCAGGGGGCTGGCGGCCCGCGAGCTTGGGCGGGACCAGACCCACTTCTTCCCCTGGCTTGAGATCACAAGGCGCTAGCAGGCTTTCGACGCGGAGGAGGCGATGGAGACGTTCAAGGACGCGAGTCAGCTTTATGAGGTCGAGCGCCGTGCGCTCCACGCGGAGCGCCCCGGGTTCCGCATCAGCGAGCTACAGATTTCGCCGGCGCAGAAGGTGCCCTGGCACTACCACACGAACGTCCAGGATACCTTTTACGTGATCGAGGGACACATCCGAATCTTCCTGCGCGAGCCGAAGGAGGAGGTGCGGCTCGGGCTTGGCGAAACCTACTCCGTACGCCCGCGCCGCCCGCACCTCGTCGCCAACGGCGGCGGAGCCTCGGCGACCTTCCTCATACTTCAAGGCGTCGGCGAGTACGACTACGTGCCCCTGTAGGTGGACGCCCACTTCCCCGGCCCGCCGTTGAAGAGCCCGGAGAGGCGCGACGTGTGGACAGAGCGAACCGCTCGGCTTTTCACACCCCACGAGGTAGTTCGCCCGACTCATCCGGCTTTCGACACTCTCTCGCGTAGTCAGGCCGAGCCATTCGGTACAATTATAGCGGCGTTCACACGGACGCGACGGCCGCGCCGGGAGCGCGGGCATCCTGCCCGCCAAAGCGTGCGCCAGCACGCTTAGCAGTGAAGCGGCAGACCTCAACGTTGAGGTCT
>DASVQJ010000080.1:0-18795 GCA_036389235.1 Pyrinomonadaceae bacterium | reverse complement strand
CTCAACTTTGAGATTTCAGATCAACCCCGCGCCCCACACTTCAAGCTCGTGTGAGGAGTTTATGTTCAGTGCCGGTGCGGCGGCGCCCGGGTGGTGCCGTGCGTCGCGTGCGACTCCGCCTTCATCTTGCCCGGCCGGAGGCGGAAGAAGAGCTTCCAAGAGACGGGGCTCCGGCCGTAGAGCGCGTCGAGTGCGGCGGGCTTCGAGTAGAAGGTCAGGTCGCTGCCGACGGCCAGCGAGAGCTTCTCCGTGTTCCAAAGCTCGCGGGCGCCGCCGAACGTGTAGGCGCCGACGCGGAAGGAGGCGTGATGACCCGTGACCCCTAAGTCCTCAAGCTCGTCCTCGCTCAACAGCTCGTCCCTGTCCACAAGCTCCAGCCGCGTGTAGACGTAGTTCCGTTCGACGAAGTTGAGCGTGGACTCAAGCGTGTACGCGTTCAGGTTGCGCGCCCCGCCGTGCCCCGAGACGTGGTTGCGCCCCCAGACGAAGGCGTTGGCCCAGTAGCCGCGCGCGTACGCGCGGTTGTACTGCACCGAGGCGGTCGTGCGGCGTATGTCCTCCTCGGGCGCGTGCGCCTCGGGGCTGCGCAGGAAGCCGTGGGAGATTTGCATCGCCCAGTTCTCGTTGGGCATGAAGGAGAGCCGCGCCGAGCGCGAGTTCCACCTGTGCGCGTCGAAGTCGTAGCGATTCTCGTCGGGCTCGCGGCCGTTGAAGACCGAGCCTTCGAGCTTGAGGCCGCGGTAGGTGAGGCCGGTCGTCAGCACCCCGAAGGAGATGTGCGTCGAGTCCTGCAAGTGGTGGCCGAGCGTGGCCGAAGGGTTCTCCGAGGCCGACAGGCGGTGCATGAAAGCGACCGGCCCCAGCGCGGGCTCGCCCGGGTAGCCGAAGTACGTGAACCACGTCGCGCGCTCGCCCAGGGGGTGCGTGTACTGCGCCGACAGCTCCATCAAGAGGTCGTGCGGGTGCTGCGCGTCCACGATGGGCCGGCCCTTGTAGGTCTCGCCCGTCTGGAACAGGAGCGGCGAGCCGCCCGGCGGGAACGTGAAGGGCTCGGCGCTGAACATGCCGCGCAACTGGAGCGTGCCGCGCCCCAGCTTGCGGTAAGCCATCGGCATGAACCAGTTGGCCGACTCGGCCTTCGTCACGCCGCGCGGCCCGCCCCGCCGGTTGACGCCGGCCGTCAGGTTGAAGTGGAACATGACGAGCCACTCGCCGGCCACCTTGTGATACATGTTCATCGGCCCCGCCGCCGGCTGCCACGAAGTGCCCGACCCCATCGCGCCCATCGACATCACGTTGCGCGCGCTCGAACCGACGCGGACGCCCATGCCCTCTTCGGACATCACCATCAGCCCCTCGCCCTCCGCCGGCTTCGACTCCGGCCCGCCGGCCGTCGTGTGCCCCGCGTGTGACCCGCCCCGCGCCGGCACCGGCGAAGGCGTCGGCTCGGGTCGCGGCGTCGGTGTGGGCGAAGGCGAAGGCGCGGGCGTGCTGCCCGCGGCGGGCGGCTTGTGCGCGTCGTGCCCCTGGTGCTGCGCCCGCGCGACGGCGGGAGCGAGTAGAAGCGTCAGCGCGACCGCGAAGAGTGCGCCGCGCGCGCCGCCGTTGAAAGTATCGGCCCTGTTCATACGCCCCCCGTGAACCTTAAACCCTCGGCCTCCCGTCTGCCCGAACATAATATAGACTCTGTACACGTCTACAAGGTCAAGCCGGGAACGGGAATAAATTAAACACGGAGACACGGAGACACGGCTTGCCGAGAGCTAAAGGCTCACAGCCGTGTCTCCGTGTCTCCGTGTTAATCCTTGCCCGCTATAGGCTCAAGCTTGAACGTCGAGCCTCAACTGCGCGACTGCGTGGCCTTCTCAAGTTCGACGGCGAAGACGTGTGTGGGGCCGAACATGTTCGAGCGGAAGACGATCCACTTCATGTCGGGCGTGAAGGTGACGTTCGGCTCCAGCGAGTAGTCGTGCTTTGAGAGGTTGACCAGACGCTCGGCGCGGAAGAGGCCGGGCCTGACCAGCTCTTTCGCGTTCGGGAGCTGGCCGTCCGTGCGGTCGGGCACCATCTCGGGGCGGAACAGGTATATCCACTGCCCGTTGCCGGGCGCGGCCACGCTGGTCGGGCCGCCGCCGTCGCCCGCGAAGAGCTTCCCGTCCGGCGAGACGTTGTAGTGCACGCTCCACTCCGGGCGCTGGAGGTTGTACCACGTCCTCTCGCCCGTCGAGACGTTGTAGCCCGCGACCCAGAAGACCTGGCCGCGCGGCGTCTGAAGGTCGTACCAGACCGTGCGGCCGTCGGCGCCGAACCACTCGTGCCCGCCGATCTCCATCAACATCGTGCGCGGGTGAACCTTGACGGGCGGCGTCCCGTCCGTGCGTATCAGCCACGTGCGGTCGACCTTGTGCCAAGGCCCCTCGTGGCAGTACATGAGGAGCGTCGGGTCGGTCGGCGAGAACTGTATGTGGTTGTACCAGTCGGTGCCGCGCAGGAGGGTCTTGACCTCGCCGGTCTTCGTGCTGACGGTGACGAGCTGGAGCGGCCTGCGCTCGGCCAGACGGTTCTCCATCATCTGCCCCTTGCCGGCGTACTCGTCGCCGCGCCGCTCCGGTTGTGCGGGTGGTTGCTGTCCGCCGCCGCCCGGCGCGGCCGGCGCGGCGCCGCCCGCCTGCCCGCCGCCGGGGCCGCGCGGGAAGCGCCCCTCGGCGATGTCTTTGGCGAGCTTCTCGTCGAGCGTTCCGGCGAGCAGCGTCTCGTCGGCGTTGACGCTGGCGACGGAGACGCCGGGCTGGAGCTTCGCCACCTCGCGCGTCGCCTTCGTGTCGAGGTCGGTGGCGTAGACGGTCGCCGAGAACTTGTTGCCGTCCCTCACGAACTTCGTGTAGTAGACCTGCCCCGTCCTCTTCCCGACGATGATGATCGAGACGCGCCCCTCGACGACGCGCTCGACGGCGCGCGTCTTGAGGTTGACGGCCGACAGCCCGGTCGGCGTCGTCATAATCATCTTCGACCCGTCGGGCGTGTACGCGTTCTGGTGGAAGTAGAGGCTCTGGCTGCCCGCCTCTTCCGACAGACGCACGACGCGGTGCCCCGTGTCCGGGTCGATCCACTCGCGCGGCACCTGCCCCTGCGGCTGCTGCGCCGCGGCCACGAGTAGCGTCAGGTGAATCAGCAGTAATGATTTCAGAATCTTCATGGTCGTCTCCTATTACAAACAGGTCAGTACCGCCCGCTACCGCGGGCGGTACTGACCGCTATTGCGTGCGGAGGAGTCTGTAACTCAAGCCTTCGTGTCGAACCGTCCAACTGCCGTCCGCGGGGAAGCCGGGCGCGCGCGTGCGCGGGGCGCCCTTCCAGCCGCCGGCCATCAGGGCCACGGCGTAGAGCAGGCCGCCGTTGCCCGGCAGGTAGCAGGGCAGGTTCGGCCGCTGGTAGTTGTGCCCGTTCGGCAGGTGGCGGTTCTTCGCCGTCTCCAGCAGCAGCGCGCCGACCGCCGCCGCGCCGTCGCCCAGGCGCGCCGCCGTCAACGCCGTCATGGGGTAGTCCCAGCCCCACGTCTCGTCCCACTTCCATTCCTTCAAGACCTTCGAGAGCGTGCGGCGCATCGTCTCGCGCTCGACGCCGTCGCCGGGCAGGACGCCGTAGGCGGCGAGCATCGACGGGTGGTCTCGGTTCCGCTCGGCGTAAGTCTGCGGGCAGTTCTCGTGCGCGAGGTAGACGCCTTCGCGCGCGGGAAGCCGTGAGAGGTTGACGATCACGTCGTCCCAGTCGGGCCGGCGCCTCATCCCCAGGCGCTCGCGCCACGCCTGCGCCCGCCCCAGCCCGAAGCGCCAGTAGGAGAGTTCGTACGTCGGGTTCCAGGTCTCGCGCGCCGGGTGGTTCTCCTGCGCCGGGATGACCGGCGGCCCGAGCACGTGGCGCCGCGTCTTCCGGTCGTAGAAGGCGTAGGAGGCCATGAACTCCGCCGTCTCGAAGACCACGTCGCGGTAGCGTTCGAGCGTCTTCCGGCCGGGGCGCGAGCGGTAGCAGAGTTCGGCGTAGAAGATCGGGTGCGGCTGCTGCCAGATGAGCAGGGGGCCGATGGGCGAGGGGCTGTCGCGCCCGTCGGGCGAGGCCATCTTCGGCCAGCGCGCGCCCGCGTAGCCTTGCGAGAGCGCGCGCTCGCGCGCCGAGGGGAGAATCTTCTCGTACCAGCCGAGGCTGTTCTCCAACATCGGCAGCCTGTCCCACAGTGCGAAGTGCGCGGCGTGCCACCAGTGCATCTCAAGGTGGAACTTGCCGTACCAACTGTTGACCGTGAGCCCCGTCTCCTGCGGCGGCAGCCGTCCCGAACATTGAATCGCCGTGAGGTACTGCGAAAGCACGACGCGACGCTCAAGCTCCGGCGCGCGGCGGTCGCGGCTGTCCGCCAGCTCGACCGCGCCGCCCGTGGCCCAGAAGCGCGCCCGGTGCTTGCGGCTCGCTTCGAAGGTGGCCGCGGCGCCGGGCGGCGTGCCGCCTATCGACAGCGGCGAGAAGGCGGCGACGAAGTCGAGGCGCGGGCCGCCCGAGGGTCTGAGGAAGAGTTCGTGCCCGCCCTCCCTCTCCCCTTCCAGAGTGGCCGCGCCCTCCGCGTCGAGGAGGACGAAGTACTCGTCTTCGTCGAGCCTGCGGTGCAGAAGGGCGCGGCCGGGCGCGAGCTTGAAGACGCGCGTGCGGTGCCTCCCGGGGCTGCGCCAGTCGGCGGCCTGCATCGAGGGCGAGCCGTAGGGGAAGGCGAAGCGCACGGCGAGCATGCCGCGCGCGACCAGACTTGATTCGATTGAGACGGCGAGGATGTCCGCGTCGGGGTGGACGGCCGTCGTGACCTTGACGGGCTCGCCCCAGACGCGGAAGCGGCTCGTGAGGATGCCGGCCCAGAGGTCGAGCCTCTGCTCGACGTCCGTGATGTCCGAGAGCTTCGCCTCGCCCCGCCCGGGCGCGGACATTTGCAGTCCGACGCGGCCCAGGTGCAGGCGGTGCGGGTTCTCGCGCAGCCAGTCGTAAAGCTCCTTCTGCCCTTCGGAGCTTGTGTGGTAGAGCACCCGGCGGCCGTGCGTGTCGTACGGAGTCAGGCGGAGTTCTTTCCCTTCGAGTTCGGCGGGCCGGGGAGTCGTGTGCCAGCCCCACTGCGACATCGTGCAGAGCGGCATCGACGACTCGTACTCTTCGGGGAAGGTTTGCAGCCCCGTCACGTCGGCCGTGAAGGCGAACTCGCCGTTGCCGACCGAGAGCGGCGAGAGCGGGTCGAGCTTGCGCAGCAAAGGGTCGTGGCGGCGCACGAGCGCCGCGCGGTCAATCGCGCGCCGCGGCTCGACCGCCGCGCCGCGCGTGACGGGGACGGCGGCGCCCGACGCCGCCAGTGCCGCAAGAAACTTCCGACGTGTAATCATGTGCGACTCACCCTCCGCGCGTTCACCCTCGGCGCCTTCGCGGGCGCGAGTCGCCCGCCGAGCCCGTAGCTTCCGCCCGCGCGCGTCTTCAACTCGACGACCTTAGGACCGTATGCGAGCCTGCACGTCCCGCCGAGCTTCGAGCGGAGCGCGGCCGTCGTCAGCTTCCCTTCCTTCCAAACGATGTCCAGCTCTAAGCCGCCGCGCGCGCTTCTCGGAAAGCTCCCTCTGGAACTCCGCGTCCACGCCGAGCGTGCGCGCGGCCTCCGTCGTCGCGGCGAAGAGGTGGCGGAGCAACTGCATGTCGTAGGTCGGCCCCATGCAGACGTGCGCGGTGCTCCCGTCGGGCAGACGGAACGCGTTCTCGGGCGAGTTGGCCGGCGCGGTGACGAGCCATTTGTGCGCCGGCTCCTCGACGAGGAAGTCGGCGTAGAAGCGCGCCGAGCCTTTCATCAGGGGGTAGACGCGGCGCAGGAACTCCCGGTCGCGCGTGCAGAGGTAGTGCTCCCAGAGGTGCTGGCAGAGCCAGGCCGACCCGGTAGTCGTCGAGCCCCACGAAGCGCCCTCGCCCGGCGACGTGTAGCCCCAGGGGTTCGTGATGACGTGCGCGACCCAGCCGCGCGCCCCGTAGTAGGCGCGGGCGGTGCGCTCGCCCGGCCCTTGCAGAGAGCCGACGAGCGCGAAGAGCGGCCCGTGCAGCTCCGAGAGGTTCGCCACCTCCGCGGGCCAGTAGTTCATCTGGACGTTGACGTTGAGGTGCCAGTCGGCGTTCCAGGGCGCCTGCACGCCCTCGGCCCAGATGCCTTGCAGGTTGGCGGGCAGCCCCGCGGGGCGCGAGCTTGAGATGAGCAGGTAGCGTCCGAACTGGAAGTAGAGCGCGGCGAGGCCCGGGTCGTGCGCGCCCCCGGCCGCGGCCTTCAGACGCGCGGGCGTGGGCAGGCCGCCCGCAGCCTCGTTCGCGGGGCCGAGCCTTAAACGGACGCGGTCGAAGTAGCGGCGGTAGTCCGCGGCGTGTGCGTCGAGTAGCTCGCGGTAAGACTTCGACGCGGCGCGCGCCGCGTCGCGCGCGGAGGCGGCGAGCAGGTCGCGCGGGCCGTCGGCCTGCGCCGCCGCCGCGCCGCACAGCGCGGCGAGGACGAGTGCGGCGGCGGCGGCGAGCGCCGCCCTGGCCTGCCCCTTCGAGAACACGAACCGCCCTCCGCCGTAGAGGTCTGTGCCCGGCGCCGCCCGGGCGATATGAGAGGTGGCGCCGTCGCTGTTTGCGGACAGCTCCGGCGCCACCTCTCGGTCTGGGAATCTCCCCCGGCCTAGAAGAAGATTCTGATGCCGAACTGGACGTAGCGCGGCGAGGTGTCCGCCGCCGTCAGCGACCCGAAGTTCTGGTCGTAGTTCTGCCGTATGCGGTAGAGCTTGAACTGGTCCAGGTTCCGTATGTCGAACGAGAGCGGGTTCGTGGTGGCGAAGCCCTCCGGGAGCCGGACGTGGAAGAACTCCGGCGGCAGCCCGCCGATGCCGCCGTTCAGGCGGGTGGCGTTCACGTTGGCGCGTATCGCCGCGAGCTGCGCCGCGCCGGCCGCGGTGTTCGCCAGCGGCTGGTTGTTGAACGTCGCCCAGGTGTTGTACTCGGCGATTGTGATGGGCTGCCGCACGCCGTTGACGGCCTCGGTCGTGATCTCGGTCGGGAACGTGCCGAGGCCGAAGGGCGTGTTGCCCCTGTTGTTGAAGCGGAAGTTCGGGTGGTTGAAGGCGTTAATCAGGTCGACCCTGAAGTTGATGCGCCGGCCCTCGCGGCCGAGGAACGGCCAGGGGAAGTCCTTCGAGAAGGAGAAGTCGAAGTACTCCTGGCGCGGCGGCCGGATGTCGAGCGAGCGCGGCGCGTTGCCGAGCTGCCCCTTGACCGGGCGCATGAAGGCGGCCGGGTTGATGAAGGGCTCGCAGCCCGTGACGGGCGTCGAGGCGCCGACGGGGCAGTCGCGCGTCCAGCGCGGGTTCCGCAAGGGCACGCCCTCGACGATGTCGGGCCGGACGACGCGGTTGAAGAGCGCGCCGCCGAGCTTGTTCGCGTCGGTGATGAAGGGCAGGAACGGCGTGCCGCCCGGCATGCGGAAGACGCCGGACATCGTCCACCCGCCGAGGAAGGTGTTGACCACCGACGGCGCGCCCGAGAGGAACCTGCGGCCGCGGCCGACGGGGATGTCCCAGATGCCGGTCGAGCTGAAGTTGTTCTTCACGTCGTAGGCCGAGAGCGCGCGGTCGTTTTCGAGCGTGCCGCCGAGCGAAATCTGGCCGCGCGCCGAGCCCGTCGAGAGCACGCGCGTGTCGGGGCTCGCGTCCGAGGCCGTGTCGATGGACTTGCCGTAGGTGTAGTTGGCCGTGAAGGTCAGGCCGCGGCTGACGCGGCGCCGCACGTCGATGTAGCCGGCGTGCCGGATGCTGCTGGCCGACGGGTCGAAGTACTTGTTGAGCGGGTCGAAGCCGAGGTAGGTGCTGAAGACGCTGGCGCGGCTGATGGTGATCGTCGAGCCCTGGAGGTTGGTGCGCCCCAGCGGGTCGGCGATGTTGCCGGTCACGTCCACGCCGTTGGCCTCCAACTGCTCGATGAGGTCGACGTTACGCGGGTTGATGTTGACCTGCGGCAGGTAGAGGTGCCTGCCCTGGCTGCCGACGTAGGCCACCTCGACGACCATGTTGCGCATGGGCTCGAACTGCACGGCCAGGTTCCAGTTGGTCGCGTAGGGCACGTCGCCCGCGCCGTTGCCGGCGAAGGCGGAGACGCCGAGGCCGCGCAGGAAGACGAGCCCGTTCTCGTCCGTGCCCAGGAGCGTGTCGAGCGACCCGACCGTGCCCTGGAGCGGCGCGTTGGTCGAGAAGCGGATGGGCTGGTTCGGGTCGGCCGTGCCGGTCGAGGCGACGGCGGTGCCGGCCGCGTTGACGCCCAGCGTGCTCGAAGTGATGAAGCCGCCGAAGTCGGGGTTCGGGCTGCGGTTGTTGCCCGTGAGCGGCGCGTGCGAGATGCCGTAGCCGCCGCGGACGACGACCGAGCGCTCCGAGAGGTCGAGCCCGAACAATTTCATCTTCGGCTGCCAGGCGAAGCCGAACCGCGGCTCGAAGCCGAGGTAGTCGACCGGCGTGATGTAGCGCGAGCGGCCGCCGCGCCCCGAGAAGGCGAAGGGCGGGACGTTCACCGAGGTCGGCACGTAGTCGGGGATCGGGTCGGCGGCCGGCACGCCGAGGTTCGTCGCCAGCGTGCGGCGCTGCGTGGCGGTCAGCGCGAAGGGCTGCGCCAGGTCGGGGCGGAACGTGCCCTGGAGGTTGCGCTTCTCGGTGCGCGGGTACTGGAGCGAGTAGCGCAGGCCGAGGTTTAAGGTCAGGTTCGGGCGCACCTTCCAGTCGTTCTGGACGAAGGCCGCGCCGCTCTTCCACTGGTAGTCGTAGTTGAGCAGGATCGGCCGCACGTCCACCGCGTTCGGCACGCCGAGGAGCAGGCTGGCGAACGGGTTCCCGCCGCTGTTGCCGCCCGTCGTCCGGTCGAAGCTGGTGTTGAGGACGCGGAAAGAGTAGCGCCCGCCCGAGGCCGAGAAGAACGGGATGACGGAGAGCCGCGCGTCGCTCAGGTCGACGCCGAACTTCCAGGTCATGTTCCCCTTCGTCCAGTAGACGATGTCGTTGATGTTGTAGCGCTGCTCGACGTTGAAGTTGTTGGTCGAGCCGCCCGCGCCGATGTCGGAGCCCGCGTAGGTCGGCGGGTTCGTGTCCTGCGTGGTCAGGAAGAGCGGGATGCCGCCCTGCGTCAGCGAAGGCAGGCCGATGTCGCGCGCGTAGCTGCGCCCGCCCAGGATCGAGAACTCGGGCGAGAAGTCCTCGCTGAAGTTGCCGCGCGTGTAGTTCAGGCGCAGGTCGTTGACGACGGACGGCGTGACGATGTTGTTGAAGGCCAGCACGAACTGCCTGGCGTCGCTGTAGACGCCCGTGTTGCCGTTGATCTCGCCGCCCGCGCCGCGGATGGCGACGGCCGGCGTCACCGTGTAGCGGAAGTTGGTCTTGAACGCGTCGGTGAAGTTGTGGTCGAGCCGCAGCGTGTAGCGCGTCTCGTTCTGCTGGACCGAGCGCGTGGTGAAGTAGTTCCGGACGAAGCCGCCGTCGAGGAAGTAGCCGGCCCCCACCGGCTCCTGCTGCAAGAGCGTCCGGGAGATGGGGTCGATGAACTCCGACGGGATGACGTTGAGGTTGGCGTTCGGCGACTGGTTGACCTCGGGCGTGCACAGTGGCACCTGGATGGAGGTCGGGGCGCCGTTGATGATGCTCGTCTGCGTGACGAGCGTCCTGCGCGGGTCGTTGAACTGGCAGAACTGGTAGTTCGTCGCGGGCGTCCGGCCCGGGATGGGCTGGAGGGCGATGGGCACGAACCGGCCGTTGACGATGACGAACTGCTGGTAGATGTTGGCGTTGCCGGCCGAACTCAGGCCGAACTGCGCGGCGACCGCCGCCGGCAGGATGCCGCTCGAAGTGCGCACGAGGTTGCGGAAGTCGCCCGTGCGCTCGGCGTCGCTCGGCACGAGCGCCGTCCCCGAGAGGAAGTCCTGGCGCCAGCGCGGCTCGTAGGCGAAGAAGAAGAAGCTCTTGTTCTTGCCGTTGTAGAGGCGCCTGCCGCCCTCGCCGAACCTGGGCAGGACGATGGGGCCGCCGACGGTCAGCGAGACCTGGTTGTAGCGCAGGTTGTTGCGCGGGCGCGGCGCGGTGCCGATGGTGAAGGGCGTCGCGTTGAACTTCGGGTTGCGCGTGTACCAGAGCGCCACGCCGTTGAGGTCGTTCGTGCCGCTCTTGGTGGTGGCGTTGATGACGCCGCCGCCCGTGTTGCCGAACTCGGCCGAGTAGGCGGAGGTCTGGACGGTGAACTCCTGCACCGTCTCGGGCGTGAAGGAGACGACCGAGCGCGCGAGGCCGACGCCCGTGTTGTTGACGCCGTCGGCCAGAATCGCCGTGCTGCCCGAGCGGCCGCCGTTCACGTTCAGGTTGAAGCCCGGTACCGGCTGGTCGCCGGAGACGCCCGGGTCCTCGCTGCCCACGTCGCCCGTGACGTTCGGGGCCGTCAGCGCCAGGTCGAGCACGCTCCGGTTGTTGAGCGGGATGTCCTGAATCTGGCGCTCGGTGACGGTCGTCGTCGCGGTGCCCGACTCGGTGTTCAGCAGCGGCGCGTCGGCCAACACCGTCACGGACTCGCCGACCGCGCCCGGCTCCACGATGATGTTGGCGTTGGCCGTCGTCGCCGTGTCCACCTTCAGGCTCTGGATGGTGGCCGTCTTGAACCCCTGGGCCTCGACCGTGATGCTGTAGGTGACGGGGTCGAGTGAGGAGACCTGGAAGGCGCCGTCCTCCGAGGTGGTCACCGTCTGCTTCTGGCCCGTGCCGATGTTGGTGACGGTCACGTTGGCGCCGGGGATGGCGGCGCCGTTCTGGTCAATAACGGTGCCGGCGATGGCGCCCCTGTTGGTCTGGCCGGCCGCGGCGACGGCTAACAGCAGAACAACCGCGATAATCTGCATCGGTCGCATAAGTTAGCTCCCTCTCTGTCACTTCAGTTGGTAAAGGCGGGTGCCGTTACCTGGTTGCTTGTTGACGGTCTGACGCCCACCTCAACACCGAACGCCTGAGGCCGGGGACGCGCCCCCTCGAAGGGGCACGGCCGACGCCGCTTGAGGTCTTCATCGCCCGCACGCTCTGTAATCTGCCGTCTCGTCTGGAAGGACTGAAGAACCCTTTGTGCCGCAACGTCGGCGGCCGACTCACGCCGGGAAGAGTCGCCTGGGGATTCGTCAGCGACGCGCCCTGTGGGGCGCGCCTTAAGAAACCGTTTTACTAACCGGAACTTAACCCCGACCGGGTCAGAGTTCACTGGAACCTCTTGGTAAAGCGGTTACCTCGAAGCACTGTCGCCCGCCGGGGAAGCTGACGATCAAAGGACGAATGATGAAACTTTTAGGGCGTTTATTATATATTCGCCCGCGGCCGAGCCGGAGCAGGACGCGGTGGTAGAGCGTTTAACTCAGGCAAATTTTATTCCCCGAACCCTTTGGAGGGGATGCGATGAAATTGTCAGGATTTAGACCGTGCCGGGGGAAGTTAAAGGCTTATCTCATCCGAAAAACAGAAGAAATCCAAAATAATCAATCCGGGGCAAGATTGCGTTAACTGTTCTTTGTTTTGCGCGCATTGTAACACCATTCTCCCCTTTGGCAAGCCTCTTGGTTCGATTTTTCACCACTCCAACAAAAGCGCGCCGCCCCGAACCGAGCTATTCAGTCGAGGTGAAAGACCTCGTCCAAATTTTCGGATGTGGGGCTGTCGTCCGGGTTCGTCAGCATCAACTCCTTCATGTAAGCCCACCAGCGGCGGCACACCTCCGTCTCCGCGATCTGCCGCCAACGCTCCTCCGACTCGACCTCTGCGTACGCGAACAGCCTCTCCGTCCCGGGCTTGTGGAAGATGGAGTAGTTGCGCACGCCGTGGCTGCGCAAAACCTCCTCCAACTCCGGCCAGACGGGGTTGTGCCGCCGCTCGTACTCCCCGCGCCGGCCCGGCTTCAGCTTCATCAGGAAAGCTTTGCGAATCATAAGAGACAGTTTTCAGTTTTTAGTTTTCAGTTTTCAGTCGGCAGCCGGTTCTTGCTGAAGACTGAAGACTGAAAACTACTCAAGCCAGGGTCAGTTGCAGTCGCGTGACGGAGGCGGGCGCGAAGCGGTAGACGAGGCGCCCGCCCGCGCCGACGTTGACCGGCTCGTCGCAGGGTTCGAGCCCCCGCGGGTTCTGGAAGCTGTTGTGCGCGCGGATGTCGTTGGAGCTGAGCACGCGCGCCTGCCCGGAGGCGACGCGCCCGCCGACGATGTCGATCTCGGTCTCGCGCGCGCTCTTCGCGTCCGGGTTGACGGCCGTGAGCGTCAGCACCTTGCCGCTCAGGGAGGCCGAGCCCGCCAGGCCCCAGAACTCCTGGCGTCCGGGGCTGCCGCCGCCGCGCATGTAGGAGACGCGCGGCGAGATGAACTCCGTGCGCAGGGATTGCGCGCCCTGGTGCGGCGTGTACATCTCGAAGACGTGGAAGTTGGGCGTGACGATGAACTTGTCCTCGTAGGCGAGGAAGAGCGAGTGGATGGTGTTGACGAGCTGCGCCGGGTTCGCCATCGCGACCTTGTCGGCGTGGCGCTGGAAGGTGTCGAGGTTGACGGCCGAGATGAGCGCGTCGCGCAGGGTGCTCGGGTAGGCGTAGAGATAACCCGCGGGCATCGCCGGGTCCTGCGTGTTGTGCCAGGCGCCCCACTCGTCCACGGCGAGGCGCACGCGGCGCTGCGGGTCCGCCTCGCCGAGCACGGCCCAGTGCGAAGTGATGAGCGACTCCATGCGGTCGGAGCGGTGGATGAGTTCGTACCACTCGTCGTCCGTGTAGACCAAGGGGTCGCCCTTGCCGGTCGTGCCCGAGTAGTAGTGCAGGCCGAAGCCGTAGACCCTCTCGGCCATGCGCGGCCCCTTCTCCATGAGCTTGGTGAAGAAGCGGCGCGTCCAGCCGAGGTCGGCGCCGTTCGGCCCCGTGGCGATGAAGTTGTACTTGACGTTCTGGTAGGTCGGCACCCACGCGGTGAACTTGCGGAACTCGGTCGCGTACTCCTCCGGCGTGAGGTCGCCGCCGCAGCCCCAGGACTCGTTGCCGATGCCCCAGTAGGCGACGTTGTAAGGGTCGCGGTCGCCGGCCGCGGCGCGCGCGTCCGAGAGCGTCGTGAGGCCCGCGGGCGCGTTGCAGTACTCGACCCATTCGAGGAACTTGCGCACGTCGAGGCTGCGCAGGTTGGCGGCGAAGTAGGGCTGCGAGCCGGTGAGGCGGCAGAACTGCATGAACTCGCCGGTGCCGAACCAGTTCGGCTCGTACTTCTGCGGCCCCGACTTGAGGTTCTTGTAGGCGTCGGTCGCCTTGTAGTTCGTGTCGGCCCAGAAGTTGACGCGGCGGGGGCGCTTGTCGCGCGGGCCGATGCCGTCGCGCCAGTCGTACTGGTCTGCGAAGCAGCCGCCGGGCCAGCGCATGACGCCCGGCTTGATGCGCCTGACGTGGTCGACGAGCGCGCGCCGGATGCCGCCGACGTTCGGCACCTTCGAGTTCTCGCCGACCCAGATGCCGTCGTAGACGACGCCGCCGAGGTGCTCGACGAAGTGGCTGTAGATGTTCGGCGAGATGGTGCCGACGGGCTCGTTCAAGAGCACCTCGATCTTCGCCTCCGCCCCCTGCGCGCCGCGCGGCGCGACCAGCGCCAGAGCCCCCGCGGCCAGCGCGCCGCCCACGAACTCACGTCTGCCGACTGCCATACCCTCTCCCCTCCGCCCGCGAAGATTTGTCCGGGCTCGCCGAAGTTAAGCGGCAAGTTGAAAAGCCGTCAGAAGTTGAAGCGGTCGATGTTCTCCTTGTTGAAGACGAAGGGCGCGCCGAGCCGTATTTCGTCGCCGGCCACCTCTATCTTGCCGAGCCGCCCGGCGGTGAGGCCGCTGTCGCCGGCCTTGAGCTGAGAACCGGCGAGCGCGTTCGACGCGTAGACCGTCAGATACCCGAGGTCGACCGTGTTCCAGAGCACGATGGACTCGATGACGCCGTCCTTGATGTACGGCCGGCACATGTTCGGGAGCGAGAGCCCCGTCACCTTCACGTCGGTGCGCCCCGACTGCTTGACGGCCTCGGCCGCGCCGGGCACGGCGGGCGCGGCGATGGCCATGATGAGTTTGACGTTGGGGTAGACCTTCAGGACGGTCTGCGTCTCCGCGAACGCGCGGTCGCGGTCGCCCTCGCTCGGCTGGATGGCGACGAGCTTGAGGTCTGGGTACTTCTCGGCCAGACGCTCCTTGATGTACTTGATCCACTCGTTCTGGTTGGCGGCGCTCAGGGACGCGGTGATGATGGCGAAGTCGCCGCGGCCGCCCGTGATGCGCGCGGCCTCGTCGGTCAGGGTGTAGCCGATGCCCTGCGGAGTCGCCTGGTTGATGAAGAAGTCGCGCGCGTCCCTCTCGGCGTCGGCGTCCCACGTGACGACCTTGATGCCCTTCTCCTTCGCCTTGCGCAGGACGGTCGAGATGCCGACCTTGTTCTCGACGCTGACGGCGATGGTGTCCACGCCGCGCGTGATCCACGCCTCGACCACCTCGTTCTGCTTCGCGGGGTCGAGGTCGGTCGGCCCGTCCCAGAGGAGTTCGACGCCCAGCTCCTTCGCCGCCTCGTCCGCCCCGGCCTTGCAACTGACGAAGTAAGGGTCGCCCTTCGCCTTCGGCATCAAGGCGACGACCGCCTTTTTGCCGCCCGCGGGGCGCGCCGCGTTCGAGCCCTGCGCGCCGGCGCCGACGGCGGCCCCGCCCGCGCCGGCGCCCTCCCTCACGGAGCGTATGAGCACCCAGTTGCTTCCCGCGACGATGAGCGCGCCGAGCAGTATGACGGCGCTCAGGACTGCGACTTGCGAGTTTCTCACCTCTTCGTCCTCCGCGATGTTTACGGTGCGCGCCGGTCGTGTGCGCGCGCGCGTCGAAAGTCGGTCAAGCAGAATGGTCGTGACGAGCAGCACGCCCGTCAGGATGCCCGCCAGCTCGGCCGGCTGCGCCGAGAGCCGCAGCCCGTTCTGGAGGATGACGATGCCGAACAGCCCGAGCAGCGTCCCAAGAACCGTCCCGCGCCCGCCGAAGATCGACGCCCCGCCGAGCACCACGGCCGTGATCGCCATCAGCTCGTAGCCCGTCCCCGCGTCCGACTTCGCCTGCCCCAGGTGCGCGACGTAGACGACCGCCGCGAGGCTCGAAGCCAACCCCGACAAAACGTAGATGAGCGTCAGCCGAGACCGCACGGGGATGCCCGCGTAGCGCGCGCCCTCGGCCGAGTAGCCGATGGCGTAGAGGCTCCGCCCGTACGCCGTGCGTTGCAGCCACCACCAGCAGGCGGCCGCCGCCGCGGCGAGCACGAAGAGCTGCGTCGGCACGAGCCCGCCGACGTAACCCTGTCCTAAGAAAAGAAAGCCCTGCGAGAAGCCCGAGTAGTTCTCGATGCCGCGCGTTAAGCCCTCGGCGACGCCGCGGAAGAGCGAGAAGGTGCCGAGCGTGACGATGAGCGGCGGGAAGTTCAGGCGCGTGATGATGAGCGCGTTCAGCAGCCCTCCCAGAGCCCCCACGCAGAGCGTGAGCGCAATCGCCGCGGGCATCGGGAGCCCCGCGTCCCGCCACAGCGCCCCGAGCACGACCGCCGCCAGCCCCATCATCGAGCCGACCGAGAGGTCGATCCCGCCCGTGATGATGATGGGCGTCAGCGCCAGCGCGAGCAGCCCTATCTCGACGGCGAGGCGCGTAATCTCGAACGCGTTCCCGCCGCCCAGAAAGTTGCTGCCCGTGATGGTGAAGACGGCGCACTCGGCGAGGATGACGACGAGCAGCACCCACTCGTTGTTCGGGAAGACGCGCTCGCGCCACGGCGCGGTCAGTTTCAGACTGCGGGTTTCGGGTTGCGGATTGGCTACGCTCATTTGGCGGCCCCCGCGGTCTTCAACGTCAGCCCGCCCACGCGCATCCGCTCGAAGTGGCCGAGCGCCACGTCCGAGACGAGTGCCGCCAGGATGATCGCGCCCTGAATCGCCTTCTCCCAGAACGGGTTGATGCCGACGAAAGTCAAAGCCGTCCCTATCGTCCCCAGCAGCGCCGCGCCGACGAGCGTCCCCGCCAGAGTCCCGCGCCCGCCCGTGATCGCCGCCCCGCCGACGACGACCGCGGCCACCGCCTTCAGCTCAAGCCCGATGCCGGCGTTGCTCGGCACGGCCGAGAACCTCACCGCGTTCAGGAGCGCCGCCAGCCCCGTCAGCGCGCCCGTCAACACGAACACGCCGAACACGACCCGCCGCGGCTCGATCCCCGCGAGCCTCGCCGCCTCCGCGTCCGACCCCACCGCGTAGACCGCGCGCCCCGCGCCCACGTTCCTCAACATCCAACTGAACGCGGCCAACACTCCCAAAGCGAGCCCGACGATGAGCCACTGCGCCAACGTCTGCCCCAGCCCGAACCACTGGAAGTTCGGCGGGAGGTTCTGCACCCACTCGCCCTGCGTCACCCAACGCAGCGTGTCGCGCCACGCCACCAGCATCGCCAGCGTCACGATGATCGAGGGCAGGCGCAGGTAGCCCACGAGCGCCCCGTTCAAAGCCCCCATCAGCGCGCCGAGTAAGAGCACCGACGGCAGCAGCAGCGCCACGGGCACGCCCTCCTTCGCCAGCCACCCGGCGGCCACGCTGCACACGGCGAACTGCGACCCGACCGAGATGTCTATCTCCCCGACGAGGATGACGAGCGTCATCCCCACCGCCACCAGCAGCACCGGCGCGTTGTTCAACGCCAGGTCGCGCAGGTTCCCCGCCCCGAAGAACGCGGGCGCCGCCACCCCCACCGCCAACAGCAGCGCCACGTAAGCCAGCGCCGCCGACACTTCACGCTTGTAGCGACTAACGTTCATTTGCTTCTGAGCCGCGCAGCGCCCGCCGCGCAGCGGCGCTTGAATTTAGCCCGGCCTTTCAAGGCCGGGTAAGTGTCGAATCGAAACGCCGCGTCGCGTCAGCGACGCCTGATTCATCCCCACACGTACCGCTCGTCGAACTCGACCCCGTGCCGACGCAAGAACTCAAGGTACTCTTCCTGAAACGTCATCCTCCGATGGTGCTCACGCTGGTTCCGTATATAACGGGCGACTTCCGGCAGGGCAGATTTACTGACCGTAAAAGCGCCGTAACCGTCCTGCCACGCGAAGTCCCTCAACTCCGGGAACTCATTGTGCATCCACCTGGACGATTCACCCTTCAGGAATTGAACGGCCTGACTCGGCGCCAGGCTCGGCGGTGCGACAATCAAAGCGTGAACGTGATCCTCGTAACCGCCCACTTGCAGCGCGGTCATCCGGTGCTTACGCGCCACCCCGCCGATGTAAGCCCACGCGCGCCGTTCAATGCAACCGTTAAGGCACCGCACGCGGTTCTTAGTGCTGAAGACCACGTGGTAGTACAGCGACGTGTAGGTGTTCGCCATCCGCTGCTCTCCTCGATGACGGATGGCGGTCCGTTCAGGCGTCGCTGACGCGACGCGGCTATCACTCACCGGCCTACCCCGGCCTTGAAAGGTCGGGCTAAATTCAAGCGCCGCTACGCGGCGGGCATTACCTCGTCGGGGCCGTGGCCGAGCGCGAGCGCGAGGACTTTCTCCTGGGTCGCGTCGGCGCGGTCGAGGATTTCGACGATGGTGCCGCCGTACATGACGGCGACGCGGTCGCTCATCCCTAAGATTTCGGGCAGCTCGGAGGAGATCATGAGGACGGCGACGCCCTCGGCGGCGAGGCCGGTCATCAGGGCGTGGATCTCCGACTTGGCGCCCACGTCGATCCCCTGCGTCGGCTCGTCGAGGATGAGCACCGACGGCTTCGTCAGGAGCCAGCGCGAGAGCGCGACCTTCTGCTGGTTGCCGCCCGAGAGCGTCGCGACGGGGGCGTAGATGGCCGGCGTCTTGACGCCGAGCCGCCGCGCGTAGTCGCCGGCCACCTCCTTCTCGCGCTCGAAGTCGAGCACGCCGCGGCGCGAGATGCGGTCGAGCGAGGCGAGCGTGATGTTGGCCCCGATCTGCATGTCGAGGATGACGCCGTGGCGGCGGCGGTCTTCGGGCAGGTAGGCGATGCCGCGCCGGATGGCCTCGGCCGGGTTGTTGATCTTGACGGGCTCGCCTTTAAGAACTATCTCGCCGGAGTCTGCCGGCGTCAGGCCGAAGACGGCGCGCGCGAGTTCCGTCCGCCCCGCCCCGACCAGACCGGCCAAGCCCACGATCTCGCCCGCGCGCACGGAGAGGTTGACGTTCTTAATGCCGCCTTCGGCGCACCCGAGGTCGCGCAGCTCAAGCACCACGTCGCCCAACTCGACCTCCCGCTTCGGGAAGACGGCCGACAGCTCGCGCCCGACCATCAGCTGAATCAACTGCTGCCGGTTGACCTCCGACATCGGGCGCGTGTCGATGGTGCGGCCGTCGCGCAGCACCGTCACGCGGTCGGCGATGACGGGCAGCTCCTCCAGGCGGTGCGAGATGTAGACCATGCCGACGCCGCGCTCGCGCAAGGAGCGGATGACGCCGAAGAGGTTCTGCGTGTCCTCCTCGGAGAGCGAGGCGGTCGGCTCGTCGAGGATCAGGACCTTCGCGTCGGCGCCGAGCGCGCGCGCTATTTCGACGAGCTGCTGCTGCGGCATCGTCAGCTCGCCGGCCTCGCGGTCCGGGTCGATGCGGGCGCCGACCTGCGCGAGCAATTCGGCGGCGCGGCGGCGGCGGGCTCGCCAGTCAACGCGGCCCGTCATGCCGGACT
>DASVQJ010000079.1:0-19942 GCA_036389235.1 Pyrinomonadaceae bacterium | reverse complement strand
AGGTCAAGCGCGGCCACTCGCACGCGCGCCACATCCTGACGAAGAAGACGGCCAAGCGGAAGCGCTCGCTCGACATCGACGTGCTCGTCTCCGAGTCGGACGAGGGGCGCATCGAGCGCATGCTGCCCTACGGGCGGAGCTGAATCGGGGTAGTCAGTAGACAGTAGTCAGTAGCCAGTAGGGCTCCGCCCCGCGCTCGTTGAAGCTGACCACTGAAGATTCAAGTGACGAAGATTCTTCTACTGGCTACCGACTACTGTCTACTGTCTACTTGCATCGGAGGTTTTTAGTCATGCCCAGGGCAAAACGTGGGAACAAGCGCACGGAGAAGCGCAAGAAGATACTTGAGTTGGCGAAGGGGTACCGCGGGACGAAGTCGAAGCTGTACCGGTCGGCGAAGGAGTCGGTCGAGCGCGGGCTGAAGTTCGCCTACACCGGCCGCAAGCTGAAGAAGCGCGACTTCCGCAGCCTGTGGATCGTCCGCATCGGCGCGGCCGCGCGCGTCAACGGCCTCAACTACTCGCAGTTCATGCACGGCCTCACCCTGGCCGGCATCGAGCTCGACCGCAAGGCGCTCGCCGACCTCGCCGCCAACTCGCCCGACGCGTTCGCGGCGCTCGCCGGCCAGGCGCGCACCGCCATCGAGAACCGGCCGCAGCCCGCGGCCTAAGAGTTGGAAGAGAAGACTGGTGAGAGGACTCCCCGATGAGTTCCGAAGCGGCTGACTACGACGCACAAGTCGAAGCCGTGCGCGAAGCGTTCGAGCGAGAGTTCGAACGCTTCGCTCGCTTTCGCACGTACGAAGGGACGGGGGGGCTCTCGCTCGACGAGGCCGAGTCCCTCTCGCGCGAGGTGAGAGAGCTGGCGACGCGCCACACCGCGAAGAAGAGCGCGGTCTCCCAGTTGATGAAGCTGGTGGGGCGCGTGGCGCCGGAGGAGCGCGCGCGCGTCGGGCAGCGCGTCCAGCAGCTCGACAGGGAGATACGCGGGGCGCTGGGCGACGTCGGGGTCGCGCTCGCCGGGCGGATTCAACTGCTCAAGACGGAGCGCGAGCGCGTGGACGTGACGCTGCCCGGGCGAAGGCCGCGGCGCGGGCACCTGCACCCGATCACGCTTTTGCGCCAGCGCATCGAGGACATCTTCGTCTCGATGGGCTACGCGGTCGAGGACGGCCCCGAAGTCGAGACCGACTTCTACAACTTCACCGCGCTCAACATCCCCGAGCTGCACCCGGCGCGCTCGCCGCAGGACACCTTCTACACGACCGACGGGCTCTCCCTGCGCTCGCAGACTTCGACGGTGCAGATTCACGCGATGCAGCGGCGGCGCCCGCCCCTGCGCGTCGTGGCCCCGGGGCGCGTCTTCCGGCGCGACACCCCGGACGCGACGCACAACCCGATGTTCTTCCAGGTCGAAGGGCTCCTGGTTGACCGCGGCATCAACATGGGGCACCTGAAGGGCACGCTCTCCGAGTTCGTCCGCCGCCTCTTCGGGGCGCAGACGCGGGCGCGCTTCCGCCCGTCCTACTTCCCGTTCACCGAGCCGAGCATGGAGGCCGACTACTCCTGCTTCAAGTGCGGGGGCGCGGGATGCCGGCTCTGCAAGGGCTCCGGCTGGATCGAGCTGGGCGGCTCCGGCATGGTGCACCCGAACGTGCTGCGCGCGGTCGGAATAGACCCCGAAGAGTTCTCCGGCTTCGCCTTCGGCCTCGGCATCGACCGCATGTGCGGGTTGATGTACGAGCTCGACGACATCCGCCTCCTCTTCGAGAACGACCTGCGCTTCTTAGAGCAGTTCTAGAAGTAAATAGTAAATGGTGAATGGTGAATGGATAGTTTCAACTGTCCGGCCGCCATTCACCATTTACCATTCACCATTCACCATTCACTAGCGATGGATATCAGTTACAACTGGCTCCGAGAGCTGACCGACGTGGGGCTTCCGCCGCGGGAGTTGGCGGAGCGCCTGACGATGGCGGGGCTCGCGGTGGACGCGGTGAAGGAGTCGGGCGACGACTTCGTGCTCGAGTTCGATCTGACCTCGAACCGCCCGGACTGCCTTTCGCACCTCGGCATCGCGCGCGAGGCCGCGGCGCTGACCGGGGCGGGCGTCAGCCTGCCCGGCTCGACGGCGGGCAGCGTCGGCGGGAGGGCGGAGGAGTTCACCGCGGTCGAGATAGAGGACGCGCGGCTGTGCCCGCGCTACGCCGCGCGCGTGGTGCGCGGGGTGAAGATCGCGCCGTCGCCCGCGTGGCTCGTCAAACGCTTGCAGGCCATCGGGCAGCGCCCCATCAACAACGTCGCCGACATCACCAACTTCGTTATGCACGAGATGGGCCAGCCCCTCCACGCCTTCGACCTCGCGAAGCTGGCCGAGTTCCGCATCGTCGTCCGGCGCGCGCGCGCGGGCGAGAGGCTGAAGACCCTGGACGGGGTCGAGCGCGAGCTGGACGAGCAGATGCTCGTCATCGCCGACGCCGTGCGCGCCGTGGCCGTCGCGGGCGTGATGGGCGGCGAGGAGACCGAGATTTCCGAGCGGACGGCGGACGTGCTCGTCGAGAGCGCCTACTTCGACCCGCAGTCTGTGCGCCGCACCTCGAAGCAGCTCGGGCTCCAGACAGAGGCTTCGTACCGCTTCGAGCGGGGCGTGGACTACGAGGGCGTCAGGCGTGCGCAGGATCGCTGCGTCGCGCTCATCTGCGAGCTGGCGGGCGGCACCGCGACCGAGGACGCCGTGGACGTTTACCCGGCGCCTATCGTGCCGCCGTCCGTCCGGCTGCGCCCCCGGCGCGTCGAAGAGTTGACGGGCCTGAGCGTCCCGGCCGAAGAGAGTCGGCGCATACTCCGCTCGCTCGGCTTCGAGCCGGCCGCCGTTGACGCCGAAGGCGACGAACTCACTTTCGGCGTGCCGACGTGGCGGACGGACGTGAGGATTGAGGAAGACTTAGTCGAGGAGGTCGCGCGCGTCTACGGCTACGACAAGATCGGCGAGGCGCTGCCGCCGTCGCCGGTGACGGGCGAGTACCTCGTCGGCGACCGTCGGCGCCGGGCGGCGCGGCAGGTGCTCACCGCCGCGGGCTTCAACGAGGCCGTCAGCATCAGCTTCATCGAAGAGTCTTCGGCCGTGGGCGAGTCCGGCGGGAGCCGCTTCGAGCCCGTGCCCGGCCTCCGGCGGGTCGAGGGCGAGGGCGCCTTCGTCACGCTCTCGAACCCGATCATCGAGGGCGCGCGCCTGATGCGCCCCAGCCTGCTCCCGGGCCTGCTCGAAGCCACGCGCCACAACTTCAACCACGGCACGCGCGACGTGCGGCTCTTCGAGACGGGCCGCGTCTTCGCCGCGGGCGACACGCCGGGGGAGGACGGCGAGTCGCGGCCGAACGAGGTCGAGGCGTTCGCGCTCCTCATCACCGGCGAGGCTCTGGAAGAGGGCAAGGCCGCGGGGCGCGCGGCCGACTTCTTCGACCTGAAGGGCGCGCTCGAAGCCGCGGCGGACGCGATGCGCGTCGGCGAGCTTGAGTTCGAGCCCGCCTCCGTCCGGCACCTGCGCGAGGGGCAGTCGGCGCGCGTCAAGCTCGGGGGCCGGGAGATCGGCAACGCCGGCAGGCTCTCCGAGGAGGTGGCCGCGCGCTACAAGTTCCGCCAGCCGGCCTACGTCGCGGAGGTGAGTCTGACGGCGCTGCTCGCGACGGGCGAGCGGCCGGCGCGCTACACGCCGCTGCCGCGCTTCCCCGGCGTCGCGCGCGACGTGTCGCTCGTCGCCGAGCGCCGCGTCGCCTTCGGCGAGATGCGCCGCGCCGTGCTCGCGCTCGGGATCGAGGAGTGCCGCGGCGTCGCGCTCGTGGACGTGTACGAGGGCGCGAACCTGCCGGAAGGGAAGCGCTCGCTGACGCTGCGCGTCGAGTACCGCGCCGACGACCGCACGCTCCGCGACGAGGAGGTTGACGCCATGCACGCGCGCGTCGTCGCCGCCCTCGAAGGGGAGTTCGGGGCGCAGCTCAGGGGGTAGGGCGTTAGGTTTCGGGCGTCAGGTGTTGGGTAAAACCTGCATCCGGCCGACACCCGACACCCAAAACCCGACACCCCAAGTTAACTCTTGCGCTCTCGCGCGACCCGGCGCATAATCGCTCGGCAGTCACGAGGCCGCAGCCGCACGGAGAAGGAAGATGGTCGGATTGACCGGACTTGAAAAGTTCTCTCACCTCGAAGATAAAATTTACCGCACCATCGAGCTGACCAAGACTCTCCGCCAGGAGAAGGAGGGGCTGGAGCGCGAGCTGGCCTCGGTGCGCCGCGAGCTGGGCGCGCTCTTAGACGAGAAGGACAGGCTCGAAACACAGGTCGAGCGCCTGCTCTCGGAGCGCGACACCATCCGCACGAAGGTCGAGGCGATGCTCGACGCCATCGCGGTGCTCGACCCCGAGGCCGTCGAGGTCATGCGCCGGTAGTCACGGGAACTTAAGCGATGAGCGCCATCAAGAACCCGGCGGAAGGCACGCCGACCATCCGGGTCGAAATCTACAACCAGACCTACAACATCCGCTCCGACGGCGACAGCGAGTACGTCATCGGCCTGGCGGAGTTCGTCGACCGCCGCATGCGCGAAATCTCCTCGGGCACGCTGACGGTCGATTCGCTCAAGGTCGCCATCCTCGCCGCGCTCCACATCGCCGACGAGCTGCACCGCCTCAAGCGCCTCCACGAGCAGACCGACCAGCAGCTCGCCGCCCGCAGCGCCGAGTGCGCCGAGATGCTCGACCGCGTCCTCAAGACCCGCAACCTCGCCGAGCAGGCGAGCCCCAGCAGCATCACCATCTCTTAAAAAACCGGAGGCGGCCGGAGGCGCTCACGCCCGCTTTTGTCAAGCGGGTCGCGCCCACTTTTTCGCGCACATTTTCTGACGCGGCCCCGCCGGCTGTGCTAGTATTTCCGCAGGCTGAGGGTGTCGGTTCTGCGCGGCCCGCCACCGATTTACAATGGTTGAGCCTATGTCGTGAATAAGGGAGACCGACGCCGTCGCCAGTGCGATCCCTCACTGTAGGGATGCGCCGGAGGCGACGGCTTTGACCGCGAGGTTAGGTCACCCACCTGTTAACGCAGGTTCAATTACGACTTCGGAGCGGCCGCCGCGGTTCGCCCCCGGCCCTTATCTTTAGTAAATGGTGAATGGCTAATGGTGAATGGTGGAGGAGGTCTTCTCCATTTACCACTTACCATTCACCATTTACTGCTTTTAGCCTATGAGAGTCCTGATGATCGGAGACGTGGTGGCGCGACCCGGGCGGGTGGCGGTGCTGGAGCGCATCCAGGACGTGCGCGAGCAGCATTCCGTTGACCTCGCCGTGATGAACGCCGAGAACGTCTCCGGCGGCTTCTCCGTCAGCCCGCAGCACGCCGAACAGCTCTTCGCGGCCGGCATCGACGTGATGACCTCCGGCAACCACATCTTCGACAAGCGCGAGGCCGCCGCCTACGTCGCGCGCCAGCCGCGGCTGCTGCGCCCCGCCAACTACCCCGCGGGCACGCCCGGCTCCGGCCTCTGGACGGGCGAGGTGCGCGGCACGCGCGTGGCCGTCCTCAACCTGATGGGGCGCGTCTACATGCCGCCGACGCACGGCAGCCCCTTCGCCGCCGCCGACGAAATGCTTTCGCGCCTGGGCGACGAGGTGAAGGTGCGGCTCGTGGACATGCACGCCGAGGCGACTTCGGAGAAGATCGCGATGGCGTGGCACCTCGACGGGCGCGTCTCGGCCGTCGTCGGCACGCACACGCACGTGCAGACCGCCGACGAGCGGATACTGCCCGGCGGCGCGGCCTTCATCACCGACCTCGGGATGACGGGCAGCTACTCCGGCTGCATCGGCATGGAGCGCGAGGGCTCGCTCGCGCGCTTCCTCAACCCGGCCACCCCCCGCGCCGAACACTCCAAAGGTGACGTGCGCATCTGCGCCGCCCTCATCGACGTCGACGACGCCACCGGCCGCGCCCGCGAAATCTCCCGCCTCTCCCTGCCGCACGAATCGTGAAAAAGTAAGCCGTGAGCGGTGAGCGGCGAGCGGTAAAAACAGTTGAAGGCGGCCGGGTTTAACCCGGCCGCCTTCAACTACTATGACTTCCCCCACTGCTCACCGCTTACCGCTCACGGCTCACTCTCGCTGGAAGCGAGGGGCGGGGAGCTGAGGGCGAGGCGGTAGCTCTCGGGCAGAGAGATGACGCGGTTGTTCGCGTCGGTGACGACGTGGCCGGTCTCGCCCTCGGCGATGATGCGGCCGTCGGCGGCGTTGACGACCTCGTAGCCGAAGCGGACGGAGCGGCGGCGCAGCTCCGTGATGTGCGTCCGGACTACCAGCTCGTCGTCGTAGCGCGCGGGCGCCTTGTAGCGGCAATAGCTCTCGGCCACGACGAGGAAGGCGCGGTCGTTCTCCTCCATGTCCTTGTAGGCGAAGCCGCGCGCGCGGCAGAACTCCGTGCGCCCGATCTCGAACCAGACGAGGTAGTTCGCGTGGTACACTACGCCCATCCGATCCGTCTCCGCGTAGCGGACGCGGAGCGTCGTCTCGTGCCAGTCTTCGAAGAGGGCGTCTGCCTCGATGGGTTGCATCGTCGTCAAGGGTTGCGAGTTCGTTCCGGTTTCAGCGGACTATAAAAGCGAAGGGTTCGTGATGTCAAAGAGAATCAGGGCGGGGAGGCGGGCCGCGCTGGCGTGCGCGTGCGCGTGCGCGGCGGCGTGGGGCGCGGCGGCGGCCGCGGCGCCGGGGCAGAAGGCCAAGCCCGCGGCCGTCAACCCGAAGACGGCCGCCGTGCGCGAGGCGACCGCCGAGGTGCTGCGCGAGACGAGCGAGCTGCGGAGGCTCCCCGTCCTCCGGCAGGTGCGCAGCGGCGCGCAGTCGCGCGCCGAGATCGAGCAGATGCTCGTCCGCAACCTCAACGAGAGCGCGACGCCCGAGGAGACTCTCGCCAACGAGACCGCGATGAAGAAGTTCGGGCTGGCCCCCACGGACTTCCAGCTCCGCCCCTTCCTCATCAAGCTCCTGGCCGAGCAGGTCGCCGGCTACTACGACCCGAAGTCGCAGGAGTTCTACCTCGCCGACTGGATCGACCTCGACGGCCAGCGCCCCGTGATGGCGCACGAGCTGACGCACGCCCTCCAGGACCAGCACTTCAACCTCCGCCGCTTCGAGGACTGGCCCGGGCACGACTCCGACGCGGAGATGGCCGCGCACGCGCTCGTCGAGGGCGACGCCTCGTACCTCATGATGCAGTACGTGGCGCGCGACCCCGCGCGGCAGCTCGCCTTCCTCAAGTCGATGATGTCGGGCGGCGCGGCCGCCAGCGAGCAGATCGAGAAGGCGCCGCGCGTCCTGCGCGAGCAGATACTCTTCCCCTACCTGCAAGGGATGCTGTGGGTCGCGCAGGTCTACAAGCAGGGCGGCTGGGAGGCGGTCTCGGCCGCCTACAAGAACCTGCCTAAGTCCTCCGAACAGGTCTTGCACCAGGAGAAGTACGGCGCGAACGAGCCGCCGCAGAAGGTCTTGGTGCGCGACGTGTCGGCGGCGCTCGGCCGCGGCTGGCGGCTGGCCGACAACGACGTGTTCGGCGAGTGGGGCTGCTACATCCTGCTCGACGAGTTCTTGCAGTCGATGGACGCCTCGAAGCGCGCGGCGGCCGGCTGGGGCGGCGACCGCTACGCGCTCTTCGTCGGGCCGGGGAGGGCGGACGCGGTCGTCGCGCTCAAGACCGTCTGGGACACCGAGGCGGACGCGCGCGAGTTCTTCGACGCGTACGTCCGGCGCACGGCGAAGCGCTACGGCGCCGAGCCGGCGGAGGTCGCGCCCGCCGGCCGTCAAGTCTGGAAGACGAACGAGGGCGCGGTCGTCGTCGAGCGGCGGGGCGGCGCGGTCGTCGTCCTCGAAGGCGTGCCCGACGGCGTTGACGCGAAGGCGCTCGTGAAGAGTTTGTAACCCCCGAGGGAGATGACCCCCCGCCCGCCCGACACACCGGCCGCAGTCCTCGACTTCGCCGACGACTGCCGCGCGGGCGGCCGCGCCTTCTTCACCGACCCCGTCGAGATCGTCTCCGCGCGTACGCGCGAGGAGGTGCGCCCCGCGCTCGGGCGCGTGGAGCGCGCCGCGGCCGAAGGTCTCTACGCGGTCGGGTTCGTCGCCTACGAGGCCGCGCCCGCGTTCGACCGCGCCCTCGCCGTGAAGACGGCCGCCGCGGACTTGCCGCTGCTCTGGTTCGGCATCTTCGAACGCCCCTCGGACGTTCGAACGAGCGCCGGAGGGTTCAGAGTCTCCGGGTGGACTCCCTCGGTCACCCGCGCCGAATACGAGAGCAACGTCGAGGCCGTGCGCGAGGCCATCGCGCGCGGCGACACGTACCAGGTCAACTACACTTTAAGACTGCGCGCTCGCTTCGAGGGCGACGACTTCGCCTTCTATGAGCGCCTGCGCGCGGCGCAGCGAACGCGCCTGGGCGCCTACGTCAACGCCGGGCGCTTCCGCGTGCTCTCGGCCTCGCCCGAGCTGTTCTTCAGGCGCGAGGGGAGGCGTGTCGAGACGCGGCCGATGAAGGGCACGGCCGCCCGCGGGCGTTGGAAGGAGGAGGACGAGGCGGCGGCCGCGCGGCTCACGGCGTCGGAGAAGGAGCAGGCCGAGAACCTGATGATCGTCGACCTCCTCCGCAACGACCTCGGCCGCGTGGCGGAGACCGGCGCGGTCAAAGTAGAAAAACTCTTCAGGGTCGAGCGATACCCGACGGTCTTGCAGATGACTTCCACGGTCGCGGCGACGCTGCGCGAGGGCGTCACGCTGGAGGAGCTGTTCGCGGCGCTCTTCCCGTGCGGCTCCGTGACGGGCGCGCCGAAGGTGAGCACGACGCGCATCATCGCGGCCCTCGAAGACTCGCCGCGCGGCGTCTACTGCGGCGCCGTGGGCTTCGTCGCGCCGGGCGGCGACGCGGCCTTCAACGTCGCCATCAGGACGGTCGTCGTCGATAAAGAGACGGGGGAGGCCGTGTACGGCGTCGGCGGCGGCGTCACCTGGGACTCGACGCCGGGCGGCGAGTACGCGGAGGTGCTGGAGAAGGCGAAGCTGTTGGCAGAGGACGCGCCCGACTTCGAGCTGCTCGAAACGATGCGGCTCGACGAGTCCGGCTACCGCCTCCTCGAAGGGCACCTCGCGCGGCTCGAATCGTCGGCGGACTATTTCGACATCCCGGTCAACGTCGCCGGAGTGCGCGAGGCCCTCGCACGCCACGCCGAAGAACACAAAGGCGCCCCGCGCCGCGTGCGCCTGCTCGTCTCGGCCGAAGGGCGCGCGCGGGTCGAGAGTCAACCGTTAGAAGAACTGCCTCCCGGCCCGCCGGAGGTCGCGCTCGCGCTCACGCCTTTGAAGAAGTCCGACCGCTTCCTCTGCCACAAGACGACGAACCGCGGGCAGTACGAGGCGCGACGCGCGGAGCGGCCCGGCGCCTTCGACGTGCTGCTGTGGAACGAGGAGGGGGAGCTGACGGAGTTCACGAACGGCAACGTCGTCGTCGAGCTGGAAGGGAAGCGTTGGACGCCGCCGCGCGCCTGCGGACTGCTCGCGGGGACTTTCCGCGCGGAGCTTCTGCGCACGGGCGAAGTCGAAGAGCGCGTGCTGTCGAAGGACGACCTCGCGCGCGCCACGCGCGTCTGGTTCGTCAACGGCGTGCGCGGCTGGGTCGAGGTGAGCTTAAAGAAGTAGACAGTAGCCAGTAGACAGTAGTCGGTAGAAAACAGCGGCGGCGTGCCCGGCCAATGGCTGAGACACGCCGCCTTTCCTCTACTGACTACTGGCTACTGTCTACTGCTTCCTCAGAACTGGAGCTTGGCGCCGAACTGGATGATGCGCGCCGACTCGCCCGTCTGGATGACGTTCTGGGACGTGGCCGGCGCGACCGTCGTGCAGCAGGTGCGGCCGAACTGCGAGCTGCCGAGCGAGGGCGAGCCGACGGACGCCGAGCGCGGGTTGTCGAAGTTGGCGTGGTTGAAGGCGTTGAACATCTCGGTGCGGAACTGGAAGCGGACGCGCTCCGTGATGCTGAACGTCTTGACGATGCCGAGGTCTACGTTCCAGTAGCCCGGGCCGCGGAAGATGTTGCGGCCCGACCCGTTCGAGCCCGGCGGCGGGATGGCGAAACCGTTCTGGTTCTCGAAGACCACCGGCCCGGTGACGTTCGGCAGGAACTGCAAGCGCGCGCGGACGTCCGGGTCGGTGACGAGCGCGCGCGAGACGTGCGCCGAGTTGTTCGTGCGCTGGTTGCTGTTGACCTGGAACGGCTCGCCGGTCATGGCGGTGTAGATGGTGTTGAGCGACCAGCCGCCGAGCAGGTGGTTGACCGCGCCCGGCGCGTCCGAGAGGAAGTGGCGGCCGCGCCCGACGGGAACCTCCCAGACGGCGGCCGTCGTGAAGACGTGCGTGCGGTCGAAGTCGGAGACGGCCCACTCCTCTTCGAGGTGGCGGATGTCGGCGACGGCGCGCGAGGTCGTCGTCGTCAGGGCGCCGCCCGAGCTGGTGCCCACGGGGTCGACCGACTGGTTGTCCAACGACTTCGAGAAGGTGTAGGCCATGTTGAGCCCCAGCCCCGAGGCGAAGCGGCGGCGCAGCGTGAACTGCCCGGCGTGGTAGACGGAGCTGCCGCTGTTGTCGATGTAGGTGATGGTCGAGAACTGCTGGTTGGGCCGCAGGCGGAAGGCGAGCGTCGTGTTCTCGACGCGCTCGGCGAAGGCGCCCGCGGCGTTGTTCACGAGCTGACCCTGGACGGTGGAGTTGTTGACGAACGCCGCGTTGATGCCCGAGACGTTCGCCGTCAGCAGCGGGATCGTCGCGAAGGGCGCGACGCAGGCGGGCTGCGACGCGACGCGCGTGGCGCCGCTCGGCAGGCAGTTGGGCGCGGCGTTGTTGGCCTGGAGCATCAGGAACGAGTCCAGGATCGGCGCCGCGTCGATCTGGTTCGCGTTGTAGGCCATCAGCAGGCGCAGCCCCCGCCGGCCGATGTAGGCCGACTGCATGACGAAGCCGCCGGGCAGCTCGCGCTGGAAGCTCAGGTTCCACTGGTGGACGGAGGGGAGCTTCAGGCCGGGCGCGAAGGTCGTGATCGTGGGCGCGTTGTTGTTGAGGAGCACCGCCGGCGTCAGGAACGAGGAGGGCTTGATGGTCGGCGCGGCGAGCGAGGTCGGGAACCCTCCGGCGATGGTCGTGTCGGGCACGTTGGGGCACGGGCTTCCCTGCGGCTGCGTCGTGCCGACCGTCACCGAGCAGCTCGTCCTCAGCCCCGGCACGCTGCCGGCGACGGCCGTCACCTGGAACGACGAGATGGGGTCGAAGGCCAGCCCGTAGCCGGCGCGCACGACGCTGCGCCCGCCGTCGCCGAAGAGGCGGTGGAGGAAGCCTTTGCCGTACTCGGGCGACCAGGCGACGCCGAAGCGCGGGCCGAAGGCGCCGGCGTTCGAACGATCCCACCACCTGTCAGACTTCGCGAAGGTCACGTAGCCGGGCGTGACGCCGGGGACGGCGTTGGCCGGGTTCGTCCCGCCGGCAATCGGCGTGGTCGGGACGTAGGTGTAGCCGGGCGTGCCGGGCGCCGGGTTCAGCTCCCAGCGCAGGCCGTAGTTGAAGGTCACGTTGGGCCGCCACTTGTACTCGTCCTGCACGTAGAAGTTGTACTGGTTGAGGCGGGTCGTGATGGCCTGGAGCGAGACGACGCCGTTCGACTGGAACGGCAGGAAGACGTCGTCGTTGAGGTTGCCGATGAACGCCTGGCTCAGCCGCGCGGGGAGACCGGCCAGCTCGTTGATGTAGTTGGCGAGCCGCGTGTTGTCGGTCGAGTTGATGCCGGCGCGCGGCGTGCCAGACCCGGCGAGGATGGCGGTCGTCGGCAGGACAAAGCCGGCGTGGGCGCCGGTCGGCGAGCGGATGCTCTGGTCGAACGAGAGGGCGGGCGTGACGTTGGTGCCGCCGGGCTGGCCGCGCCGGTCGGCGTGGCGGTAGAAGCGGAAGTTGAAGCCGGTGCTGATCTGGTGCGCGCCGCGCGTGATGTGGACGTTGTCGAGTATCTGCGGCACGGTCACGGCGCGTTGCGTGCGCGGCGTGTTGAGGTACGGGTTCGAGACGTTCTGGAACGTGAACGGGTTGATGTTGGGGAAGTCGGGGTTGGCCTCGCCCTGAGTGAAGAGGAAGTTGAAGCGGCCGAAGCCCACCGTCAGCTCGTTCACCAGCCGCGGCGAGATCGTCCAGCGGTGGCCGAGCGCGAAGTTCTTCGTGTCGCGGAAGACCTCGCCCTGCGGCGGGAAGCCTGGGAAGACCACGGGCCGCCCGTTCAGGGGGTCGCCGCCGAGCGTGTCGTAAGTGGCCTGGAGGTAGCGGCCGAAGATGCTCTGGCTCCCCGTGAGGTTGTGGTCGATGCGGACGTTGTAGGCCGGCCCCTTGTGCTGCGTCGGCGGGTCCCAGACGTAGCAGGCCGTGTTCAGGCCGTCGCCGCAGTCGTAGCGGTTGGGCGTCGGGTAGGACTTGAAGAACGCGGCCATCTTCGGGTCGACGGCGACGTTGGCCTTGTTGAGGTTCGGGTCGGCGAAGCCGGTGTTGGCGACGCAGTTGACGTCCGACGTGCTCGCGCACTCGCGCACGCCCGCGGCGAGCGCGCCCGTCGTCGGGTTGACGAGCAGCACGTTGTTCTGCGTGATGACGGTCGAGCCGATGCGGAAGCAGTTGGGGTTGTTCGCCTCGCCCGGGTTGCAGAGCGGGTTGGCGCGGAAGTAGCGGTAGTTGCCCCCGAGCGCCGCGGCCGTGTAGACGATGGGGATGCCGAAGGTCTCGGCGATGGGCGACGAGAAGTCCACCTTCGTGTGCTGCCAGCTCCCGAAGAAGAAGGTCTTGTTCTTGACGACGGGGCCGCTCACGTCGAAGCCCGGCTGGTCGAGCTTGACCTTGTGCTTCTCGACGCCCTGCGCGTTCGAGAAGAAGTCGTTGGAGTTGAGCCGGTCGTCGCGCAGGAAGTAGAAGACGTTGCCGTGGAAGTCGTTCGTCCCCGAGCGGGTGGCGACCGAGATGGAGGCGCCGGAGTTGCGCCCCTCCTCGGCGGTCGCGTTGTTGGTCGTCACCTTGTACTCCTGCACGCTGTCCGGCGTCAGGCGGTACATGTTCGACGTGGGGTTCGGGGCCGAAGACTCGTTGGCGTCGATGCCGTCGATGGTGACGTTGAAGGCGCGGTCGCGCGAGCCGTTGACCGAGACGCCCGAGCCGACCCCGCCCTGCGAGCGCTGCACGACGCCGGGCTCGTAGGCGATCAGGTTGAGCGGGTTGCGGCCGTTCAGGGGGAGCTGCTCGATGGCCTTGTGCTCGACGACGTTGCCGATGGTGGCGTTGGCCGTCTGCAACTGCTCCTCGCCGGCCTGCACGGTGACGACCTCCGAGACCTCGCCGGTGGCGAGGGCCACGTCCACGTTGAGCGGCGTGTTGACGACCAGGACGTTGCCGGTCTGCCTGGCGGTCTTGAAGCCGGGCTTCTCGACCGTGATGGTGTAGGCGCCGACGGGGAGCGAGGCGAACGAGTAGAGCCCCGCCTCGGTCGTCGTCTGCGTCTGCGCGATGCCGGTGGCCTCGTGGAGTGCCGTGACGGTCGCGCCGGGGACGACCGCCCCGGTCGCGTCGAAGACCGTGCCGTTGATGCGGGAAGTGCTGGTCTGCGCCGCGGCTACGGACGCCGGTAGTAGCAGCAGCAGGGCGACGAGCGGGATGCGTGCGCGAAGGGACTGCGGCATGTGGGAACTCCTTTTCGGTAGGGTCAGGGACTTCGGCCGCCCGTGGCGGCGGGCGAGTCGGTGCTCAAGTTTCGGAAGATTGCGGACGCCCCCGGCGTGGAATACGCCAGGCCCCTTACGACGCGCCGAGATGGTGGAGAAGTATAACCGCGCCCCCCCGCCAGTCAAGATTTTTATCCAACAATTATTCTTATCTTACTAATAAAATCTTTTAGCTTTGATTATCGACCGGCCGGTCATTAGAATACGCGGCCAGTTCGCACAAGGGCCGTATTCGTCGTCCGCCGCCAGCGCGGACGCTTTGACTTACCCATTTAAAGCCTAACCACGGAGAACGAGATGAAGAGACGGAGCCTATCCGCAGTAGCCCTGACCGCCGCCCTGCTTCTGACGCTCGCCGCCCCGGCCGCGCGCGCGCAGGGCACCGCGTCGCGCGTGACCGGCGTGGTCACCGACCCTTCGGGTGCGGTCGTCCCCGGCGCGACCGTCACCCTGACGAACGAGGCCACCAGGGTCTCCTTCACGACCGAGACCACCTCGACGGGGCAGTACGTCTTCGAGTCGGTGCAGGTCGGCGTCTACACCGTCGGGGTCGAGCGGCAGGGCTTCAAGAAGTTCTCCTCGCCCGGCAACCAGGTCAACGTCAACCAGCCGGCGACCGTGGACGTGCGCCTGGAGATCGGCGACATCGCCGACGTGGTGACGGTGCAGGCGGCGGCCGAGCTGGTGCAGACCTCAAGCTCGGGCAACCTCGGCAACACCGTCGAGGAGCGCTCGCTCGAAGCGCTGCCCATCGTGGGCGAGCGCGGGCGCAACCCCCTCCAGTTCATCTCGCTCCAGCCCGGCGTCATCGGCAACGGCCGGGCCGGCACGGGCGGCAACACGGGCGGCAACGTCCACGTCCACGGCGCGCGCGACCGCGCCTTCAACTTCACGCTCGACGGCATCGACATCAACGAGTCGAGCGCGGGCGGCTCGAACTCCACGCCGCTCCGCCCCAACCCCGACTCCATCTCGCAGTTCCAGATCGTGACCAGCAACTTCACGGCCGAGTTGGGGCGCTCCTCCGGCGCGCAGGTCTCGCTCGTCACGCGCTCCGGGACGAACGACTTCCACGGCACGCTCTTCGAGCTCTACCGCACGCCGCGCCTCAACGCCAACGAGTACGAGAACACCATCGCCGGCCGGGGGCGCGGCCAGTTCGTGCAGCACATCTTCGGCGGGAGCGTCGGCGGCCCCGTCCTCCTGCCCGGCTACAACGGCCGCGAGCACAAGACCTACTTCTTCACCAACCTGCAACTGCTGCGCGCCACGCAGGGGATCCTCGTCACGCGCACGGTCTACACGGCGCAGGCGCGGCAGGGCCTCTTCCGCTACCGCACCAACGGGGCCAACGCCCCGGCCGGCACCAACAACGCCGCGGTGGACGCGGCCGGCAACGTCGTGCCCGGCGTGCCCGTCGCCACCTACAACATCGTCGCCAACGACCCCCTGTGCGCGACGCAGCCGACCAACTGCGGGCTCGACCCGACGACGCAGCGGCTCATCAACGCGGCGCCGCTGCCGAACAACTTCACGACGGGCGACGGCCTCAACACCGCCGGCTTCAGCTTCAACGCGCCGCAGGTCGAGCGGCAGTGGGACTTCGTCACCAAGGTCGATCACTCCTTCAACGAGCGCAACCAGATATACGTGCGCTACGCGCAGGGCGAGCAGAACACGTTCGGCGACAACAACAACGCGGGGCTGCGCTCGTTCCCCGACAGCCCCTTCAACCGCACCGACACGTTCCGCAACCCGAAGAACGTCGCCGTCAACTACCGCTGGACGCCGACCGGGCGTCTGACCAACGAGCTCGTCGTCGGGCGCAACTACTTCGCCTTCCTCTTCACGAACCCCGACCCCGAGCCCGTCCCCTACATCCTCAACCTCCCGCGCGACCCGTTCAGCGTCGTGCCCCAGATCGACAACCAGCGCGCGATCACGACCTGGCAGTTCGTCGACAACCTCAGCTTCGTGAAGGGCGCGCACACCTTCCGCGGCGGCACCAACCTCCGCTTCCAGAAGCACGACGACATCCGCAGCGCCGTCGGCGGCGTCAACATCAACCTCCAGGTCAACTTCTCGCGCACGGTCAACGCGCCGTCGAGCTTCGCCCTGCCGGCCACGACCGGCGCGAACCCCATCAACAACACCGACCGCAACAACCTCCAGTCGGCCATCAACGACCTGCTCGGCCGCTACGGCGGCTTCTCGCGCGCCTTCGTCGCCGCCGACGACTCGGCCTTCGAGCCCGCGGGCACGCACTTCACCTACGTCTCGAAGTACGACGAGTACGACTTCTACATCCAGGACACCTGGAAGGTGCGCCCCAACCTGACCTTCGACTTCGGCGTGCGCTGGGAGCCGAAGCGCAGCCCGCGCTCGGGCGAGGATGACGTGGTGCTGCGGCCCGACCGCGCGATCCGTTTGGGCGAGGCGCCGACCGACCAGATCAGGTTCGTCGAGGGCAAACTCTTCGACGACGACTGGAACAACATCGCCCCGACCGTCGGCTTCGCCTGGGACCCGTTCGGGACGGGGAAGACCTCCGTGCGCGCGAACTACCGCCTGGCCTACGACCGCATGAACACCTTCCTCGCGTCATCGGCCATCTTCCCGAACACGCCGGGCACGAGCGTGACGTGCAACGAGTCGAACTGCGCGACCGTCCCCGCGGGCGAGCAGCGGCGCATACGCTTCGGCCTGCCCGCGCTGACGCCCGCGGGCACCCCCGGCGCGCTGCGCCAGCCCGCCGCCTTCTCGACCAACAGCATCACGGTCTTCGACCCCTCGCTCCGCTTCCCGAAGACGAACCAGTGGTCGCTGAGCCTGCAACGCGACGTGGGCGCCGGCTTCGTCTTCGAGGCCAACTACATCGGGCACAAGGGCGTCGGCCTCTTCGGCGCCTACGACGTGAACCAGGTGAACATCAACGCCGCGGACGCGCGCTGCCCCGGCGAGACCTTCCTCTCGGCCTTCAACACGCTGCGGGGCAGCGCGGCGGCGACGAGCTGTCTCGCCAACCTGCTCTTCACGGGCAGCACGGCGAACAACGCCGGCACGGCCTCGTTCCGCTCGACCTTCTCGTCCGAGCTGAACCAGGGCTCGGTCGCGTCCGCCGCGCTCCTGATGTCGCAGCGCACGGTGAGCGGCGCGCGCACCATCGCGCAGGCGGGGAACGTCGGCGCCGCCTTCTTCCAGCCCTACTCGCAGTTCACCGGGGCCTTGAACGTCATCGACAGCAACGACTACTCGATGTACCACGGCCTTGAGCTTCAGCTCAGCCGCCGCGTCGGGCGCGGCCTGCTGATGCAGGCGGCCTACACGCTCTCGAAGTCGATGGACACGCGCTCGTTCGACCCGGCCTTCACGGTCGTGGCGCGCACGACGAACACGGGCACGGGCGCCTCGCCGTCGGCGCAGAACCACCCCTTCGACATCCGCAACCGCCGCCTGAACTACGCGCGCTCCGACTTCGACCGCCGCCACGCGCTGCAAGGCTACCTCGTCTACGACCTGCCGTTCGGGAGGGGGCGGCGTTACCTGAAGGACGCGCCCGGCGTCGTCAACCAGATCGTCGGCGGGTGGGAGATCGCCAACTCGCTCATCCTCCAGAGCGGCCGGCCGTTCACGGTCTACTCGGGCGCGTTCACGCTGAGCAACGTCGTGCTGTCGCCCGCCAACTGCAACGGCTGCAACCCGGGCACGGCGGGCGTCGTCGAGTCCGGGAACACGACCTTCATCTTCGCGCCCGGCGAGGTCGACCGCTTCTCGACGCCCGCGCCGGGCGAGCTGGGCAACACCGGGCGCAACTTCTTCACGGGGCCGCGGTTCTTCAACCTCGACATGACGCTGCGCAAGCGCTTCTACTTCGGCGAGAAGACGAACCTCGAATTCCGGGCCGACATCAACAACCTGACCAACACGGTCTCGTTCGAGTTCCCCATCGCCTCGACCGCGAGCATCGGCACGCAGTCGCCGGGCTTCACGGGGACGCCTTCGAACAACCAGACCTTCGGCCGCATCCGCGACAGCGTCAACAGCAACGCGCGCCGCATCCAGCTGGGCGTCAAGTTCAACTTCTAACGGCGCGGGCGCCGGGCGGGTAGAAACGAGCCCGCCGGGCGGAACCGCGGTGGGAAACGGGCGGCGCGGGAGTGGATTTACGACATTCCCGCGCCGCCCGTTTCGCCTGTAACTTCCCAACAATTATTCTTATCTCACTAATAAAATCTTTTAGCTTTGATTATTACTCCCGCCTTCATTAGAATGGCCTTCCATAGCTCGCGCAGCAATTTGGTCTTCCGACCTAATCCGATTTTATAAGGTTTCAGCCCGATTCTTTGACGCGACCCGGGGAGGCTTCCCCGGCGCGCGGCGCGCGCCCGCGATTGCCGGGCGCGGGCGCCCCCTCCCGGACGAAGTATGAAGCTCGCCAAAGGTTCGCGCCCCATCCCGCTGCTCTTCGCGCTCGTGCTGGCCGCGGTGTGCGCGGCGGCGCTCTGGCGCCCCGGCGCCGCGGCCGACGAGCGCCCCTACGACCTCGTCATCACGAACGCGCGCGTCGTGGACGGGTCGGGCAACCCGTGGTTCCGCGCGGACGTAGGCGTTAAGGGCGGGCGCATCGCGCGCGTCGGGCGCGTGGCGGCTTCGGAGGGCGCGCGCGCCATCGACGCGCGCGGACGCATACTCGCCCCCGGCTTCATCGACGTGCACACGCACGTCGAGAACCTCTACGAGCTGCCCGAGGCCGAGAACTTCGTGCGGATGGGCGTGACGACGCTCGTGACGGGCAACTGCGGCGGGTCGGCCGTGGACGTGGGGAAGTTCCTCGGGCGCGTGTCCGAGACGCCGACGGCCGTCAACGTCGCGACGCTCGTCGGCCACAACTCCGTGCGCCGCGCGGTCTTCGGCGAGGTCGACCGCGCGCCCACGGCGGAAGAGCTTGGGAAGATGAAGGCGCTCGTCGAGCGGGCGATGCGCGACGGCGCGGTCGGGCTCTCGACCGGGCTCTTCTACGTGCCGGGCGCGTACGCGAAGACCGACGAGGTGGTGGAACTGGCGAAGGTCGCGGCGCGCTTCGGCGGCGTCTACGCCACGCACATGCGCAACGAGGGCGGCGGCGTCGCCGACTCCATCCGCGAGAGCATCGAGATCGGCGAGAAGGCGGGCCTGCCCGTCGAAATCTCCCACTTCAAGATCAGCTCGAAGCGGCAGTGGGGTCAGAGCGACCTGACGCTCGGGCTCGTGCGCGACGCGCGCCGCCGCGGCCTCTCCGTCACCGTAGACCAGTACGCTTACACGGCGAGCAGCACCTCGCTCGACTCGCGCCTGCCCGACTGGGTCGAGGAGGGCGGCCGCGAGGAGGGGCGCAGGCGCATCGCAGACCCCGCGCAGCACGCGCGCATCGTGCGCGAGATGAAGGACTCGCTCAAGAAGTCGGGCTTCAAGGACTTCTCCTTCGCGCACGTCGCGAGCTACCGCGCCAAGCCCGAGTACAACGGCAAGTCCATCGCCGAGGTCGCGCGGCTCGCGCGCGGGAAGGCGGACGTCGGGTCGCAGATCGAACAGATTCTTGAGATGTACGCGGCGGGCGGCGCGGCGATGGTCTACCACTCGATGAGCGAGGAGGACGTGCGGCGCATCCTGCGCGAGCCGTTCACGATGGTCGCGTCGGACTCGGGCGTGCGCCGCTTCGGCGAGGGCGTGCCGCACCCGCGCGGCTACGGCAACAACGCGCGCGTGCTCGCCGAGTACGTGCGCGGGCTCAACCTCCTCTCGCTCGAAGACGCCGTGCGCAAGATGACTTCGCTACCGGCTCAGACCTTCTCCTTGCGCGACCGCGGGCTCGTGCGCGAGGGGATGGCCGCGGACTTGGTCGTCTTCGACGACGCGGGCGTGGGCGACCCCGCGAGCTTCGACAAGCCGCACCAGTACGCGGTCGGCTTCACTTACGTCATCGTCAACGGCGAGGTCGTGCTAGACTCCGGCCGCATGACGGGCGCGCGGCCCGGCGCGGCGCTCAGGCACGCGCCTTCGGGCGCTGCGCAAAGTTCTTAAAGGAAGCGCGAGAGGGCGTCGCTCCAAAGAACGCCCCCGCGAAAGCACCCCGGCCGGTCTA
>DASVQJ010000078.1:0-9457 GCA_036389235.1 Pyrinomonadaceae bacterium | reverse complement strand
GTCGCCCCTCCGGGGCTCCGGTCATTTATGCGTGCTGTTCCGGGGGCTCGCGTCGGCGCTACGCCTGCGGGTCGCGCCTCTGACTCACCCCCGGCTAATTTCCCGCGCCCCTCCGGGGCTCACAGCCTGTCGCCGCCGCGCTTCCCGGCGGCGTGCGTTCGAGTACGACCGCAGCAACCGGGTCAGAACCACCCGCGGTAGCGGGTGGGCCTGTGCCAGACGGCGCCCGCGGGTAGCCCAGGCCCACCCGCTACCGCGGGTGGTTCTGACCGCTCTGGCGCTCGCGCCGGCCTGAATGCCGCTGTAACTCCAAGCATCCACGGGAGATTTGCGCCCCCGCCGGGCTCCGGCGCGGCCCCGCAGCGCGCTCCTGCGGCCCCGCAGGAGTCCGCTGCGGCCTCGCAAGAGCGCGCTGCGGCCCCGCAAGAGCGCGCTGCGGGGCCGCAGAAGCGCGTTGCGGGGCCGCAGGAGTCCGCTGCGGGGCCGCGGGAGTGTGCTGCGGGGCCGCAACGCACTCCCGCGGGGCCGCAGACGGGCGCTGCGGGGCCGCAGAACCCGTCTGCGGCCTTGCAGATGGATTCTGCGAGGTCGCGGCGGCCGGCGGGGTTTCTACCGAGAAGGTTTTTCTACCGTCTACTGACTACTGAGAGACTGTTTGAAAAAGGTCTTAGCTCCGTAGGAGCGATATGTTTATAGCTTAGGACGAGGATGAAGTCTCCAAGCTCCGGAGGAGCGACATATCACATGCCGCCCCTGACGGGGCTCGGATTCACATCACTCCGCGAGGCTATAAACATTTCGTCCCTACGGGACTTTTCAAACAGGCTCTACTGACTACTGTCTACTGCTTTATGCTAATCTTGCTCCGCTCTTCGTCTCCCTTCAGCGGGCGTTCAGGTTCGCACGTCCCGCGCTCTTCCGAGGGTGTTCCGCTCCATGAGAAGGAAGCTTCCCGCGTTTCTCGTCGCGCTCGTCGTCTGCGCGTCTGTGTGGCCGTGCGGCGGGGCGTCGGCGCAGCGCCGCCGTCGGCCGTCGGGCGCAGGCGCCGCCGCCGCGCGCGCGTCTGCCGCGAACCGTTCCTACGACGCCCGCGTCGCGCAGATCGGCGAGGCGTACGTGCGCGGCTACTACGCCTTCAACCCTTCGGAGGCGACCGCGGCCGGGCTGCACGACCTCGACTCGAAGCTCGAAGAGCGCGACGCCGGCTCGGTCGCCGCCGAGGCGCGGCGCCTGCGCGCCGTGCTCGCCGAGCTGGCGCGCGTCCCCGAGTGGCGCCTGTCGCCCGAGGCGCGCTACGACTACCTCGTCACCGCCTCGCACGCGCGCGCGCAACTGCTCGAACTCGAAGACGTGCGGATGTGGCGGCGCGACCCGAACCTCTACAACCGCCTCGTCTCCTCGGGCGTAGACAACATCCTCAAGCGCGCCTACGCCCCGGTCGAGCAGCGGCTCCCGGCGGTGCTCGCGCGCGAGCGGCAGATACCGCGCCTCCTCGCGGAGGCCCGCCTCAACCTCGACAACCCGCCCCGCATCTACACCGAGACCGCCGTCGCGCAGGTCGCCGGCAGCGTCGCCTTCTTCGAGCGCGTCGTGCCGCAGATGTTCGAGCGCGCGGGCGGCTCGCAGCTCGACGCCGCACGCCGCGCGGAGTTCCACGAGGCGAACGCCCAGGCCGCCTCCGCCCTGCGAAGTTTCCGCGAGTGGCTCGTGAGCGACCTGCTCCCGCGCTCGAACGGCGACTTCGCCCTCGGCGCGGAGAACTACCGGAAGAAGCTCCTGCACGAGGAGATGGTCGAGACGCCCCTGCCCGCGCTCCTGCGCGAGGGCGAGCGGCAACTGCGCGAGACGCAAGACCAGATGCGCGCCGTCGCCGAAGAGATCGCGCCGGGCCGCGGCGTCGCCGCCGCGCTCCAACTGCTCGCGCGCGAGCACCCGACCGCGGACGGCCTCGTCGGCGAGGCGCGCGCCGAACTCGACCGCATCCGCGCCTTCGTCCGCACCGAACAGATTCTCACGCCGCCCGCGCGCGAGCACCTGCTCGTCGCCGAGACGCCCGAGTACGCGCGCTCGCTCTCCTTCGCCTCGCTCGACGCGCCCGGCGCCTTCGAGCGCGCCGCCGACGAGAGCTACTACTACGTCACGCCCGCCGACCCCGCCTGGACGCCGCAGCAGCAGGAGGACCACCTCGGCCACTACAACCGCTACGGCCTGACCATCACCTCCATCCACGAGGCGTACCCCGGCCACTACTACCAACTGCTCAAGGCCCGGCAGTCGCCCTCGCGCGTCCGCGCGGCGCTGGGCGCGGCCGGCTTCGTCGAGGGCTGGGCGCACTACTGCGAGCAGATGATGTTGGACGAAGGCTTCGGCGGCAACAACCCGAAGCTCAGGCTCGCGCAGCTGGACGCGGCGCTGCTCAGGCTGTGCCGCTACGTCGTGGGCCTGCGCCTGCACACGGCCGGGATGAGCTACGACGAGGCCGTCTCCTTCTTCATGCGCGAAGGCTACCAGGCGCGCACCAACGCCGAGCGCGAGGCGCGGCGCGGGACTCTCGACCCGACGTACCTCGTCTACACGCTCGGCAAGATGGAGATACTCCGCCTGCGCGACGAGTGGAAGAGGCAGCTCGGCGACTCCTTCCGCCTCGGGGACTTCCACGACCGCCTGCTCAGCTACGGCATGCCGCCCGTCAAGATTCTGCGCATGGCGATGCTCGGCGACGAAGCCTCGCGCACGCCCGCGGCCGGCGCGCAAACCTCGACCGAAGAGGCGAAGCCCGTCGAGTTCTCCCTGCTCGCCACCGGCTCGTACAGCACGCGCGAGGGCGGGCGGGCCGTCGAGCTCATTACGGACAACGCCGCCTGGCTGCGCGCCTGGGAGGTCATCGGCGCGGGCCGCCCCCTGCCCGACGTGAGCTTCGATACGCGCGCCGTCGTCGTCGCGTACCAGGGGCAGAAGCCGACCGGCGGCTACAGCGTCGAGATAGCCGGCATCAAGCGGACTGGCACTGTGCTTGCAGTCACCGTGAGCGAGCGGCGTCCGGCGTCCGGAAGCCTTACAACGCAGGTTCTGACTTCGCCCTTCGTCGCCGTCTCGATACCGCGTCCGCCCAGCGGCGCGACTGTGCGTTTCGCGGACGAGGGCGGCGCGGTCGAGCCGCCGCAACAGGAACGCAACAGAAACGTGAGACCCCGCGCGCGAGGCGCGCGGCGGCGCAGGGGGAGAGGTTAAATCGCGAGGCCACGGCCGCGCCGCGCGGTTCATCTAAACAGTGTCCGGCTCGCGCACGCCGAAGGACGCGGCGCGGACGAAAAGTAAAAATTCTCTCTCCTCTCTCTCTCCAAACGCCGGCAGGCTTTGACAGCGAGTGTTCAGGGGGATGAAAAAAATGCCGTACGAGCGGCACGCCCCCTGACGTAAAATAGGGGACGTGCCGCTCTCGCTTTTGCGTCATGATTCTCGGCCGCGACTTCACGACTGAAGCGACGGCCGCGGGGGAGATTAAGATGAAGACTATCGGAAGAAACAGTTCGAAGGGCCTGTCGGCGCTGCTGCTGGCCTTCGCCATGTTCGTCATGCCGCTCGCGGCCCTCGGGCAGACGCGCATCGCGATGTCGAAGAACAAGTACAGCGTCGCGCAGGACGTGCAGGTCGGCCAGCAGGCCGCGCAGCAGGTCTACCAGCAGATGCCCATCCTCGGCGACAGCGCGGTCAAGAGCTACGTCAACCGGGTCGGCCAGAGTCTGGTCGCGGCCATCCCGGCTGAGTTCCAGCAGCCGGCCTTCCGCTACTCGTTCGACGTGGTGGACGCGCGCGACATCAACGCGTTCGCGCTCCCCGGCGGGCCGATGTTCGTCAACCGCGGCATGATCGAGGCGGCGCACAGCGAGGGCGAGATGGCCGGCGTCATGGCGCACGAAATCTCGCACGTCGCGCTCCGGCACGCCACCGCGCAGCAGACGAAGGCCACCAGCGCCAAGAGCACCATCATCGGGCTCGGCTCCATCCTCGGCGGCGCGATCCTCGGCGGCCAGACCGGCGCCGCCATCGGGCAGACCATCGCCCAGGGGTACTTCACCAAGTACAGCCGCGAGTACGAGACGCAGGCCGACATCCTCGGCTCGCAGATCATGGCGCGCGCCGGCTACGACCCGCGCGAACTGGCCGCCATGTTCCGCACCATCGCGCAGCAGGGCGGCGGCGGCGGCCCCGAGTGGCTCTCCAGCCACCCGAACCCGGGCAACCGCGAGCAGCGCATCATGCAGGAGGCCGCGATGCTCCGCGTCGAGGGCGGGCGCAGCGACACGGCCGAGTTCCGGCAGGTACAGTCGCGCCTGCGCGGCTACCCGCGCGCGCGCTCGATGGAGGAGATCGCGCGCGCGGGCCAGCGCTACCCGAACCAGGGCGACGGCCGGCAGTACCCGAACGAGCAGCAGGGCGGCGTCTACGCGCGCGGCGAGCGCGTGGCCTACCCCTCGACGCGCTACCAGACGCAGCGCACGAGCCTCTTCAGCGTCGCCATCCCTTCGAACTGGCGCGCGCTCGGCGGCGACCAGGCGTCGGTCACCTACGCCCCCGAGGGCGCGTACGACTCGCAGGGCAGCATCACGCACGGCGTGATCTTCAGCGTGGCGCAGTCGAACTACGGCGACCTCCAGCGCGCGTCGCAGGAGGTGGTGCAGAGCTTGACGCAGGGCGGGAACGAATACCTGCGCCAGCAGTCGGGCTTCGCGCGCACGACCGTGGACGGCCGCGCGGCGCTCGCCACGACGCTCGTCGGGCGCTCGCCGCTGACGGGGCGCAACGAGCGCGTGACGCTCGTCACGACGGCGCTCGGCAACGGCCAGGTCTTATACATGGCCGCCGTCTCGCCGGGGAACGAGTACGCGAACTACCAGCGCGCGTTCAACGACATCCTGCGCTCGCTGCAACTCAACAGCCGCTACTGAGGGCGGCCGACCTTTGGTCGGGTTCGGACACGGCGGGCGGCCTTTACTCGAAAGAGTCGAGGCCGCCCTTCTAATTTCCGGCGGGAGGTGAAGGGCTTTGGCGCGCGGGTGGGAGAGCAAGTCGGTCGAGTCGCAGCAGGAGGAGAGTGTCAGGGAGTCCGAGCAGCGCGACTTTCAACAGCTCTCGCCCGGGGAGCGCGCGCGCCGCGAGCGCCTCGCCTCGCTCGAACTCTCGCGCGCACGCACGCTCGACCAACTGGAGCGCGCCACCGGCGCCGCACACCGCGCCATGCTCAAGCGCACCCTCCTCGCCTTAGAGCGCGACATCGCCGAACTCGACACGCCGAACCCTAAGAATTAACGACGGAGACACGGAGACACGGCTCGTCGGGCTTTTGCCCCGAGCCGTGTCTCCGTGTTTGATACTTCTTAAGGCGCCGGCGGCGCACTGACGCTGAGTGTCGCCTTGTTGCTCGCCGTGCCGCGCAGGACGAGGCTCAACTGGAAGTCGCCCCCCGCGGCGAGGCCGTCGGCCAGGCGGACGGTGATCTGCGTGAGGGAGGGGAAGCCCGGGACGCGGCCGGCGTGCTCGACCGGCAGGAGGTGCGTCTCCCCCGCCGGGCCTTCCGCCCGCACGAGGAGCTGCTGGACGTCCTCGCCGGGCGCGAACTCGACGTTGCGCGCGAGCAGCGTGACGCGCCTGCGCCCGTCCGCGCTGAGGTTGTGCGCGCTCGACAGCGTGAACGGGCCGCGCTCGAAGGTGACCGAGTCGAGCGCGAGCGCCGCGGCGGAGCCCGGCTCCGTGAGCAGCACGAGCGGCTCGGTCGGCGTGAGCAGGAAGGCGCGCGGCTGCCCGCCGAGCCGCCCGGAGCCGACGACCTGACCCCGGCCGTTGATGTCGGCCGCCTCGCTCAAGACCCAGCCCGAGCCCGCGGGGATGAGCGCGTTGAGGTCGAGCATCGCGCCGCCCTCGTAGAGGAACGCGCGCTCGTCCTGCCGCGTGAAAAAGCTATGGCTGGAGAGGCCGACGATTTGCCCCGAGTTGTTGACGGCCCAGGCGCGGCTGAAGGTGTGCGAGGCCCTGAGCGTCCCGAGGTCTTTCACCGCGCCGCCCTCGTAGAGGAACGCGCGCCCCGACCCGTCGTCGTTCCCGCTCAGGCCGCCGACGATCTGCCCGAGGTCGTTAACGTCGTCCGGAAACCCGTTGAGCTTGAAGAGCGAGAAGGTGCCGTCGCGGCTGTCGTAGAGGAAACCGCCCGAGCCGTTGCGGTCGCCGAAGTGGCCCGCGACCTGGCCGACGGAGTTGACCCCGAACGCCAGGCTGCCGCCGACGCCCAGCTTCGCGCCGATGTTTTCGAGTGCCCCGCCGCCGGAGGCGAACGCCTGAGTCTCGCCGCTGATGTTCGGGGCGGGGCCGGCCGTGGCGGAGTAGCCGACGGCGAGCCCCGCGTCGTTAATGTCGCCGCCGAAGCTGTCGCGCCCGCCGAGCGTGCCGAGGACGGTGAACTTGCCGGCGTCGTAGAGGAAGGCCCGCGTCCAACTGTTCACACAGTTGCCGTCGACGACGTCGCAGAACGAGGCCCACCCGACGACCTGCCCGCGGTTGTTGACGCCCCACGCGGCGGCGGCGTAGGAGCCGGGCGGGTTGATGGTCTTGAGCGTGCCGTCGTAGAGCACCGCGTACTGGCGGCTGTCGATGATCGCGGAGCCCGCGGCCTGGCCCATCTCGTTGACGCCGCGCGGCGTGAAAGGCCCGAGGTCTGTCACGGTGTAGCGCGGCGGGGACTGCGCGAAGGCCCGGGGAGCGGCGCAGCCGGCTGCGAAGAGGGCCGCGAGCAGGAGATTGAAGGCGTGGACGCGGCGAGGGCGGCGCATGGACATCGTGTGGCACCTCACTTCCGCCTGAGTTGTCGGAATGCGTCGGGGAGCGGATTGTATCACGGCCCGCGGGGCGATTCTGCGGTCTGGCGGCGCCGCCCGGCGGGGAGGGGAGTTGAAGCCGGGGCGGGCCGCAACGCTCCGCCTGACGGCCCGCGTCTCGAAGCTCGCCCCGCCTGATCTCGGTCGCGGCCGGTCCCCGGCCGCACTCCTCCGCCGCGGCGCTTAACTCGTGACAGACATCTTCCCGCCGCACTCGGGGCAGAACTTCGGGCTGCCTTCGGGCTGGTGGCCGCAGCCGGTGCAGGTCAGTTTCGGCGGGGCGGTCGGCGTGCCGCACTCGGGGCAGAACCTGGCCTTGCCGACCTCGACGCCGCACCCCGAACAGTTCGCCGCCGCGCTCGCCGCCGCGGCCGCCCTCTGCTGCTGCGCGGGCGCCGGCGCCCTGACGGTAGAGCCGGCGCCCATGTCGATGCCGGAGACGTAGTCGGTGGCGCGCGCCTTCTCGTGGAGCTGCTCGCGCGTGGCGTCGGCCTTCGCGTGCGCGTGCGCCGAGGCCAGCTCCTCGTGGTAGTCGGGCGCGCACTCCTCGCACTGCCCGGCGGAGGCGTTCCAGCAGACTTCGGGGCAGACCCAGCGGCCGCAGCGCGAGCACTGGTGGAAGTGCGTCTTGCCCTCCTCGACCGCCTTCTGCAAAGCCTCGTCGTGCGCCTTCCCGCCGACGGCGCGCTGAAGCTCGTAGGCCGAGTTGCCGGCCGAACTCAGCCACCCGCCGAAGAGGTCGCCCGCCGCGCGCAGCAGCGACCCGCCCGTCCCCGTCAGGGACGCCTGGTACCGCGACATGTAGCCGTTCCCGCACTTGTCGCAGTAGAACTTGAACTGGTAACCCTTATCCGTCGAAAGGTCGTCATAGTTGTTGACGAACTGAATCATCCCCATCGAGGTGAACCTCCGAAAGCAGTGTTGGGTGAAAGTGACGAGTGAAAAAGGTCTGCGGAGCACCGCCGCCTGACCCCGCGAAGGAGAAGATAGCAGCCAAAAATTTTCTTGTCACTTGTAACTCATCACTGCTTTTACCTTTGAGATTGACTTTACCGGAGTCTCGGACTTACCGTCGGAGGCTGTCGGGGAGAGCCGGAGATGCTGGACAAGAAACAGGCCGAAGAGATTTTGCGCGCGCTCAGCGTGCTGCCCCCGGACAAGGTTGCCGAGGCGCAGGACTTTATCCTCTTCCTACGCGCGCGGTACGGACAGAAACCGCCGCTTGACGAAAGCGACGCGTGGTCGGACGAAGACTTGCGCGACGTGACGGCGGCGGCCGCGGCGTACGCGGAGCAATCGCTCCCCGAGTAGGCACGGTCTCATGATTAAACCCGGCGCGGTGGTGACCGTGGACTTCCCCGGCGCGACGGGCGTGAAGCGGCGCCCCGCGCTCGTCGTCTCGACGCCGACGTACCACGCCACCCGACCCGACGTGGTGCTCGCCGTCGTGACGAGTCAGACGATGTCCGCCACGGCCCCCTCGGATTACGTCCTTCAGGACTGGCAAGCGGCCGGGTTACACATCGCGCTTTCCTCGTCACGCTCCCCGCCACGGCCGTCGTTTCGGTCGTCGGCCGGTTATCCGGCCGCGATTGGCAGGAAGTTCAGTCCCGCCTCCGCGTCGCCCTCGCCGTCTAATTGTCGGCGCCTTTCGCCTCCTGCCAGAGTTCCTCCATCTCGTCAATCGTCGCCTGGCCGAGTTCGCGGCCGCGCTCTTTCAGGCCGCGTTCGATGTGGCGGAAGCGGCGGCGGAACTTGCGATTGGTGAGTTTGAGGGCGGCCTCGGGCTCCGCGTCGAGGTGGCGCGCGATGTTGGTGACGGCGAAGAGGAGGTCGCCGACCTCCTCGCGGACGCGCTGCGCGGACGACTCTGATTCGGCACCCGCCTCGCGCGAGAGGCGGATGGCCTCGCGCAGCTCGCCCACCTCCTCCTGGAGCTTGTCGAAGATTTCGTCCACGTCCCGCCAGTCGAAGCCGACGCGCGCGGCCTTCGTCGTCAACTGGTGCGCCTCCATCAGCGCGGGCGCCCTGGAAGAGACGCCGTCTAAGAGCGACGCGTCGCCGTCCCCGGCGGCCTTGCCCGCGGCGCGCTTCTCCTCGGCCTTCAGGGCCTCCCAGTTCCGCAGCAGCTCCTCGTTGTCGCGCACGGTCACGTCCCCGAAGACGTGCGGGTGGCGGCGCACCATCTTCGCGTGTATCTGGCCGGTCACGTCGTCGACGGTGAACTCGCCGCGCTCGGCCGCGACCTGCGCGTAGAAGACGATCTGGAAGAGCAGGTCGCCCAGCTCCTCGCAGAGGTTCGCCGGCCTGCCCGCGCGCGCCTCCTCGACGGCCTCGAAAGCCTCGTAAGCCTCTTCGAGCAGCATCGGCGCGAGCGTGGCGTAGGTCTGCTCGCGGTCCCAGGGGCAGCCCTCGGGCGAGCGCAGCCGCGCCATCAGCGCGACGAGGTCCTGGAAGTTTGCGGGCATGTGTCGTCCCTTGAAGTTTGAAAGTTGAACGGGGATTATGACAGAGGTCGAATGATTTGTTCATCGATTCGTTGATCGAATTTTCTCATTTCTGATTTTTCTTCAAAGAGTCGGTGAATC
>DASVQJ010000077.1:0-16604 GCA_036389235.1 Pyrinomonadaceae bacterium | reverse complement strand
TCGTTCTTCGTCACCAAGACCGGCGTGAGCTTCAAGGCCAACGACGGCCGCGACACCTTCGACGCCGAGGACTCGAACATCAAGGAGGCGAAGGTCAACGGCTTCGTCGGCTCGGAGTACGGCGCCTTCCACGTCAAGCCGGTGCAGGCCATCAACGGCCGCAACAACTTCAACTTCGCCCCCAACACGCGGAGCAAGGCGGAGGCCCAGCTCATCATCCGGCTCATCTCGGGATACTGAGGAGGGAGTAGACAGTAGGCAGTAGGCAGTAGGTTAAGACGGTGGGCGTTGATGCTTTCATAGTGTCCGCTGGCTACGAAGGGTTTTCTACTGACTACTGTCTACTGGCTACTGCCTGAAGCGATGAAAAACACGAACACGCTCAGGGCGGCCGGCCTCCTTCTGCTGGCCGCCTTGCTGTCGGCCCCGGCGCACGCTGTCCCTTTCCAGAAGACCTCGGAGGCCGACAGGCAGGCGCAGAAGGGGGCCGAGTACCTTTCGCGGAAGGACTGGAACCGCGCGGCCGAGAGCTACCAGAAGGCCGTGCGCGCCGACGCGCGCCACGTCGAGGCCAACTACGGCCTCGGGCTGGCCTACATGAACCTGAAGCGGCAAGAGGAGGCGCTCGCCGCCTTCGCCAACGTCGTCGCGGCGCAGCCGAACCCGCGCGCGAAGGACGCGCTCGTCAACACCGGCGCCGTACAGTTCGCGCTCGGCCGCTACAAGGAGTCCGCCGACGCGCTCGCCCTCGCCCTCAAGCTCGGCGACATAGGCACGGCGGGCCACTACTTCCTCGGCATGGCTTACTTGCAGACCGGGGGCGACGACGGCCGGGCGCTCGACTCGCTGCGCCGCGCCTCCTCCGACCCGCAGTACGCGCAGTACGCGCTCACCTCCGTCGGCCTCCTCCTGCTGAAGCAGAACAAGGGGCGGGAGGCCATCGCGCCCCTTGAGCAGGCGGCGCGCATGACCCCGAGCCTCGCCCAGACGCAGATGCTGCTCGGCAACGCGTACCTTTCGGCCGACCGCCCCGAGGAGGCGCTCGCGGCGCTGCGCGCGGCCGACCCCGGACAGTTCTACACGCAGCTCGGGCTCGGCTTCGCGCACCTCTCGCTCTACCGCCACGAGGAGGCGGTCGCGGCGCTCACCGCGGCGCAAAGGCTCCAGCCCACCTCGCCCGAGCCTTTCGTCGGCCTGGGCAACGCCTACACGCGCATGCTGCGCTACCGCGAGGCCGACGACGCCTTCGCGCGCGCGCTCGCCCTCAAGTCCGACAGCGCCGAGGCGCTGATGGGCCAGGCCGTGCTCCGCTACTACCAGGGCCAGTACCCCCTGCTCGTCGAGACGGCGCGGCGGGCCGCGCAGGCGGCGCCGCAGAACGCCGCGGCGCAGACGCTGCTCGGCGCGGCGCTCGCCACGACCGGCGACATGGCCGGGGGCTTGCGCGCGACGCGCGAGGCCGCGCGGCTTGAGCCCGAGAACTACTGGCCGCACCACGTCCTCGGCTTCATCCTCGTGCGCGAGGACAAGCCCGGCGACGCGCTGACGGAGGCGCGCGCGGCCGTCCGCCTCCGGCCGAACGACGCCGGGACGCAGAACCTGCTCGCCTACGTCCTCAACCAGCAGGGTCAACACGCCGAGGCTTTGCAGGCCGCGCAGGCCGCCCTGCGGCACAGGCACGAGCCGGCCGACGAGGGCTGGGCGCACTACAACGTGGCGACGGCGCAGGAGAAGCTCGGGCGCGCGGAGGAGGCGCGCGCCTCTTACGGCGCGTCGATCCGCGCCTACAACCAGCCCGGCCGCACGCTCGACCCCGACGACCTCTACCTGATGGGCAACGCCTACCTGCGGCTCGAACAGGACCCGGCCGCGGTCAAGGCGTTCCAGCAGGCCATCAAAGTCCGCCCCGACTTCCCGCAGGCGCGCTACAACCTCGGCGTCGCCTACTTCGCCCTCGGCAACCGCAAGGGCGCGCAGGACGAGTACAACGCCCTGCGCCGCCTCGACCCCGCCCGCGCCGCCAAGCTCCAGGCCGTCATCGGCGGCAAGCCGGGGCGGAAGTAAGAGGGGGTGTTGGGTGCCGGGTTTTAGGTGTTGGTAAAAAACCGATTCTCCCCCACCACCTAACACCCGGCACCCAACACCTATCACCCATCCCCGCCCCGCTTAATCCTCAAACCCAAAGCTGCTATCATCTGCTATCACCGCACACGCGCCAGCAGGAGCCTCCGCGGCGTACTCGTCCCCGGTGAAGAAAACTGAATCGACGCGCACGACTTTAACCGCTCGCGGGGTTCGTGCGCCGGGGGCTTTTCGAGTCCTGACAGATGACTAACAGACAGAAAGCGCACATCAGTTTCACCCTCAACGGCGAGGAGACCGAGGTCGCCTTCGCGCCGCACAAGACGCTTCTGGAAGTGCTGCGCGAAGACCTCGCCTTGACCGGCACGAAGCACGGCTGCGAGCTGGGCGAGTGCGGCACCTGCGCCGTGCTCGTGGACGGCCGCTCGGTGCTCTCGTGCCTCATGCTCGGCCTCGACGCCGAAGACCGCCGCGTCGAGACGGTCGAGGGGATGGCGACCGGGGACGGCCTCCACCCCCTGCAAGAGACCTTCGCCGACACCGGCGCCGCGCAGTGCGGCTACTGCACGCCCGGCTTCCTCCTCGTCGCCAAAGAGCTGCTCGCGCAGAACGCCTCGCCAACGCGCGACGAGATCAAAGAGGCCCTCAGCGGCAACCTCTGCCGCTGCACCGGCTATATCAAAATCTACGAGGCGGTCGAGCAGGCCGCCGCAAAGATGCGCGGCGAAGAGACGGAACTGCCGAGAGAAAGCGTCTATGGCTACGAATAACGGTCACGAGGGCAACGGCAAGGGGCACGCCCGTATAGACGGCGCGAAATCCAACGGGACAGGGGCGCGGCCGGAGGACTTCAAGGTCGTCGGGAAGCCCTTCCGCAAGGTGGACGCGCGCTCGAAGTGCGTCGGCGCGACGAAGTTCGCCGACGACATCAGCTTGCCGCGGATGCTCTACTGCAAAATCCTCCGCTCGCACGTCCCGCACGCGCTCATCAAGTCCATCGACTACAGCAAGGCGCTCGCGCTGCCCGGCGTCCACGCCGTCATCACGGGCAAAGACCTGCCCGTCCCTTACGGCATCCTGCCCGTGAGCCAGGACGAGACGGCCCTCTGCGTCGAGAAGGTGCGCTTCATCGGCGACCCCGTCGCGGCCGTCGCCGCCGTGGACGAGGACACGGCCTTCGACGCGATGAACCTGATCGAAGTCGAGTACGAGCCGCTCGCGGCCGTCGCCACCATCGAGGAGGCCGTCGAGACGAGCGAGCCGCGCATACACGACTACGGCGACTACAACAACATCCACAAGAGCGTCCACCTCGAATTCGGCGACATGGACGAGGGCTTCCGGGAGGCCGACCTCGTCCGCGAGGACACCTTCTTCTACGAGGGCAACACGCACCTCCCGATGGAGCAGCACGCCGCGGTCGCGCACTTCGACGCCGACGGCAAGATCACCCTCTGGTCTTCGACGCAGACGCCGCACTACGTCCACCGCGCGCTCGCCAAGACCTTGCAGATGCCGGCCGCGCACATCCGCGTCATCGCCACCCCCAACGGCGGCGGCTTCGGCGGCAAGAGTGACCCCTTCAACCACGAGATCGCCGTCTGCGAGTTGTCGAGAAGGACGAAGCGGCCCGTCAAGGTGACGCTCACCCGCGAGGAGGTCTTCTACTGCCACCGCGGGCGCCACCCGGTTTTAATGAAGAGCCGCATCGGCGTGAAGAAGGACGGCTCGATCACCGCGCTCGACTTCCAGTCGTTCCTCGACGGCGGCGCGTACGGCTCCTACGGCGTGGCCTCGACCTTCTACACGGGCGCGTTGCAGACCGTCACCTACGACGTGCCGCGCTACCGCTTCCGCGGCCTGCGCGCCTTCACCAACAAGCCGCCCTGCGGCCCCAAGCGCGGGCACGGCACGCCGCAGCCGCGCTTCGCGCTCGAAGTCCAGTTGGACAAGGTCGCGGAGGAGTTGAACCTCGACCCGGCCGAGATGCGCCTCAAACACCTCGTCGGGCCGAACACGGTGACGGCGAACTACCTGCGCGTCGGCTCGATGGGGCTCGGCGCCTGCATCGAGAAGGTCGTCGCGGGCTCCGACTGGAAGAACAAGTTTCGACGGCTCCCCGAAGGCCGCGGCTTCGGCATCGCTTGCAGCTCTTACATCTGCGGCGCGGGGCTGCCCATCTACTGGAACTCGATGCCGCACTCGGGCGTGCAGCTCCGGCTCGACCGGCAGGGCGGCGTCTGCGTCCAGTGCGGCTCGACCGACATCGGGCAGGGCTCGGACTCCGTGCTCGCCTACGTCGTCGCCGAAATCCTCGGCATCGACCCCTTCGACATCCGCGTCGTCACCGCCGACACGGACCTGACCCCCGTCGACCTCGGCAGCTATTCGAGCCGCGTCACCCTCATGACCGGCAACGCCGCCATCCAGGCCGCCGAGCGCGCGCGCGAGCTTCTCGTGTCGGCCGTCTCGGACAAGCTGGGCGTCCCCGCCGACAACCTCTCCCTCGCCGAGCGGCGCGTCTTCGACGTGGAGAACCCCGAGACGGGCGTCACCTTCGCCGAGGCGGTCGTGCTCGCCGAGCAGAAGTTCGGCACCATCGGCACGGTCGGCTCCTACGTCCCGCCGCGCTCGCCCGGCAAGTTCAAGGGCGCGGGCGTCGGCCCCTCGCCCGCCTACAGCTACTCGGCCGCGGTCGCGGAAGTCGAAGTCGACGTCGAGACGGGTTACGTCCACGTCCCACGCATCTGGGTCGCGCACGACATCGGCAAGAGCATCAACCCGATGCTCGTCATGGGGCAGGTCGAGGGCTCGATCTACATGGGCTTGGGCGAGGCGCTCATGGAGGAGATGGTCTACCGCGAGAACCGCAACGTCGTGCACAAGTTCCCCTCCCTCCTCGAATACAAGAGCCCGACGACGCTGGAGATGTGCGACGTCTTCACCTACCTCGTCGAGGACGCAGACCCCAACGGCCCCTTCGGCGCTAAAGAGGTGGGGCAGGGGCCGCTCCTCCCCGTCATGCCCGCCATCGCCAACGCCGTCTACGACGCCGTCGGCGTCCGCATCGACGAGGTGCCCATCACGCCCGAGAAAGTCCTCGCCGCGCTGCGCGCCAAGCGCCAGGGCAAGGACGCGCGCTACGGCCCCACGCGCACCCCCACGCCCGCCTGGCCCGACCCGCTCAAGGTCTTGACGCCCGCCGAAGGCGGCGACGGCAAAGAGATGCCCCGCGTGGCCGTGCATTCTTAGAAAGAGGGAAGGACTCGAAACATGACGAAGCCTCAACTCAAATTCACGGCGCTCGCCGCCCCGCTCCTTTTCGCCCTCCTCCTCTGCGCGCAGGCCGCGGCGGGTCAGGGGAAGGGCGCGGCCGTCTTCAAGGCGCCCGACGGGTGGATGCCCGCCGACAAGACGGAGGTCGGCCCCATCGTCTTCCTCAACCCGAAGAAGCCCTCGGTGATGTTCGTCACCTACCCGAAGCAGGACGAGACGACGACCGAGGGGCAGCGCGGGCGCCTGCGCAAGCTGGCCGCCAACATGTTCTTCCACGACGAGAAGGCCGCGCTCGACTGGCAGGTCAAGCCGATCCCCTCGCACCCGGGCGACGGCGACGGCAAGGCCGACATCGCCACGGCGAAGCAGGGCGAGATGGAGGTGCAGATCGTCACCTACGAGCGGACGACGGGCGTGCGCCCCTTCATCTACGGCTACATCGCCATGCGCAACAAGAAGGGCGGCGCGCCCTTCGTCGACGAGAACGGCAAGGGCGTGAAAGATTTCGACAAGCTCTGGAAGTCGCTGCCCAACTGAGGAGAGAAGCAGACCGTTATGATGAGACTTCCTAAGTTCGCCTACCTCGTGCCGAAGACGGTGGGCGAGGCGGCGAGGATGATGGGCGAGGCGGGGCCGGCGGGGCAGTTCGTCGCGGGCGGGACCGACCTCTACCCGAACATGAAGCGGCGGCAGCAGACGCCGCGCACGGTCATCTCGGTCGGGCGGCTGGCGGAGCTGCGGAGGATAGAGGGCGACGGGCGCGAGGGGTTGCGGGTCGGGGCGGGCGTGTCCTTGACGGAACTCATCGAGCACCCGGTCGTCAACCGCGACTACCCTTCGGTGGCGCGCGCGGCGCGGCTCATCTCGACGCCGACGCTGCGGAACATGGGGACGGTGGGCGGGAACCTCCTGCTCGACACGCGCTGCAACTACTACGACCAGAACTACGAGTGGCGTCGCGGGATAAACTTCTGTCTGAAGAAGGACGGCGACGTGTGCTGGGTCGCGCCCGGCAGCGCGAAGTGCTGGGCCGTGCAGTCTTCAGACCTCGTGCCGCTGATGGTGGCGATTGGGGCGCGGCTGCGTCTGGTCTCGACGGTGGGCGACCGGCTCGTGGAGGCGCGGGGCTTCTACAACGACGACGGCATCGACTACCTGCGCAAACGCCCCGAAGAGCTGCTGGCCGAGATTCGACTGCCGCCCGCCGCGGGCTGGCGCGCCGTCTACAAGAAGCTGCGGCGGCGCGGCGCGTTCGACTTCCCCGTGCTCGGCGTCGCCGCGCGCGTCGACGCGGAAGACGGCGGGGCGGTGCAGTCGGCGCGCGTCGTCCTCGGCGGCATCGCGCCCGCCCCGCTCGAAGTCGAGGCGGCGGGCGCCGCGCTCGCGGGCTCCCCGCTCAACGACGAGACCATCGGCGCGGCGGCGGAGGCTTGTTACCTGCGCGCGCGCCCGCTCGACAACACCGACCACCTGATGAACTACCGCAAGCAGATGGCCCGCCCCTTCGTCCTCCGCGCCCTCCGAGAGTTGGCGCAAGCCCCCGCCCCGTAGGAGCGGCATGTTTATAGAAAGCCAAGTTGATTACGCGCTCAGGCTCCGTAGGAGCGGCATGTTATGTGTCGCCCCCACGGGGCTCGGGCTGTTATAAGCCGCCGCGGCTATAAACGTTTGAGTCCCCGCGGGACTCTTCGACAACAGCGCCTACTTTTCCCGTGAGTGAAATCGCAGCCATTCTCCTCGCCGCCGGCCGCTCGCGGCGGATGGGGGCGTTCAAGCCGCTGCTGCCGTTCGGGGGCGTGAGCGTCGCCGAGGCTTGCGTGGCCTCCCTGCGCGCGGGCGGCGCGGGCGAGGTCGTGGTCGTCGTCGGCCACCGCGGCGAGGAGGTGCGCGCGGCGCTCGCGCACCTCGAAGGGTTGAGCTTCGCCGTCAACGACGCGGCGGGGAGCGAGATGGGCGTCTCGGTGGCGCGCGGCGTCGAGGCTTTGTCTGAAGAGGCGCAGGCGGTGCTGGTCGCGCTCGTGGATCAGCCGGCGGTGCCGCCGGCTGAGGTAATAAGACTTATCGAGGCGCGGCGGCGCGCGGGCGCGCGGCTCGTCGTGCCGGAGTGGGAGGGGCGCGGCGGCCACCCCTTGCTCGTAGACCTCTCACTGCGGGAGGAGTTGGCGGGCGTAGTCCCGGAGCGGGGCTTGCGCGCACTCTTCGACGCGCACCGGGCAGAGGTGCTGCGCGTCCCCGCCGGCTCGCCCTACGTCGCGCGCGACATGGACACGTGGGATGACTACGCCGCGCTCCACACGGAGGTGTTCGGCTCACCGCCGGAGGGTAGGCGGTAAGCAGACGACAGTCGTCGCCTTTTGCAGCCGGGCCAACAGCAGAGGGATTTCGACACAGAGACATCCGTCCAGACCCTTCCCCACGATAATGCTCCTCCCCGACGGCTCGGAATTGACGAGGTCTTGAGTCTAGCCCCCGCCTTCGCGGTTCCGGTGCGGGGAGTTCACGAAAAGTCGGCGCGGCGGGCGGGCGGGCGGAGCCGTTATAAAGTCGGAGACCCCGGGCGCAAAAAGGTGCCGGGTTGACGCGGCCAACCGTGTTTTGAATCCAACCATTCGATTTGACCACACATCTAATGTCCGGCATGATTGCCCGCGCACACGTTGAAGGCGCGGGGTAGAAGGAGATGAAAATGTCACCCAACAAACGGCGTCCGGCCTACGCAATCGCGCTCGCGCTGCTGCTCGCCGCGGTCTCGTGGGTCGCGCCGGTCACGCGCGCGCAGTCGCCGCTCGACTTCAAGCTGAAGACGACCGACGGCGGCGAGATCACCTCAGAGATGGTGCGCGGCGACGTGGTCGTCCTCGCGTTCGGCTCAAGCCAGCTCGGCCTGCTCTCGAAGCAGCAGGTGCAGGGCGTGCAGGAGTTGTCCGAGCAGTTCGGCGCGCGCGACGTGCGCGTCTACTGGGTCACGACCGACTCGGACAAGCCGCAGGCGAAGACCTACGCGACCGACGAGCAGCTTCGCACGTTCGCGAGCAAGGCCGGCCTCAAGGCGGCCGTGCTGCGCGACCCCGACGGCGCGCTCTTCAAGAAGACCGGCGCCGACCAGCTCCCCGCCGTCGTCATCCTCGACCGCAGCGGCGCCGTCTCCGTCCCCGTCGTCGGCGGCCACGACCCCAAGCGCACGCTCGTAGACGCGCTCTCCGACCGCCTCAACAAGATGCTCAACGCGCACTAAGGCAAAAGTGTTAGGCCGCGGCAGCGGCGTCGGAGATTAGCCGGGGTGAGTTATTGCAGTTGGCAGTTGAGTGAAGGCAAGAACGATTTAACACGGAGACACGGAGACACGGAGACACAGCTTGCCGAGTAATAACCTCAAGCTGTGTCTTTGTGCCTCCGTGTCTCTGTGTTGAAAGCTCACTTCAGACCCACCCGGATGAAGACTGCTTTACACTCGCGCCTCCGGCTCACCCACGGCTACTCTCCCGCGCCCCTCCGGGGCTCGGCCCTTCCGCCTTTTTACTTACCTTCGGGTCGTTCCGCCGCCTCTAACCGGCGCGCGAGTTCGTAAACGAGCCTGACGGGCAGGCCGACGACGTTCCAGTAGTCGCCGTCGATGGCTTCGATGAAGAGGGCGGCGCGCCCCTGGATGGCGTAGGCGCCGGCCTTGTCGAGCACGTCGCCGGTGCGGACGTGCCAGTCGATCTCCTCGTCGCTCGTCTCGGCGAAGCGGACGCGCGTGCGCTCAAGGCCGACCGCGGACTGCCCCGCCTCCGCGCGCACGAGGGCCACGCCGGTCAGGACCTCGTGCCAGCGCCCGCTCAAGGCCCGCAGCATCCGCCGCGCGTCGTCGGCGTCGCGCGGCTTCTCAAGAATCTCGCCGTCCACGAGCACGGTCGTGTCCGCGCCCAGCACCAGCCCGAAGAGGCGGCTCCGTGCGACGGCCTCGGCCTTCGCGCGGGCGAGGCGCGTGACGAAATCCTCCGGGCCTTCGCCCGCGAGCCGCGTCTCGTCCACGCCCGCCGGGTGCGTCTCGAAGGGCCAGCCGACGGCCGTCAGAATCTCCGACCGGCGCGGGCTCGAAGAGGCGAGGATGAGCGGCGTCATCCCCCTCAGCCGCGGCGCCCCCGCCGCGTGCGCCGCTTGTGACGCGCGTTCGTTTTCCATTACACTCCCCCGGAATAGCTGTTGGCTGTTAGCTCTTAGCTGTTAGCTTAATGCAAGAGGGCTGACAGCTAAAAGCTAACAGCCAACGGCCGACGGCTAACAATGGAAGATTTATTTCAGTCGCTCCCCAAGCTGCTGCGCGCGGCGGGCGAGAGCGAGGAGGTCCTGGAGGCCGCGAGCTTCGCCGCGTGGCGGCGCGTGGCGGGCGAGGCTTTGCGCGGCTGCGCGGTGCCGTTCCGCCTCTACAACCGGCGGCTCATCGTCTCGGTGCCGGACACGACCTGGCGCAAGCAGCTCGAACAGGTGAGCCCGCAGCTCGTCTTCCGCCTCAACTCCCTGCTCGGGCAGGCGGTCGTCACCTACGTCGAGTTCCGCGTAGACCCGCAGACCGTGCGCGAGGAGCGCAGGCGGCTGGGCCGCACCGAGTACGAGCGGCTCGACGCGGACGAGGCCGCCCTCGACCGCGCCGCCGAACTGGACGAAGCCGCGCACGCCATCCACGACGACGAACTCCGCCGCCGCTTCCTCCTCGCCGCCGGGAGCTGCATGAACAGGGTGAGCAGTAAGCCGTGAGCGGTGAGCAGTACGACTGCCGCTCCTACTGCTTACTGCTCACTGCTTACTGCTCACTGCTTACTGCTCACTGCTTACTGCTTACTTTCTTATGCCTATCACCGAATCAGACATCCGGAAGATCGCCGCGCTGGCGCACCTTGAGATCACGGACGAGGAGCTGCGGACGCTGGCGCCGCAGGTCGCGTCCATCGTCGCCTACGTCGAGCAGTTGAACGAGCTGGACACGAGCGCGGTCGAGCCGGCCATCGGCGGCATGACGCCCGAGGGCGGGCGCACGCGGGCCGCGCGCGAGGACGCCGCGCGCCCTTCGCTCGGGCAGGAACTCGCGCTCGAACAGGCGCCCGAGCCCGCGCACGGACACTTCCGCGTGCCGAAGGTCATCGCCAGCTCCGAAGAGAAAGAGAATTTTTAAAGTCCTGCCGCGCCATTCTCATCAAACATGCCTTCATCCGAAAGAACAATCGAACTCATCACGTCCGAACTTTCCGGCGGTAAGACGACCGCCCGCGACGTCGCCGCGCGCTCGCTCGACGCGGCCGAGCGCCTGAACGAGACGCTCAACGCCTTCCTACAGATCGACCGCGCGGGCGCGCTCCGCCGCGCGGAGGGGTTGGACAAAGAGGCGGGCGCCGCCGGGGCGCTGCGCGGCGTGCCCCTGGCCGTCAAGGACAACATCTGCGTGCGCGGGATGCAGGCGACGTGCGGCTCGCGCATCCTCGCCGGCTACCACCCGCCCTACGACGCGACGGTGACGGAGCGTCTCAACGCGGCGGGCGCCGTCATCGTCGGCAAGACCAACTGCGACGAGTTCGCGATGGGCTCTTCGAACGAGAACTCGGCCTACGGGCCGGTGCGCAACCCCTGGGACGTGGGGCGTGTGCCGGGCGGCTCTTCGGGCGGGTCGGCGGCGGCCGTGGCGGCGCGCATCGTCCCCGCCGCGCTCGGCTCCGAGACGGGCGGGAGCGTGCGCCAGCCGGCCGCGCTCTGCGGCATCGTCGGGGTGAAGCCGACCTACGGCCGCGTCTCGCGCTACGGCCTGGTCGCCTTCGGCTCGTCGCTCGACCAGGTGAGCGTCTTCGGCCTCACGGTGAGGGACGCCGCCCTCGTCCTACAGACCATCGCCGGCCGCGACGAGCGCGACTCGACGACCGCGGACGTTGAGGTGCCGGACTACGCCGGCGACCTCGGCGGCGGCGACTTGAAGGGCGCGCGCATCGGCGTCCCCTCCGCGCTGCTCGGCGAGGGGCTGGACGCGGACGTGCGGCTCCGGGTCGAGGCGGCGGTCGAGGCTTACCGCGAGTTGGGCGCGGAGATCGTTGACGTGGAGCTGCCGCACGCGAAGTACAGCATCGCCGTCTACTACATCATAGCGACCGCGGAGGCTTCCTCGAACCTCGCGCGCTACGACGGCGTGCGCTACGGCTTCCGCGCGGAAGACCCGAAGGACTTGCGCGAGATGTACCGGCGCACGCGCGAGGAGGGCTTCGGGGCGGAGGTCAAGCGCCGCATCATGCTCGGCACCTACGTCCTCTCCTCCGGCTACTACGACGCCTACTACCTCAAGGCGCAGCAGGTGCGGACGCTCATCCGGCGCGACTTCCTGAACGCCTACGAGAAGTGCGACGCGATACTGACGCCGACGAGCCCCACGCCCGCCTTCCGCCTCGGCGAGAAGACGGACGACCCGCTCTCGATGTACCTCTCGGACATCTACACCTGCATGGCGAACCTCGCGGGCGTCCCCGGCGTGAGCGTCCCCTGCGGCCTCACCCCCGCGGGCCTGCCCGTCGGCTTCCAGCTCATGGGACGCCACTGGGGCGAGCCCGACATCCTCCGCCTCGCGCACGCCTACGAGCAGGCGCACCCGCTGAAGGAGCGTCCGAGCGTGATTGCAGAGTAGGCGGTCAGCACCCGCAGCCCCGCGGAACAATTTTGCAGCCCGGCAGAACCAATTTGCAGCCCGGCAAAAGCGATTTGCAGCCGTGCAAATCGGATTTGCAGCCCGGCAGATTCCGTTTGCAGGCGTGCAGATTCCGTTTGCGGCCGTGCAGAACCAATTTGTAGCCGTGCAGATTCCAGTTACAACCCGGCAGAATCCGTTTGCAGTCGTGCAGGGACAATCTGCCGGGCGGCGGAGCCCGTTTGCAGCCGGGCAGCGACCCGTGTCACGCCTGCGGAAACGATTTGCAGCCGGGCAGATTCCATTTGCGCGTGCAAATTGATTCTGCCGCCCGGCAAATTGCATTTGCAGCCGTGCAAATAGGATTTGCAGGCGGGCAAATAGCATTCGCAGCCGGGCAGAAGCGGTTCGCCCGTGCAAAGAGCATTTGCAGGGCTGCGAATTGGATTTGCACGGCTGCAAATTGAATCTGCCGGGCTGCAAATCGCTTCTGCCGGGCCTTGGCGGGGCGGCGAAACGGCCCCGCGGGCTCCGGAATCGTGCCGGCGGGCTCCCGAACCGCCGCCCTTTACTGCTTTTTCGCCGTATCCTTTGGGACTTTCGTGGTAATCACATTCAGCAAGGCGAGTTCTGAAGGAGGGGGCGCGGGATCGGCGCCCCGTCGGATGACGGACGAAAAGCTCCTGCACAAAGCCGGGCGCGGCGACGAGGCGGCCTTCCTCGCGCTCTACGAGCGCCACCGCGACACGGTCTTCCGCTTCGCCTACCGCATGCTCGGCTCGGCCGCGCTCGCCGAGGAGGTGGCGCACGACTGCTTCCTCTCGCTCGTGCGCCGGCCCGACGCCTTCGACCCCTCGCGCGCGGCGCTGCGCACGTACCTCTACGCCGCCGTCCGGAACCTCTCGGCCAAGCACCTGCGGCGGCACGGCGGCGAGTTCCCCTTCGAAGACCTCGAAGACGAGCCCGAGGTCGAGGAGCGCGAGTCGCCGCTCGGCCGCCTGCTCGACGCAGAGATGTCCGAGGAGGTGCGCAAGGCCGTCGCCGCCCTCCCCGACTTGCAGCGCGAGGTCATCGTGCTCGTCGAGTTCGAGGAGCTAACGCTTGCCGAGACGGCCGCGGTCGTCGGCGCCGACGTGGGCACGGTCAAGTCGCGTCTGCACCGCGCGCGGAGGCGTTTGCGGCGCGCCCTCGCTTTCTACTTTAAAAGTCACTGCGGGGTCGCCTCCGCGGGGAAGGTCGGGAGATGAGTGACGAGAAGAGACAGACGCGGCTCCTGCCGTTCCGGCTCCGGCGCGCGGCGCGCGCGGACGCCGTCCGCGCGGGCGGCGAAGACTTTTCGGCCGACGCCGAGCTGACCGCCCTTCTGCGCACGTGGGAGGTGCCGGCGCAGGACGCGGGCGCCCGCGGCCGTCTGCTCGCGGACTTCCGCGCGGGCGCCCGCCGCGCGCCGCTCTGGCGCCGCGCGCTGTGGGCGCAGGTGCGCGTGCCGCTGCCCGTCGCGGTTTGCGCGGCCGTCGCGCTGCTGGGCTCGCTCTACGTGCTCGGCGCGCGCGCGACCGGCGGCGCCGGGGCGTCGGCGGCCCGGACGGAGACGACCCCCGCGGCCGTGCGCGTCGTCGAGGTGCCGGTCGTGCGGGAGCGCGTGGTGACGCGCACGGTCTACGTCGAGAAGAAGGGCCGCGGCGGCGAGCAGGTCGACGCCCGCCGCCGGCCCGTGCGCGAGGAGTTGGCGCGGCGGGACGATAAGAACGAGGGAGGCGCGGCGGCCCCCGAAAGCCCCGCGCCCGCGCAGAACCCGGAGGCGCACGCCGGATACTTCACGCGCGTTGACATGAACGACTTCCAGCCCGCGGGCGAGGTGAAGCTCCGCATCGTGAGCAGAGGTGGCGTCGATGAGAAGTAAGCTGTCCGCCGTCGCGCTCGTGCTCCTCTGCCTCGCGGCCCCGGCGCGCGCGGACGTCGACGACTCGCCGGGCGTCGCACGCGCCGCCGCGCAGGACGGCAAGTCGCGGCTCATCGTCCCGATGCAGAGCGGCGCCTTCGTCGTCATCCGCACCGAGACGTCGCCCCCCTCCGCCACGGGCGGGACGAGCGACCTCGTCGAGTCCGAGGACAAGCCGAACCTGCTCCGCCGCGTCTTCGTGGACAGCGGGGACGAGATGTTCTTCGGCTACGAGCTTCTGGTCGAGCGCGCCGCCGAGTCACGCTACTTCTGGGTCACGGTGCGCGCGCTCGGCGAAGACTATCTGCGCGAGCTGCGCGAGCGCCCCGCTTTCCGCGGGCGCCGCCTGCACCCGGGCTACAACGCCACGGCCTTCCCCGCCTCGCCGCAGTTCCTGCGCGACGGCGACACCTTCGCGCTCGACGTGTTCCAGAACCCGCGGACGGGGACGAAGATCGTGGACGTGATCCAGGTCTCGCTCACCGACCCGAGCCTGCGGCAGGCCGACGACAAGCCGCGCGACTTCTCGCCCGAGGGCATGCACCTCAAGGTCTCGGACTACAAGCTGAAGGTCAACGGCGAGACCGTCTACCGCAGCACGGGCGGCTGCGCGGGCGCCGTCATCTGGTTCTCCCTGGGCGACCGCGGCCGCTTCGTCTTCTCGCTCGTCGAGCGCCCCGGCTTCCCGTTCCGGAAGGTCGGCGCCGTGCGCAACAACACGGTCGCGTTCGAGTGGGGCGGCGATAAATACGAGTGGGAGTCCAGCCTCCCCGTCGTCGGCACGGGGGGCAGTTGGAACCTCTGGGTGCTGCACGACCCCGACTACCGCGTAGACCTCTTCGAACAGGCGCCCGCGCCGGCCGCCGCCGAGGGGGACAAGACCCTCGCGCAGAAGGCCGCCGAGGCCGAGCGCCGCCTGAAGCAGCGCGGCGCGCAGGCCGAGTACGGCGCGCCGTCCGCGCACGAGACTCAAACGCCCAGGCGCACGCGCCGCACGCGCGTCGTCATCGGCTCGGCCGACGGCGTCGAACACCTTTTCCCCAGACAACCGAAGTAGCAGACACAGTCCCGACGAAGGGTCCCTAACACGGCGCGTGACCTCAACTCCCTTTGAGACCGCGCGGCCGGACGGCTGAAGTGTGTCAACGCGGCAGCCGGGTCGGAACCACCCGCGGTAGCGGGTGGGCCTTTGCTACCCGCGGGCGCCGTGTCGCCACGGCCCACCCGCCACCGCGGGTGGTTCCGACCTGCGTAACGGGCCTGACGGACAAAGGAGAAACACTCGTGACGAAAACCCGAGCCCCCTTCACGTTCAACGCACTCATCCTTCTCCTGCTCGCCTCCGCCGCAGGCGCGAGCGCGCAGGAGCACGACGCGCCGAAGTTAGAGATCGGCGTCCAGTACTCCTCGCTCTCGGTCGACCTGCCGGGCTTCGGCGGCACCGAAACGGCCGTCGGCGTCGGCGGCCGCATCACCTACAACCTGACCGACTACTTCGCCGTCGAGGCCGAGGGGAACCTCTCGCCTTCCGACATCCGTTCCGACTACACGACGGGCGGGGCGTCGCAGCAGTTGCAGTTCGGCGCGAAGGTCGGCAAGCGCTGGCGCCGCTTCGGCATCTTCGCCAAGGCGCGGCCCGGCCTCGTCAGCTTCGGCGACACACTGACTCCCGTGCAGGTTCAGTCCGGAAGCGTCACCGGCTTCCGCTACGACCGCGGGCGCAAGACGCACTTCTCGACGGATGTGGGCGGCGTGTTGGAGTTCTACCCTTCGCGCCGCGTGCTCGTGCGCTTCGACGCGGGCGACACGATCATACGCTACGGCGAACGCCGAGAGCTTCAGTTCGACCCCGCGGGCACGGGCTCGCAGTTCATCGGCCCCGCGCGCCCGGAGGTAAAGCATAACTTCCAGTTCACGGCGGGCGTCGGCTTCCGCTTCGGCGGGGGCGGGGACGACCCGGGCGGGTCTCAGTCGCCCACGAAGGGCGAGCGCGTGCGTCGGTTCGAGGTCGGCATACAGTTCTCCTCGCTCGTCCTGAACCCGCCGGCGAGCGGCTTCGGCTTCCCGGACGAAGGCTCGCAGGCCGAGGCGGGCGGAGGCTTACGCTTCGGCTTAAACGCGACCGACAACCTCGCGTTCGAGGTGGAGGGGAACTTCTACCCGCGCCGCCGCTACGCCATCGACACGGCGGTCGGCGGCTACCCGTCGCAGGCGCAGGCCGGCGTGAAGTACGGCCGCCGCTTCGAGCGCTTCGGCGTCTTCGGCAAGGCGCGCCCGGGCGTAGCCCACTTCAGCAGCGTCGCGGAGGTGTCGCGGTACGAGCCTTTCACCTTCGAGGGTCAGACCTTCTTCCTCCCCGACTTCAGGTTCACGGACAAGACCTACTTCTCGATGGACGTGGGCGGCGTCTTCGAGTTCTACCCGTCGAGCCGCATCCTCACCCGCTTCGACGTGGGCGACACGATGATCCGCTACCGCAGCCGCGACAACCCTTCCGCCTCCACCGCCCCCCCGCCCCTGCGCCTCCCCGCCGAGCTGCGCCACAACCTACAGGTCACGGCCGGCATCGGGTTCAGGTTTTAAAGGCGGCGCCTCGCCGGGAGCGCGGGCACCCCTGCCCGCCATGAGCGCGCCGGCGCGAATGTGAAGAAGCGCCGACACTCA
>DASVQJ010000076.1:0-24375 GCA_036389235.1 Pyrinomonadaceae bacterium | reverse complement strand
CCCGATCAAACTTTAGAAGTTTGATCGGGGCCGTCGCTTTAACGTCTGATCCGGGCCGACGATCTATCGCGTCGCCGCGCGACTACTTCACGCGCGCTCGCAGACGATGGCGATGCCCTGCCCGCCGCCGATGCACGCGGTCGAGAGCGAGTAGCGGCCGCCGCGCCGCCGCAGCTCCAGCAGGCCCGTGAGCACGAGCCGCGTGCCTGAGGCGCCGAGCGGGTGGCCGAGCGCGATGGCCCCGCCGTTGACGTTCGTCCGCGCGCGATCCAGCCCCAACTCCTTCTCGACGGCGAGGTACTGGCCCGCGAACGCCTCGTTGACTTCGACGAGGTCTATGTCCGTGAGCTTCAGGCCGGCCTGATCGAGTGCCTTGCGTATCGCGGGCACGGGGCCGATGCCCATCACTTCGGGCTCGACGCCCGCGTACGCCCAAGAGACGATGCGGCCCGCGGGCGTCAAATTCTTCTCGCGCACGTAGTCCTCGCCCGCGATGACGAGCGCGGCCGCGCCGTCCACTATCCCTGAGGCGTTGCCCGCCGTGACGAAGCCGTCCTTGCTAAACGCCGTGGGGAGCTTCGCCAAGACTTCGAGCGTCGTCTCGGGGCGCAGGTGGTCGTCCGCTTCGACGACCTTCACGCCCTTGCGCGTCTTCAGCTCGACGGGCGTTATCTCTTCGGCGAAGACCCCGGCGTCCTGCGCGCGCTTGGCCTCCTGTTGCGAGCGAAGGGCGTACGCGTCCTGCTCCTCGCGCGAGATTTCGTAGCGGCGCGCGAGGTTCTCGGCCGTGCCCGCCATCGTCGTGTTGCAGTAGGTGTCCAGGAGCGCGACCATCAGCGAGTCTTCCAGCTTCCCCTGGCCCAGCCCGAAGCCCGAGCGCGCGCCGTAGATGACGTGCGGCGCCATCGACATCGACTCCATGCCGCCGACGAGCGCGTTGCGCGCCTCGCCGAGCAGGATCATGTGCGCGCCGTTGATGACCGACTGGATGCCGCTGCCGCACAGGCGGTTGACGGTGAGCGCCGGGCGGTCGGCGGGCACCCCCGCCTTCAGCGCGACGTGGCGCGCGCCGTAGATGGCGTCGCCGGAGGTTTGCAGGGCGTTGCCGACGACCGTGTGGTCGATCTCTTCGGCCGCCACGCCGACGGCTTCGAGCGCGCCGCGCGCGGCCGCCGCGCCCAGGTCGAGGGCCTTCACGTCCTTGAGCGCGCCCACGTACTCGGTCATCGGCGTGCGCCTGCCGCCGAGGATGAAGATGTCTTTCGTCATAGTCTCTCTTAGATGTGCCTCACTGCCGAAAATCTGCCCGCCGGATTAACCGGCCAGTGTAACGGACGGCCCGGGCCGACGTCAATTTAGCCCAAGTTTACCCGCATTTCACCCCGGCGCCCCCTTTACCGTCCGGCCGCGGGGGTGATAATCTTTCTGCCTTAAGCCGCCGCGGCGCACGCACCGCGGCGGCCCTCAACCCGACGAAGAGGCCGGCGCTTCCCCCGACTCGCGCGGCAGTGACACGCCACGAAAGGAACCCATCGCAGATGAGACCCCAAGCACTTGACCCCCGCCGGCGCGCGCTCGTGCGCGCCTTCCTCCTCCCCGTCCTCGCCGCCGCCGTCCTCGTCTCGGCGGCGCCTCGGCGCCCGGCGCTCGCGCAGCAGGTGGACGGGTTCGAGCGCGGCCGCTGGAAGGACGCGCTGAATGTCATCAAGGACGACATCAAGAAGAACTACTATGACCCGAACTTCCACGGCATCGACCTCGACGCGCACTTCAAGAAGGCCGAGGAGAAGATGAAGCAGGCGCAGTCCATCGGCCAGCTCTTCGGCATCATCGCGCAGGCGCTCCTCGACTTCGACGACTCGCACCTCTTCTTCCTCCCGCCGGGGCGCGCCTCGCGCTTCGACTACGGGTGGCGCACGCAGGTGATCGGCGACCGCTGCTTCGTCACGGCCGTCAAGCCGGGCAGCGACGCCGAGGCGAAGGGGCTCAAGCCGGGCGACGAGGTGGTCGGCCTCGACGGCTACCAGATCACGCGCGGTAACCACTGGAAGATGCAGTACGCCTACTTCTCCCTGCGCCCCGTCCCCGGCGTGCGCTTCGTCGTGGCGGGGGTGGACGGGCAGCAGCGGCAGTTGGACGTGATGACGAAGATCACGCAGCGCAAGCGCGTCGTGGACCTGACCGGGGGCGACATCAACGAATTCCTCCGCGACATGGAGGACGATGACCGCGAGCGGCGCGCGGCGAGCCGCGCGCTGTCGTTCGGCGACCAGGTCATGCTCTGGAAGTTCGAGGAGTTCGCACACACCGACGACGAGATCGACGGCATGATGGCGAAGGCGCGCAAGCACAAGGCGCTCGTCATCGACCTGCGCGGCAACGGGGGCGGGGCGGAGAAGACGCTGCTGCGCATGCTCTCCAACCTCTTCGACCGCGACGTGAACGTGGGCGAGATCAAGCGGCGCAAGGAGACGAAGCCGCTCACGGCGAAGACGCGCGGCGGCGACAACGTCTTCAAGGGCGACCTCGTCGTGCTGGTGGACAGCGGCTCGGGGTCGGCCTCGGAGCTGTTCGCGCGCGTCATCCAGTTGGAGAAGCGCGGCACCGTCATGGGCGACCGCTCGGCGGGCGCGGTGATGCGGAGCCGCCACTACCCGCACGAGTTGGGGATGGACGTGATCGCGCCCTACGGCGTGAGCGTCACCGACGCCGACATCGTCATGACGGACGGCAAGAGCCTGGAGCACGTCGGCGTCCAGCCCGACGTCGTGCTGCTCCCGAAGGCCGCCGACCTCGCCGCGGGGCGCGACCCCGTGCTCGCGCAGGCCGTCACGCTCGCCGGCTTCCCGCTCGACGCCGAGAAGGCCGGCGCCCTCTTCCCGATGAAGTGGAAGAAGTAGGGTTGACGGGTGGCGACTGGTGAGTGGTGAGAGCCCGCCGGATGACGGCGGGCTCTTCTCATTTACGAGCCGGCCGCTCTGCCCTTCGACTGTTCTTCCGCCATGTGGCGGAGGGCACGCCAGCCGGCTCGGCACGCCCGCACGCCCGTCTGAAACGTCCGCACGCCTACCTGAACAGCCCGCGCGGGCATCTGTACAACCCGCACGGCCTCCTGAACAGCCCGCACGGCCTCCTGAACACGTCGCACGGGCATGTGAACAAGCCGCGCGGGCATGTGTACAGCCCGCGCGGGCATGTGAACAGCCCGCGCGGGCACCTGAAACGCGCGCTGAATCGACTGTAACCTCTGCCGAGTCAAGATTAATGCCCGCGAAACCGTCTCTGAGCCCAGGACAGCAGGTGATAGCGACTCGCGGACGAAAATAAGACAGCCCGGTATCGGGAGCGCGGGCATCCTGCCCGCCGTGAGCGTGCCCGCGCACGCTGCGGCGGGGACTTTGCAGCGGCGTTCAGGCGGGCGCGACTGCCAGAGCGGTCAGAACCACCCGCCGTAGCGGGTGGCTCGTCGTGAGATGCCGCCGCCGGGTGGCGAAGGCCCACCCGCTACCGCGGGTTGTACTGATACCACCTTGCGGGAAGAGATAAGGACGCGCCGCGCCGGGAGCGCGGGCATCCTGCCCGCCATGAGCGCCGCAGGCGCGAAGGCCGTCAGACTTTAAATCTCCACGTCGGGAGAGAGCGCTGCACGGTGAAGCGTGCTGAAGCACGCTTCGGTGGGCAGGATGCCCGCGCTCCCGGGGCGCGGCCTGATGCTGATTGGCAAGCCGATATGACACGGTAGCGGTCGCACCCGTCTGCAAATCGCTATAGATGGGTGATGGGTGTCGGGTGTTGGGTGAGAGCTTGCTTCTATCCAACACCGAATACCCGAAACCTCTCACCCTTCGAAGCGGTGCGCGGCGCGGTAGCGGTGGAGGAGTTCTTCGAGGAAGCCTTCGTAGGTGAACTCCGCGGGGTCGTAGGCGGGGCGGAGCCTGTGGAGCAGCGGCGTGGCGACGCGCCAGGCCATCCACTGGCGGGGCATCTCCTCCATGTCCCAGCGGCGGCGCAGGAACGCCTCGACCACCTCGACCTCCGGCCCCGTCAGCGCCGAGAGGTCTGCGCGGAAGGGGACGGGCTTGAAGGAGCGGCGCAGCGCGGCGTCGGCCGTCGGCGCGGAGAAGACCTGGTCGAAGGTGGGCGCCTGCGCCTCGCGCTCGCGCACGACCACGGTGCCGGCGACGAGGTCGCCGAGGCGCTGGTCGCGCGTGCTGACGAAGACCGAGACGAGCCCGACCGAGTAGAGCGGGAAGGGCTCCATGTCGAGGATGCGGACGAGGTTGCGGGCCGCGGCCTCCCAGAAGGTGACGGGGCGCCCGTCCTCGCGGATGACGCGCAGCCGCAGCCAGCGCTTGCCCGGCGTCTGCCCGGCCCACCACCACTCGAACAGCACGAAGTAGCCCGACCACAGCACGAAGACCGCGACGACGAGGAGCGCCAGCACCCACTTCGGCGCGTTCCTCGCCCAACTCCCCACGTCCGAGAAGCCGACCCACCACATGACGCTCAGGCCGAGCAGGCCGATGGCGAGCACTTGCAGGAAGTGGTCGAAGGCGCACGCCAGAAAGCGGTTGCCCGTCGAGGCCAACGCGAAGTGCAGCGGCACGCGCTCCGGCGTCTCGATGACGAGCGTCTCGTCGGTGGGGGCTGCTGCGGACATGTTGAAGTTGGGCGTTGGGTGTCGGGTGTCGGGTGTCGGGTTTTCATCCCACCGGCACCTGACACCTGACACCCGACACCCTTTAGTCCAGCGACGGCAGTGCCTCGTCCTGGCCGGGCGCGTCCGGCCCGGCGTCGAGGCGGAGCGCGCCGAGCTGTCGGAACATGGACATGAAGTCGAAGTTGTTCCACGCCTCGACGATCTTCCCGCCGCGGACGCGCAGGAAGGTCATCCCGGTGAACTCGACGGGCCGGCTCGTGGCGGCGAAGCCCAGGGTGTCGCCCTCGTGCCGCGCGCGCACGGTGCAGCGCGCCGCGACCTTGTCGCCTTCGGAGATGGCGTCCTCCACGCTCACCTCCACGCCGGGGAAGGCCCCGCGGAACTTGCGTTGGAACTCCCGGAAGTTGGCGGGGCCGCGCAGCGGCGCGCCCGTCTCGTCGGCCAGCCCGTGCGCGACGCCCTCCTCGTCGAACATCTCCTCAATCGCCTCCTCGCGCCCCTTGTCCCAGACCTCCTCGAACCAGCGGCGGACGAGGGCCGCGTTGTCCGAAGTCTCGTAACCTTCTCCCATCTCACACCTCCTCAGTCAGCCGCGCGCGGGCGCTGCTTCAACATCTGCGCCTCCCACTTCTGATACTCGGCCTTCAGGCGCTCGAAGATTTCGCCGTGCGAGTCGCGCGAGTCGGCCTGCTCGCGCTCGTCGGTCCGGAGGTCGAAGAGGCGCTCGCCGCGCCCGCCGTCCTTCAGGTACTTCCAGCGGCCGGAGCGCGCCGCGCCCTGCACGTCGTTGCGCCAGAAGAGCGTCCGCTCGAAGGGCGCCCGCTCGCCGCGCAGGACGGGCAGCAGGTCAACGCCGTCGAGCGGGTAGTCGGGGTGAGCGTGCGCACCCGCGGCGGCGAGGATGGTGGCCGTCCAGTCCATCGTCACGGCGACCTGCTCGGTCGTGCGCCCCGCGGGGACGACGCCGGGCCAGCGGACGAGGGCGGGGACGCGTATGCCGCCCTCGTAGAGGCTGAACTTCTGGCCCGTGAAGGGCCAGTGGTAGGAGAAGCGCTCGCCGCCGTTGTCGCTCGTGAAGACGACGAGCGTGCGGCGCGCGAGCCCCGCCCCTTCGAGCGCGCGCAGGACGCGGCCGACGCCCTCGTCCAAGCTCTGCATCATCGCGGCGTAGGTCTTGAGCGAGCCGCCCGAGGTGAAGCCCCCGTAGCCGCCCGTGAGCGTGCGGCTGAACGCCTCGTCGCGCGGCCCCTCCCAGGGCCAGTGCGGGGCTGTGTAGTTGAGGCTCAGGAAGAAGGGCGCGTCGTGCTTGCGGCGCAGGTATTCGACGGCGCGCTCGGTGAGGAGGTCGGTCATGTAGCCGGCGCGCTCGACCGAGACCTCCGCCTCGAAGAGGTCGGCCTCGCCGTTCGAGTCCTTGTGCGTGAAGTAGTCGGCGCCGCCGCTCATGATGCCGAAGAACTCTTCGAAGCCGCTCTTGACGGGGCCGTACTTCGGCAGGTAGCCGAGGTGCCACTTGCCGACGAGCGCCGTCCGATACCCGGCCGCCTTCAGCAGCGACGCCACGGTCGGGTACTCGGGCGGCAGCCCCGGGTCGCGCTTCTGCTCGACGAGCTGCCTCCTCCACGCCAGCGGCTCTTCGAGCCCGACGGGCGTGCGCGCCGGGTAGCGCCCCGTCACGAACGCGCAGCGCGTCGGCGTGCAGACGGGCGCGGCCGAGTAGCCTTGCGTGAACCGCACGCCCTCCGACGCCAGCCGGTCGAGGTTCGGCGTCTGGTAGTCGGGGCGCCCGTAACAACTCAGGTCGCCCCACCCCAGATCGTCCGCCATGATGTAGAGCACGTTCGGCCGCCCGGCCCGCGTGCCGACAGAAACGCCCGCCGCCGCGCCGGCCAACGCCGACGCCGCGACCGCCGAGGCGACGAACTCGCGGCGCGTTATCTTATTCTTCATGGCAGTAGTCCGCCGCGTCCGCGGCGCCTGAGTTTAGCCCGGCCTTGAAAGGCCGGGCTAAACTCAGGCGCCGCTGACGCGGCATTTATCACGCAAGCTTCAATTAACTGAAGTGAACGCGCACAAAGCGGCGCTTGCCTACTTTGATTAAAGCGGTCATGCCGGGTTCCCAGATTGTCATGGAATTAGCAATCGTTTGCCGTTCCCCATCGACATACACACCGCCCTGTTGAATTAACCTACGCGCTTCAGCTTTGGAGTCTGCAAGTCCGACAGTCACCAGCAAGAAAGACAAATCCCAACCCTTCGGGTGACTAGAAGGAAGCGTCCGTTCTTCAACCTCGTCGGGTACTTCCTTGTTGCGGAAGCGGCGGACGAACTCCTCCTCCGCGCCGGAGGCGGCCGACGCGGAGTGGAAGTCGGAGATGACGCGCTTGGCGAGGGCGACTTTGAAGTCGCGGGGGTTGGCCTCGCCCGAGCCGGCACGTTCGCGCATCCGTTTGATGTCGGCGACCGGGAGGTCTGTGAGCAGCTCGTAGTAGCGCCACATCAAGTCGTCGGAGACGGACATGAGCTTGCCGAACATCTCCGTCGCCGGCTCGTCGATGCCGACGTAGTTGCCGAGCGACTTCGACATCTTCTGGACGCCGTCCGTGCCTTCGAGCAGCGGGGTGATGAGGGCGACCTGCGGCTCCTGTCTGTACTCGCGCTGGAGGTTGCGGCCGAGGAGGAGGTTGAACTTCTGGTCGGTGCCGCCGAGTTCCACGTCCGCTTCGAGCGCGACCGAATCGTAAGCCTGCGTCAGCGGGTAGAGCAGCTCGTGGAGGGCGACCGGGCGCTCTTCGCTGATGCGCTTCTGGAAGTCGTCGCGCTCCAGAATCTGCTTGACCGTGACGTGCGAGGCGAGGCGGATGAAGCCGTCGGAGCCGAGCCCGTCCATCCATTCGGAGTTGAAGCGCAGCTCGGTCTTGTCGGGGTCGAGCAGTTTAAATATCTGCTTCTTGTAGGTCTCGGCGTTGGCGTTGATCTCCTCGCGCGTGAGCTGCGGGCGCGTGGCCGACTTGCCCGAGGGGTCGCCGATGAGGCCCGTGAAGTCGCCGATGAGGAAGATGACCGTGTGCCCGAGCTCCTGGAAGTGTCGGAGCTTGCGGATGGCGACCGTGTGGCCGAGGTGTATGTCGGGCGCGGTGGGGTCTGCGCCGAACTTGACGCGCAGCGGGCGGTTCGTCCGCGCGCTCTTCTCAAGCTTCGCCCGCAAGTCCTCCTCGCGGATGACCTCGACCGCCCCCTTGCGCAGGAATTCCAACTGCTCGTCGATGTTCATGGGAGGAATTATAAACAGGGATGGACAGGATGTGCAGGATAAGAGTTTGAGATTTGAAAGTTTTATGCAGTTGGCAGTTGAGTGTAAACGGGAACGGGTTAACACGGAGACACGGAGACAAAAAGACACTGCTGGTTGAAATATCGCATCAAGCCGTGTCTCCGTGTCTCCGTGTCGGAAGCTCACTTCATACCCACCCGGATGAGAACCGCTTTAATTGCCTGCCCTGTCAATCCTGTCCATCCCTGTTAATTTTCCCGACGACGCGGCGGCCGACGATCTCGTAGGCGCCGGAGCAGACGAGGGCGAGCGCTTCGGGGTAGGCTTTGTGTTCTTCGACGAGGATGCGGGCGGCGAGGGTGTCGGGGGTGTCCGTGTCGAGGACGGGGACGGCGCGCTGCGCGACGATGGGGCCGCCGTCGAGTGTCTCGTCAACGAAGTGGACGGTGCAGCCGGAGAAGCGGACGCCGTGCTCGACGGCCTGCCGCTGCGCGTCGAGGCCGGGGAAGGCCGGGAGCAGGGAGGGGTGGACGTTGAGCACGCGCCCGCGGAACTCCCCGACGAAGCAGGGCGAAAGCAGGCGCATGTATCCTGCGAGGCAGACCAGCTCGACCCCCCGCCCTCGCAACTCCCTGATGATCTCGCGCTCGTGCTCCTCGCGCGTGCGGCCGCGGCGCTCGACGACCGCCGTCTCAATCCCCCGCTCGCGCGCGGCTTCGAGCCCCGCGGCCCGCGGCTTGTCGCTGACGACGAGCACGACCCGCGCTCCGGGCACGCGCCCCCCGGCCACCGCGTCGGCCAGCGCCGTCATGTTCGACCCGCGTCCCGAGATGAGAACCCCGACGCGCCGCCCCCCGCCCGCACCCCGCCCGCCCGCACCGTCAGTCAAGTCACCCTCCAAGCGGTTTCAGTCTTCACACATAAAGCCGCGCGGCTACGTGTTAAGGGCTCAGGCGAGAATCACTTCGCGCGCGCCGCGGGTCACGCGCCCGATGGTGTGGCACGTCTCGCCGAGGTTGTCGAGGTGTGTCTTGACGGCGAGGGCGTCGGCGGGCGCGCAGACGACGACCATGCCGACCCCCATGTTGAAGGTGCGGTGCATCTCCGGCTCGGAGACGTTGCCGAGTTCCTGCATGACGCGGAAGAGCGCGGGCACGGGCCAGGAGCCCCTGTCGATCTCGACCGCGGTGCCCTCGGGCAGCACGCGCGGGATGTTCTCCAGCAGGCCGCCGCCCGTGATGTGCGCGAGCGCCTTGACGGCGCCGGTGTCGAGCAAGCCTTCGAGCGGCCGGAGGTAGCTGAGGTGGGGCCTGAGCAGGGCCTCGCCCACGGTCTCGCCGAGCGCTTCGAGGCGCGTGTCAACGTTATGGCCCGCGACCTCGAAGAAGAGCTTGCGCGCGAGCGAGTAGCCGTTGGTGTGGAGCCCCGCCGAGGGGAGCCCGAGCAGGACGTCGCCCGGCTCCGCGCGGCTCCCGTCGATGACCTTCGCGCGGTCGACGACGCCGACGATGAAGCCCGCCACGTCGTACTCGCCCTCGGCGTAGAAGCCCGGCATCTCGGCCGTCTCGCCGCCGAGCAGGACGCACCCGTTCTCGCGGCAGCCTTGCGCCACGCCGTCCACGACCGAGACGATCACTTCGGGGGAGAGCACGCCCGTCGCCACGTAGTCGAGGAAGAAGAGCGGGCGCGCGCCCTGCACGAGGATGTCGTTCGTGCAGTGGTTGACGAGGTCGCGGCCCACGGTGTCGTGCACGCCCGTCATGAAGGCCACCTTGAGCTTCGTCCCGACGCCGTCGGCCGAGGCGACGAGCACCGGCTCGCGCATGCCCGGGAACGCGCCGTCGAACATCCCGCCGAAGCTCCCGATCTCGGAGAGCGTCCGCGCGTTGAAGGTGCCGCGCGCCAGCCGCTTGATCTTCTCGACCGCCGCGTTCGCCGCGTCAATCGAGACGCCGGCGTCGGAGTAGGTGATTGATTTGCTCATCTCTTTTCGTCGCGCTTTACGGCTCAAGAGCGAGGGGAGGGTTTGCCGGCCGCGCGGGACGACGCGACTCGATCCAGCTTGAACGAACCCTGGCTCTCGCCGGAAGGCTTGCCCGCGAGTAGGTTCTCGACGCTGATGTCCTCGTCCAGGTCGGGCCAGTGAATCCCCTCGCGCCCGCCTATGAAGCGCCAGTTGTTCCTCTCCTCCGGCGTCCCGTTCAGGAGCCGCGGGTACCAGGCGAGCGGCACCGAGATGGTGCGCCCGTCGCTCAGATCGACGGAGAGCGTGTCGTCGGTGACGGCGACGTTCTGCGCCCTGGCCTCAGCCGCTAAAGTACCCATTCCAGCTCCTCAGCAAATCTTCCCTGTGCTCCTCGACCACCCGCTGTATTCGATTAATCTCAGTCCTGCCGAAGCCGCCGCTATTTTGCAGCCTCACGGGGTCGAGCCAGAACTTGGCCGTATTGTTGTCACGCTCGGGGTGGACGTGCGGCGGCTCGTCGGCGTCGCCCGCGTAAAAGAAGAACCTGTAAGGCCCATCCCTGAGAACCGTCGGCGTTCGTCTTTCTCAAATCAGCCGGCGCTAAAGGAAACGCCCCTTCGGGCCGGAACGTCTCGACGCCGTCAGAGTTTGAAGTCCTTCTGCCCCCCGCCGCCGCCGCGCTTCTCAAGCTTCTCCTGGAGGGCCTTGACGCGGTCTTCCGCCTCCTTGCGCGAGGCTTCGTCGAGCGCCACGGTGACGGAGAGGTGGCTGCCCGCCTCGGCCCCTTCGGGGAGGAGCGAGGCGGGCAGCTCGACCTTCAGTTCTTCTTCGCCGGCTAACAGGACGGCCGTCCCATTGTCCTCGATGCGGTCGACGACGGCCCGCGTGCGTCTGGACTTGCCGCCCTTCTTCTCTTCGGACATCGCGCGTCACCTCCCGCCGCGCGAACGGTTCGCGTTGCCGTTCGCGTTCTTCGCGTTCGAGTTCGAGCGCGCCTCGTCCTTCGGCTTCGGCGCGGGAGGGAGGTCGCCGAAGTCTATGAAGCCGCGCTTGGCCGAGTCGTCGCGCAACGCCTGCCGGCCCGCCCACATGTCCTCGCTCGGCTTCGGCTCGCGCGCGGTCGCGATCTTCACGTCGCCCTCCTGGCCGCGCGTCGAGATGACGATCTCGCCCTGAAAGTCCGTGCGGTAGATTTTCACCTGCGCGGCCTTCAGGCGGTCGAGCACCTCCTGCGAGGGGTGGCCGTAGCGGTTATCCATCCCCGCCGAGATGACCGCGTACTTGAACTGGCCGCGCTTGAGGAAGTCTTCGGAGGTCGCGTACTTCGAGCCGTGGTGCCCGACCTTCAGGACGGTCGCGCGGATGTTCGCGCCGTTCTTAATCAGGCGCTCGCGCTCGGTCTGCTCCTCGGCGTCGCCGGTCAGGAGCATCGAGAAATTGCCGTAATCGAGGCGCGTGACGACCGAGTTGGCGTTCGGCTCGTTGCCGCCCGAGCGGAGGTCTTCCGTCTTGAAGAGTGGCTCGATGGGCGCGAGCACGCGGATGACGGCGTTGCCGCCCAGCTCGAACTTCTGGTCGGGCTCGGCGCGGATGAGGTCGATCTTCTTCTCGTCCACCGCCTTGAGGAAGTCCTCGTAGTTCTTCGTCGTGTTCGGCACGCCGGAGTAGAGGACGTGGGCGACCGGTATCGCTTTGATGACCTCGTCGGCCGCGCCGATGTGGTCGGCGTGCGCGTGCGTGGCGACGAGGAGGTCGATGTGGTCGACGCCGTACTTCTTCAAAGCCGCGAGGATGATCTTCCCGTCGCCCGGCTCGCCCGCGTCCACGAGCGCCGTCTTGCCGCCCGGAGTCACGACGAGGATGGAGTCGCCCTGCCCCACGTCCAGCACGACCACCTTCGTCTCGTCGCCCGAAGCCGGCGGCGGCTCCTCCGCCCGCCGCTTCTCCAACCACGGCTGCACGACGAACCTGTAGCCGACGTAACCGCCGACCAGCAGCAACGCCACCAGCGCCACCAGCGCGCACCCGCACCCCTTTCTACTCTGCGCCACTTACGCGTTCACCTCCATTAAAGAAGTGATGAGTGATAAGTGATAAGAAGGAAGACACGGGCCTTACATTTTCTTATCACTCATCACTCACCACTCAGTCAGACGGGACGGGCTCGCGCTCGCGCGCGTACTGGGTCTCGGCGACGGGGCTGATGCGGGTCGGGTAGCGGCCCGTCCAGCAGGCGACGCAGGAGGTCTCGGCGGGCAGCCCGCAGGCTTCGAGCATGCCCTCCATCGAGAGGTAGCCGAGCGAGTCGGCCTCGATGAAGCTGCGCACCTCCTCGACCGACATGCGCGACGCGATCAGCTCCTCCTTGTTCGGCGTGTCCACGCCGTAGTAGCAGGGGCTCACCGTCGGCGGGCAACTGATGCGCACGTGCACCTCGCGCGCCCCCGCCTCGCGCACGAGCCGCACGATCTTCTTCGAGGTCGTCCCCCGCACGATGGAGTCGTCGATGAGCACGACGCTGCGGCCGCGGATGAGGTCGCGCACGGGGTTGAGCTTGAGGCGGACGCCGAAGGAACGAATGGATTGTTTGGGCTCGATGAAGGTGCGGCCGACGTAGTGGTTGCGCACGAGGCCGAAGCGGAAGCTGATGCCGCTCTCGGCGGCGTAGCCGATGGCCGCGGCGACGCCCGAGTCGGGGACGGGGACGACGATGTCGCCGGGCGCGGGCCGCTCGACGGCGAGGCGCTTGCCCATCTTGTGGCGCGACTCGTTGACCGAGCGGCCGTAGATGAGCGAGTCGGGGCGCGAGAAGTAGACGTGCTCGAAGACGCAGAACGAGCGGCGCCGCTCGGGCAGCGGGAAGGTCGAGCGCATCCCCTCGCGCGTGACGACGACCATCTCGCCCGGCTCGACGTCGCGGACGTACTCGGCGCCGATGAGGTCGAACGCGCACGTCTCGGACGCGACGACCCACGCGCCGTCGAGCCGGCCGAGCGCGAGCGGGCGGAAGCCGCGCGGGTCGCGGACGGCGATGAGCGCGTCGGGCGTGAGGAAGAGCATCGAGAAGGCGCCCTCCGTCTCGCACAGGACTTCGGGGACGGCCCCCTCGACGGAGTCGGCGCGCGAGCGCGCGATGCGGTGGAGGATGACTTCGGTGTCGGAGGTCGAGGAGAAGATGGCGCCGTCGCGTTCGAGCAGCCGCCGCTCCTCGGTGGCGAAGGGGAGGTTGCCGTTGTGGCAGACGGCGACCTGCCCGTGCTTGCAGGCGATGAGGAAGGGCTGCGCCTCGCGCACGGAGACCTCGCCCGCGGTCGAGTAGCGCGTGTGGCCGATGGCGGCCGTGCCGGGCAGGCGGTTCAAGCGCTCCTCGTCGAACACCTCCGAGACGAGCCCCATCGCGCGCTCCGAACGCAGCAGGCCGTCGGAGGCGACGATGCCGCACGACTCCTGCCCGCGGTGCTGGAGCTGGTAGAGCCCGAGGTACGCGAGGCGCGCCGCGTCGTCGTGCCCGTAGATGCCGAACACGCCGCACTCGTCGCGGAAGCCGCCCCTCGCCGTCTCGCCCACGCCGCCGTCGTTTGGAGTCATGTGGCCGCCGAAAACCCTTTGACCGAGTTTGAAGGGACATTGTAGCAGGGAAAAGCAGTAGGCAGTAGGCAGACGGCCGTAGGCAGTTAAAGGCAGTTCGAGAAGCCCCGGAGGGGCGGGATGTTTCTAGCTCAAGTAGTTATTACCGAACCAAGCTCCGCAGGAGCGGCATGTACATGTCGCCCCTCAAGGGGCTCGGATGTAATTTGAATCCGCGCGCTATCAACATCCCGCCCCTCCGGGGCTCACTGCCTACTGCTTTCGCCCGTGCTATGATGTGGCCGCGGATTTTGTGGGGCGGAGGTACAAGGCCGTGTTCGGAGTGAAGGTCTACGGCGCGGGCTGGTGCGAAGACACGCAGCACGCGCGCGAGTTTCTCGACCGCCTCGGGGTGCAGTACCAGTACGTCGACATCGAGCAGGACGAGTCGGCGGCCGCGTGGGTGCGGGAGCGGAACGGCGGCAAGGAGCGGAAGCCGACCGTCGACATAGCCGGGCAGGTGCTCTCGACCCCGACCGACCACGAGCTGACGAGCGCGCTGCGCGAGCGCGGCCTGATGGCCTGAAGGGGCGCGGCGGTCAGCCTTACGACGGATGAGCGAGCGACAGAGCTTCACGCGCAGAGTCTTGATCGTGGCGGCGGGCGCCGGGCTCGTCGCGGCGCTCGGCGGCGCCGTGTTGAGCGTCTACCGGCGGCTGCCTGAGGACGAGCACACCTCTTCGCGCCTCGCGCGCCCCGCCCAGCGCACGACGCTGCTGCGCGTGCGCCTGCGCCGCGAGGGGGTCGGCTTCCCCGTCTCGGCGAAGAAGCTGCCCGTCCAGCTCTACCCCATCAACATGACGGCCGCGCGCAACGAGTACGACTCGGAGCCGCGGCACGGCCAGCGCTTCGACGAGTTCGCCACGCGCCTGATGGGCGGCCGCCAGAGGATCGACGCCGAGTTGGACGAGGGCGGCGAGGCCGCCATCAACGTCCCGCCCGGCCGCTGGTGGATACACGCCGAGCTGGACGGCGAACGCGAACTCGCCTGGCGCCTCCCCGTCGAAATCGCCGGCCGCGAGAAGACCGTCGAGCTGACGAAAGATAACGCCTACCTCCGCGCGAAAAGATTTTGAAGAAGGTGATGAGTGATGAGTGATGAGTGATAAGAAAGAGCAGTCTCAACTTCTTATCACTCATCACTCATCACTCATCACTCATCACTCATGAAGGCTCTTCGGTTCGAGAAAGGCCGGCTCGGGCTGGCGGACGTGGCGGTGCCCGTGCGCGAGGGCGAGGCGCTGGTGCGCGTGCGCGTGGCGGGCGTGTGCAACACGGATTTGGAGATCGTGCGCGGGTACGCGGGGTTCGAGGGGACGCTCGGGCACGAGTTCGTGGGCGAGGTCGAGCGCGCGCCGGGCGCGCCGGAGCTTGAGGGGCGGAGGGTCGTCGGCGAGATCAACGCCGGCTGCGGCCGCTGCCAGCTCTGCCGCGCGGGCGACTCGCGCCACTGCCCGGCGCGCACCGTGCTCGGCATCGTCGGCCGCGACGGCGCCTTCGCCGAATACCTCACGTTGCCCGTCGTCAACCTCCTGCCCGTGCCGGACGAAGTGCCCGACGAGCGCGCCGTCTTCACGGAGCCTTTGGCCGCCGCCTGCGGCATCACGGAGCGCGCGCGGGTCGAGGCGGAGACGCGCGTCGCCGTCGTCGGCGACGGCAAGCTCGGCCTGCTCTGCGCGCAGGCTTTGAAGGCGACGACGGGCGCGGGCGTCACCCTCGTCGGCCGCCACGAGCAGAAGCTTGAGATCGCGCGCGGGCGCGGCGTCCGCGCCGTGAAGGCCGACGCGCTGCCCGCCTCCTTCGAACGCGCCTTCGACGTGGCGGTCGAAGCGTCGGGGTCGCCCGCGGGCTTCGAGACCGCGCTCAGGCTTTTAAAGCCGCGCGGCACGCTCGTCCTCAAGTCCACCTTCCACGGCACGACCGAGCTGAACTCGGCGCCCGTCGTCGTGGACGAGATCAACATCGTCGGCTCGCGCTGCGGACGCTTCAAGCCCGCGCTCGAACTGCTGCGCCGCGGCGCCGTCGAGACCGACGCGCTCATCGACCACCAGTTCCCACTCTCCGAAGGCCCCCGCGCCCTGGAACGCGCCGCCGAGCCCGGCGTCCTGAAAGTGTTACTGAAGGTTTGAGTCGAACCGAGCGGCGTCTCGGACACCCGCCGCTTGAGGGCTGCGGGGAGGGCGGTTAACCACAGAGACACAGAGCACACGGAGATGGCACAGGGAGGTGCGAGCCTCTGTGCGACCTCCGAGTCCTCTGTGCCTCTGTGGTTAACCGCCCTCCGCTCTATGCGGGTGCGGGTAGATAGCCGTAACGTTAATGAAGCTCAAGACGAACCTCGCCGCCGACGGCGCGATACTGTTGACGACGCTCATCTGGGGCTCGACCTTCTCGGTCGCGCGCGGCGTCCTCGACAGTTGGCCGCCGCTGACGTACCTCGCGCTGAGGATGCCGCTGGCGGCGCTCCTCTTCGCGGCGCTCTTCCCGCGGCAGGTCTTCGGCGCCTCGCGCGAGGCTTGGCGCGCGGGGGGCGCCCTCGGCCTGCTCATCGGGCTCGGCTTCATCGGGCAGACCTCCGGGCTGCTCTACACGACGCCCGCCAAGTCGGCCTTCATCACGGGCATCACGACGCCGCTCGTCCCCGTCGTCGCCTACGCGCTCTGGCGCTCGCGCCCGAGCCGCGAGAACCTGTCGGGAATAGTGCTGGCGTCCGTCGGCGGGGCGCTCATCCTCGCGCCCGCCGGCGCCGCGGCCTTCAACGCGGGCGACCTCGTCACGCTCTCGACCACGCTCCTCTTCGCATGCCACATCAACCTGATGGGCGCCTACGCGCGCCGCATCGACGTGCGGCAGTTGAGCGCCTTGCAGATTACCGCGGCCGCCGGCGTGATGCTCGCCGCGTGGCTCGCGGTGCGCGCGGCGGCGTGGGTCTGGGGCGCGGAGGCGCTCCCGCCGGGGCTCGCGCGCGAGGCGGTTCCGCCCGCGTGGGGCGGGGCGGTCGCGTGGCAGATCGCCTACCTCACGCTCTGCGGCACGCTCGCGACCTTCCTGCTCTGGGCGTGGGGGCAGGCGCGCATGTCCGCGACGCACGCCGCCGTCATCTTCAGCCTGGAGCCGGTCTTCGCCACCGCCTTCGCCGTCCTGCTGCGCGGCTCCGCCGAGTGGACCGGCCCCCGCGCGACCCTCGGCGCCCTCCTCGTCCTCGCCGGCGTCATCGTGTCGGAGCTGCGTTGGGGGAGGGAATAGAGTGGGCAGTAGGCAGACGGGTTGAGCCCCGGGGGGGCCGGATGTTTATAGCCCCAACGTTCTTGTCAAACCCCGAGCCCCGTCAGGGGCGACATCTACATGCCGCTCCTCCGGAGCTCAGGAAATCGATAAACGCCGTGCGCTATAAACATCCGGCCCCCCGGGGCTCAACGCTCTTCACCGCCTACCGTCATCTGCTACCTGTCAGTTGTTTTCTCCCACTTCTCCTTTCCGGCGGCATTGGTTATACTCGGGGCTCGCCACCGTGGCTTTTGAGTCTCCCTCGTCTCGGCGCACAGAACAGGCGGCTCGGCCACCCACCGGGGCTGCGGCCGCATGACCCTATGGGCTCCGTTGAAGTAAGAAGTAGGTGAAGAGTTTTATGTTGCAAATCCCGAAGGGCCATACGACTGAAGCGGAGCGCGCCATCCTGCGCCACCTCCGCGTGTGGATCGCGGCGCTGGCCGCCGGCTGCCTCGTGGTCGGCGTCGCCGTCGGCGCGATGCTCAGCCGGACGAGCGTCTTCGCGGGCGAGGGCGAACAGCCCGCCGTGCCCGCGTCGGTCGCCCGCGCGCCCGAGGCCCTCTCGGCCTCGTTCGCGGAGATCGCGCGCCGCGTCGAGCCGGCGGTCGTCAACATCGACACCGTCTCGGCCGCGCCGCAGGTGGCCGACAAGGACGGCGACGACGAGGACGGCGAGGGGGGCGGCGACAACCCGCTGCTCGACATGCTGCGCCGCAACGCGCGGCGGCCGTCGCGCGGGGTCGGCTCCGGCTTCGTCGTCGACGCGAAGGGCATCATCCTCACCAACTACCACGTCGTCGAGAACATGTCGGGCATCATGGTCAAGCTCCAGACGGGCGAGCAACTGCGGGGCACGCTCGTCGCCTCGGACGAGGAGACCGACATCGCCGTCATCAAGGTCAGCGCGGGCCGCGACCTGCCCGCCGTCAACCTCGGCAACTCGGACGACACGCAGGTCGGCGACTGGGTGCTCGCCATCGGCTCGCCCTTCGGCCTTGAGCAGACGGTGACGGCCGGCATCATCTCGACCAAGGAGCGGCAGACCGACCCGGGCGCATCTTTCCGCCGCTTCATCCAGACCGACGCCGCCATCAACCGCGGCAACTCCGGCGGCCCGCTCGTCAACATGCGCGGCGAGGTCATCGGCATCAACTCGCAGATCGCCACCTCGACGGGCGACTACAACGGCATCGGCTTCGCCCTGCCGACCAACATCGCCTCCTCCGTCTACAAGCAGTTGATGACGACGGGCAAGGTCCGGCGCGGCTACCTCGGCGTCTTCCTCGACTCCGTCAAGCCGGAGTTCGCGCGCGTCTACCAGCTGCCCTCGGCGAAGGGCGCCATCATCAAGGACGTGGCCGACGGCAAGGGGCCGGCCGCGAACGCGGGCATCCAGACCAACGACGTGGTCGTCGAGTTCAACGGCCAGCCGGTCGAGAACGCGCAAGACCTCATCAACAAGGTCGCCTCCACCCCGGTCGGCGAGACCGTCGCGGTCACGTACCTGCGCGAGGTGTCCGACAAGCTCGAACGCCGCACGGCCGAGGTCAAGATCGGCGAGCGCCCGGCGCGCGGCTCCGCCTCGACGGACGGCGAGGCCAAGCCGGAGGAGAAGCCCGGCCGGGTCGAGAACCTGAAACAGGAGGCGGCGCCCACGGACAAGAACGACCGCCCCGTCCTCGGGCTCAAGCTGAGCGAGCTGACGCCGCAGATCGCCAACGAGCGGAACCTGAAGGGCGTGCGCGGCCTCTACGTGCAGGAAGTCGACCAGGCCGGCATCGCCTTCGACGCCGGCGTCACGAAGAGCATGGTCATCCAGCGCATCAACCGCCAGTCGGTCGCGACCATCGAGGACTTCGAGCGCGTCATCAACGCGCTCAAGCCGGGCGACCCCATCGTCCTCCACGTCTCGGCCTACAACGGCCAGAAGGTCTTGCAGCAGATAGTCCAGTTCACGTTCCAGTAAGAACTCGCGGGCCGTAAACCGTAAACCGTGGCGAGAAGGAGACACGCTCTTCCTCTCGTCACGGTTTACGGTTTACGGCCCGCGCCCTTACGCCGGTTTACGGTTTACGTCTATCTAGTTTACGATAAGAACAAATGGCACAGTCGAAGAAGGCGCTCGGGAAGAGCCGGAAGAAGGGCGGCGCGGCGTCGCGCACAAGTGTTAAGAAGTACCCCAACTACATCGGCGGCGAGTGGGTCGCCTCCCAGTCGGGCGAGTGGTTCGAGGACGTGAACCCGGCCGACACGCGCGACGTGGTCGGCCGTTTTCCCGTCTCGACGCGCGGGGACGTGGAGGCCGCCGTCGCGGCGGCCAAATCCGCCGCCGACCGCTGGCGGCGCCTGCCCGCGCCGCGCCGCGCCGAAATCCTCTTCCGGCTCGGCGAAATCCTCATCCGCCACAAGGACAGGTTCGCGCGCGAGATGACGCGCGAGATGGGCAAAGTCCTGAAGGAGACCGGCGGCGACGTGCAGGAGGCCATCGACTGCACGTACTACACGGCCGGCGAGGGGCGGCGCCTGCACGGCTTCACCACGCCCGCCGAGATGCCCGACAAGTTCGCCATGTGCGTGCGCCAGCCCGTCGGCGTCTGCGGCCTCATCACGCCGTGGAACTTCCCGATGGCGATCCCCTCGTGGAAGCTCATCCCCGCGTTGGTGTGCGGCAACACGGTCGTCATCAAGCCGGCCGAAGACACGCCGCTCTCGACTTACAATTTGGTCAAGGCTTGCGAGGAGGCGGGCGTCCCCGCGGGCGTCGTCAACCTCGTCACGGGCTACGGCGAGACGGCGGGCGCGGCGATTGTCAACCACCCTTCCGTCAGGCTCATCTCGTTCACGGGCTCGACCGAGACCGGCCGCGTCGTCGCCTCGTCCTGCGCCGAGCGCAACGCCATCTGCTCGCTTGAGATGGGCGGCAAGAACGTCATCATGGTGATGGAGGACGCCGACCTCGACCTCGCCGTCGAGGGGGCGGTCTGGGGCGCGTTCGGCACCTCGGGCCAGCGCTGCACGGCCTCCTCCCGCGTCGTCGTCCACAAGAAGGTCTACAAGAAGTTCACGCAGATGCTCGTCGAGCGCGCGAAGAATTTGAAGGTCGGGAACGGCCTGGACGAGAAGACCGACGTCGGCCCCGTCATCAACGCCGACGCCGTCCACAAGATTCTCGGCTACATCGAGATCGGCCAGAAGGAGGACGGCGCGCGGCTCGCCTGCGGCGGCAACCGCCTCGACGGGGGAGAGCACGCCGACGGCTACTTCATCGAGCCGACGGTCTTCACCGACGCCGCGCCCTCGATGCGCATCTCTCAGGAGGAGATATTCGGCCCCGTCACCACCGTCATCCCGGCGGACTCTCTGGAGGAGGCCGTCGAGATCGGCAACGGCGTGCGCTACGGCCTCTCGGCCTCCATCTACACGCAGGACGTGAACCGCGCCTTCCGCGCCATGCAGGAGATGTACACCGGCATCTTCTACGTCAACTCCTCGACCATCGGCGCCGAAGTCCACCTCCCCTTCGGCGGCACCAAGGCGACCGGCAACGGCCACCGCGAGGCCGGCACGCAGGTGCTCGACATCTTCACCGAGTGGAAGTCGATTTACGTCGATTACAGCGGCAAACTCCAACGCGCGCAGATCGACGAGGTCAACTTCGAGTAGATGTTAGATGTTAGATGTCGGATGCTAGTTTAAAGACGAGTATCAGGTCGCACCGTGATTTGATAGTGTGGCAGAAGTCAATGGACTTGGTCGTCGCGGTGTACCGAGCGTGTAAGGGCTACCCGAAGGACGAGACTTACGGACTTATTGGACAGACCCGCAGGGCAGCAGTCTCAATCCCGGCCAACATTGCCGAGGGACAAGGGCGGCGCTTGGCGGGGGAGTTTCAGCAGTTTTTGGCGAACGCGCGGGGCTCGTTGCTGGAACTTGATACTCATCTCGAACTCGCGCTGCGTCTCGATTACATAAACCAAGCCCAATATTCCTCCTTGCACCAACAACTCGACGAAGTTGGGCGCTTGCTCAACGGCTTGATGAGGTCTATAAACACTAGCATCTAGCATCTAACATCTAGCATCTGGAGGTTTCCAGTGATCGTCGGACTCCCCAAGGAGATTAAGGACAACGAGTACCGCGTGGGGCTGACGCCGGCGGGCGCGCGGGCGCTGACCGACGCCGGGCACAAGGTCATCGTGGAGAAGAGCGCGGGCGAGGGCTCGGGCTTCGAGGACGCGCTGTACGAGCGCGCGGGCGCGGAGATCATCCCCTCGGCCGACGACGTGTGGGCCGGCGCCGACATGGTCGTCAAGGTCAAGGAGCCCATCGAGCCCGAGTACGCGCGGATGAAGGAGGGGCTGCTGCTCTTCACCTACCTCCACCTCGCGCCCGACCCGAAGCAGACGCAGGCGCTCCTCGAACGCAAGGTCACGGGGATAGCCTACGAGACGATCACCGACCGGCGCGGGACGCTGCCGCTCCTCACGCCGATGTCGGAGGTGGCCGGGCGCATGGCCGTGCAGGTCGGCGCGCAATACCTTGAGAAGATGAACGGCGGGCGCGGCGTGCTCATCGGCGGCGTGCCGGGCGTGCCCGCGGCGCGCGTCGTCATCATCGGCGGCGGCGTGGTGGGCACGAACGCGGCGAAGATCGCCGTCGGCATGGGCGCGCAGGTCACGATTGTGGACAAGAACCTCGACCGCCTGCGCGAGCTGGACGACATCTTCCTGTCGAAGATTTCGACGCTGGCCTCTTCGGCCTACGCCATCCACGGGGCCATCGCGGAGGCCGACCTCATCATCGGCGCGGTGCTCGTGCCGGGCGCGGCCGCGCCGAAGCTCGTCACGCGCGAGATGCTGAAGGACGTGATGAAGGGCGCGGTGATTGTCGACGTGGCGGTGGATCAGGGCGGGTGCATCGAGACGACGCGGCCGACGACGCACTCGAACCCGACCTACTACGTCGAGGACGTTCTGCACTACTGCGTGGCGAACATGCCGGGCGCGGTGCCGCGCACCTCGACCTTCGCGCTGACGAACGCGACGCTGCCCTACGCGCTGCGGCTCGCCAACCGCGGCTTCCTCGACGCCATCGCCTCGGACCCGGGGCTGAAGGAGGGCGTCAACACCTACGCCGGCAAGATGACCTACAAGGCGGTCGCCGACGACCAGGGGCTCGAATACACGCCGCTCGACGAGATACTCGGCCTCACGCCGCAGACCAGCTCGAAGGCCGGCGGCGTGTGAATCGTTAAGACAAATTAACCGCGGAGACACGGAGACGCGGCTTGAAGACAGTAATGCTTCAAGCCGCGTCTCCGTGTCTCCGCGGTTAATTTATTCTCTACGCGAGCAGGCGCGCGAGGCTGGCGGCGAGTTCTTCGGCCGGGACGGGCTTCGAGAGGTAGAGGTCGGCGCCCGCGCCTTCGGGGCGCGGGGAAGAGTCGGCGCCGCTCAGCAGCACGACGGGCAGGTCTTTGAGCCGCGGGTGCTCGCGCAGGAAGCGGCAGAGTTCGTGGCCCGAGAGGTGCGGCATCAGCGCGTCGGTCACGACCGCGTCCACCTCGTTCGAGAGCAGCGCCTTCATCGCCTCAAGGCCGTCGGCCGCGGTCAGGACTTCGTAGCCGGCGCGGCGCAGGACGACCTCCACGTAGCGGCGCAGCGCGCGGTCGTCCTCGGCGAGCAGGACGGTCGGGCGCGCGCGCGGCTCCCCGTCCCGCGCGGCCTGCGCGGCGGACGGTTCGAGCCCTTGTGTCGGGGTGCCCATCTGCGTCTCGGGTGAAAACCTTTCCGGCGTGCTCGGCGGCTGGGTCGGGAGGGGAGAACGAACGCCGTCTGGAACTTTAGCAACCCGTGTGCCCGCCGTCGGCGAAGCCCGGCTCGGGTACGTCGTGCCGGGCTCGCGTACTTTAAGAGCCGCGCCGTCCCGCGTCAAGCGGGGCGCCGGTCAACATCTTCCTTTCTGACCTGCCGCCCGGTCAATCTGCCACGGCGAACCGGCCGGAGGGCGCGCTCATCTATCTTCTTTCGCCGCGAAGGCGCGCGCCGCCGGTTGAAGTGTCGCGGGGCTTCGGCCATACTCGCGGGTCGGTCGGACGCGCGGGAAGTCTTCTGTCTTGGTCGGGACGTAGAGATAGTTCGAGATGTACGAGTTCGCAGTCACGCCAGCCGTCACGCAGATCCGCCGCCGCGGCGTGACCATCACGGAGGTCGAGCCGGGGAGCCTGGGCGAGGAGCTCGAGCTGGAGCCGGGCGACCGCGTCGTCAAGGTCAACGGCCGGGTGGTGCGCGACTACCTCGACTTCCGCTTCCACACGGGCGGCGAGACCGAACTCACGCTCGACGTGCTCAAGCGCGGCGGCGAGGAGTGGGAGGTCGAGGTCGAGCGCGCGGAGGGCGAGGACTTCGGCCTCGGGTTCGAGAACATCGCCCCGCGGCAGTGCGCCAACGAGTGCCTCTTCTGCTTCTGCAAGGGCAACCCGCCCGACGCGCGCCCCGCCCTCTTCTTCCGCGACGAGGACGTGCGCCTCTCCTTCCTCTACGGCAACTACACGACGCTCTCGTCCATCACCGAGGACGAGATGGCGCGCGTCGTCGAGCAGCGACTCACCCCGCAGTACGTCTCCGTCCACGCGACCGACTTGAAGGTGCGCGCCTACCTGCTCGGCGTCGACGAACGCCGGGCCGACATCTCAGACAAGCTGCGCCGGATGATGGACGCGGGCGTCGAGATTCACGCGCAGGTCGTGCTCTGCCCCGGCATCAACGACGGGGAGGTTTTGAGAAAGACGGTCGAGGACTTGGCCGCCGACTACCCGCGCGTGCGCAGCGTCGCGGTAGTCCCGCTCGGGCTCACGCGCTACAACACGGACGAGCGTCTGACGCCGGTCACGCCCGAGTGGTGTCGCCAGATCATCCGCGAGGTCGGGGCGATGCAGAAGGAGTTGAAGAAGCGTACGGGGACTAACTTCGCCTTCCTCGGCGACGAGATATACCTGCGCGCGGGCCTCGACGTGCCCGGGCGCAGGCACTACGGCGACTACCCGCAGATCGAGGACGGCGTCGGCATGGTGCGCTCGTTCCGCGAGGAGTTCGGCCGCCTGCTGAAGAGGGTCGGGAAGAAGGGCGTGCGCGACGCCGCGGGCCTGCACGGGACGGTCTTGACGGGGACGCTCTTCGCGCCCGTGCTCGAAGAACTGGTCGGGCGCCTGAACGGGACGGCGGGCACGCGCCTGCGCGTCGTCCCGGTCGAGAACAGGTACTTCGGCGAGGAGATCGTCGTCGCGGGGTTGATGACGGGCCGGTGCGTCGAGGCCGTCAAGGGTCGGTTGGAGGGCGAGTTCGTCGTCATCCCGCGGACGGCGCACAAGTCGGACGAGCCCGTCATGCTCGACGGCACCCGGCTCGACGAGCTGGAGCGGAAGTTGGGGCTGCCCGTCCGCGCGCTCGACCTCGACGGCTTCGGGCGGTTGGTCTGCGGGGGGTAAAAGGTCGGGCCGGGCGGGGGATAAAAAGAGGGCGCCGACTTTAAGAGTCGGCGCCCTCGAAGCTTTTAAGTCGAAGGCTTCGCCTTGCGGCT
>DASVQJ010000075.1:0-58183 GCA_036389235.1 Pyrinomonadaceae bacterium | reverse complement strand
CTCGCTTTCGAGTTCTTCGGCGGCGAGGCGGAAGGCCGTCTGGCGGATGTTCTTCGCCTGGTAAAAGTTCCAGGTGTCGCTGGCCTGTATGTTGTTGTTGAAGATGTCCTCGGCGGCGTTGCCCCCGCCGAGGCTCGTGATGGCGAGCAGCGTCGCCATGAAGGCGATGATGAGGGCGGCGCGGTTCTTAAACTTCTCGTCGGCGCTCTCGCGCGCCTCGGCTATCTGCTCGGCTGCTTCCATCTGAGGTTAAGGTAAATCTCCCTTCCTACTATTTCTTCGGGGGCATGCTCGGCCTGATCTCGACGCGGCTCGGGAGGCTGCGCTCGTCGTGGCGCAGCAGGTCGACGACGACGCGCGCGACGTCTTCCGGCTGCAACTGCCAGGCGTTCTCCTCGCTCACGGTGCCGCCGCCGAACTCCGTGTTGACCGAGCCGGGCATGACGTAGCTGACCTTGATGCGGTCGTGCCTGACCTCCTGCATCAGCGCCTCGCTGAAGCCGTTGAGGGCGAACTTCGAGGCGTTGTAGGCGGCCATCCGCGGGTGCGGGTTCGCGCCGGCCAGCGACGAGATGTTGACGATGTGACCGCCGCCCCTCTTCTTCATCTCGGGGATGGCCGCGCGGCAGCCGTAGAAGACGCCGAACAGGTTCGTCTCCAGGACGGCTCGAAACTCTTCGGGCGAAGTCTCCTCGACGAGCTTGTGGAGCCCTACGCCGGCGTTGTTGACGAGCACGTCCACGCCGCCGAACTCCTCGACCGCGTGCGCGACGAGCGCCTCGACCTCCTCGTAGACGCGCACGTCGCACGCCGCGCCGGTCGCCGAAGCGCCCGTCCCCTCAAGCTCGCGCACCGTCTGCCGCACCTCTTCCAGCTTTCGCGCGCCGACGCACACGCTCATCCCCTCCGCGGCCAGAGCCTCCGCGATGGCGCGCCCGATGCCCTTCGTCCCGCCCGTGACGACCGCGGTCTTCCCCTCGTAGTCCATCGTAGAAACTATTCCGCCTTCAGCTTCTCTTTCAAAAGCTCGTTGACGACCTTCGGGTTGGCCTTGCCCTTCGACGCCTTCATCACCTGGCCGACGAAGAAGCCGAAGAGCGCCTCCTTGCCCGCGCGGTATCCTTCGAGCTGCTGCGGGTTGGCGGCGAGCACGTCCGAGACGATCTTCTCGATCTCGCCCGCGTCCGAGACCTGCGCGAGCCCCGACTCCTCGATGACCTGGTTCGCGCCCTTCCCCGTCTTGAACATTTCGAGCAGCACGTCCTTGCCCTGCTTGCCGCTGATGCGGCCCTCCTCGACGGCGCGGACGAGCGCGCCCAGCTCCTCGGGCGAGACGGGCGACGCGTCCGCGGGCGTCCCCGAAGCGTCCAGCTCGCGCAGCAGCTCGCCCTTCAGCCAGTTGGCCGCGCCGCGCGGGTTCGACGCGGCGGCCGCGCGCTCGTAGTAGTCGGCCAGCGCGGCGTCGCGCACGAGCAGCGAGGCGTCGCTGAAGGAGAGTTCGTACTGCTCCATGAAGCGGTTGCGTCTCGCGTCCGGCAGCTCCGGCATCGACGAGCGCACCTGCTCGACCCACTCGGCCGCGACGGTGAGCGGCTGCAAGTCGGGCTCGGGGAAGTATCGGTAGTCGTGCGCCTCCTCCTTCGAGCGCATCACGCGCGTCTGCCCTGCGCGCTCGTCCCACAGGCGCGTCTCCTGCGTCACGCGCCCGCCGGACTCGATGAGGGCGATCTGGCGCTCGATCTCGAACTCGATGGCGCGCTGCATGAAGCGCACCGAGTTCAGGTTCTTCAGCTCGACCTTCGTCCCGAACTTCTCCTCGCCGACCCTGCGCACGGAGACGTTCGCCTCGCAGCGGAGGTTCCCCTTCTCCATGTCCGCGTCCGACGCGCCGACCCACTGCAACGCGCGGCGGACGTGGTTGACGTAGTCGTAAGCCTCCCAGGAGGTGCGGAAGTCGGGCTCGGTGACGATCTCGGCCAGCGGCGTGCCCGCGCGGTTGAGGTCGATGTAGGAGTAGCGCTCGGTCTCGGGCAGGCCCTCGTGGACGTTCTTGCCCGCGTCCTCTTCGAGGTGCAGGCGCGTGATGCGAATCCGCATCGGCCGCCACTCGCGCGCGTGCCCGCCCTCGTCGCGTTCGGCGGTCATGATCTCCAACAGCCCCTTCTCGGAGAAGGGCCGGTCGTACTGCGAAATCTGGTAGCCCTTCGGCAAGTCCGGGTAGAAGTAGTTCTTGCGCGCGAAGATCGAGACCTCGTTGACGCGCAGCCCCAGCGAAAGCGCCGCGCGCGCGCCCAGCTCGACCGCGCGCCGGTTCAGCACGGGCAGCGCACCGGGCAGCCCCAGGCAGACCGGGCACGTGTTCGAGTTCGGCTCGTCCCCGAAGCGCGTCGAGCAGCCGCAGAAAATCTTCGACTCGGTGCTCAACTGCGCGTGAATCTCAAGGCCGATGACGGCCTCCCATCCTTCTTTCATAATCTTTAGTAGGCAGTAGGCGGATGGCAGTTAAAGGCAATTTATGAAGCCCCGGCGGGGCTTCATGTTTATAGCCCCCGTCGTTCTAATCGACCCCGAGCCCCGTCAGGGGCGACATATACGTGCCGCTCCTCCGGAGCTTGCTGATTAATTTCGGCCTTGAGCTATAAACATGCCGCCCCACCGGGGCTTAAACCTGCCGTCCCCTTCAGTCCCTCACGTATTGCCCCGGCTGCGCGGCGAGTATAACAAACGCGAAACGGCCTCCTCAACAGGCGCCCTTCCGCGCGCCGCGCTCCGTAAAAATCCGTACACAGTTCTGCCGCGTACTGTTGTAAAATGCGTTCACTCGTTCCCACATTTATGTCGCGGCCCCCCGTCCGCGACCTTTTGAAGAAGAATCAAGGGGGCCGAAGCGCCCTCTCCACCTTTTCTTCCCAAGGAGGAACTAAAGAGTTATGGCGAAACAAATCGCGAAGATCATGGGTGTCGTGTTCATCCTGGTCGGGATTATCGGCTTCCTGGCCCCCGGCCTGCTGGGCATGCACCTGAGCCTGGCCCACAACCTCGTGCATCTTATCTCCGGCGCGCTCGCCCTCTACTTCGGCTTCGCCGGCACGCTCTCGGGAGCGCGCCTCTTCTGCATCGTCTTCGGGGTCGTCTACGCGCTGCTCGGGGTCGCGGGCTTCCTCCTCGGCCACTCGGGCGCGCACACGGTCAGCGCCGTCCCGGCGCACGGCCAGGATTCGAGCCTCTTCGCGGCGCTCCCCGGCAGCCTCGAACTGGCGTCGCCCGACCACCTCGTCCACATCCTGCTCGGCATCGTCTTCCTCATCGGCGGCTTCCTGACGAAGGCCGACGTCGAACGCGCCGTGGACTAAGCAGACGGGTCAACACGGAGACGCAGAGACACGGCTTCGAGTCTATTACTCGACGGGCTGCGCCTCTGCGTCTCCGTGTTGAAAATTCTTTCCGGCCCGTGCCGCCCGTCGGAGGTTGCCCGCCCCGGCCCGCTCCCTTAAGATAGCCCTTCTTTTGCAAAACTTCCGAGGAGATTCATCCGCCAATGATTAAGACCGTCGAGTGGTCGGACGAGGGCGTCCGCATGATCGACCAGCGCCTTCTGCCGACCGAGGAGAAGTACCTCACCTTCCGCTCCTGCGAGGAGGTGGCCGAGGCCATCCAAGCGATGGTCGTGCGCGGCGCGCCCGCCATCGGCGTCTCGGCCGCGATGGGGCTCGCGCTCGGCACGATGCAGGCCGTCGGCACCTCCGTCGAAGACCTACAGCAGGACTTCGACTACTTCTGCGACATCATGTCGAAGACGCGCCCCACGGCCGTCAACCTCTTCTGGGCCATCGAGCGCATGCGCGAGCGCTTCCGCCGCTCCAAGGCCGCTGGAGCCGACGCCGAGCAGATTAAGAAGGACTTGATCGAGGAGGCGCAGTTAATCTTCCGCGAGGACATCGAGTCGAGCCGGGCGCTCGGCCGCTTCGGCGGCGAGCTCATCCCCGACAACGCGACCGTGCTCACGCACTGCAACGCCGGGGCGCTCGCCACGGCCGGCGACTACGGCACGGCCCTCGGCGTGGTGCGCGGCGCGCGCGACGCCGGCAAGCGCGTCGCCGTCATCGCCGACGAGACGCGCCCCTTCCTACAGGGCGCGCGCCTCACCGCCTGGGAGCTACAGAAGGACGACATACCCGTCACCGTCATCACCGACAACATGGCCGGCCACGTGATGAAGCAGGGCAAGATCGACTGCGTCGTCGTCGGCGCCGACCGCATCGCCGCCAACGGCGACACGGCCAACAAGATCGGCACCTACATGGTCGCCGTCCTGGCCCGCCAGCACGACATCCCCTTCTACGTCGCCGCCCCCGTCTCGACCGTAGACCTCTCGCTCGCCACCGGCGACCTGATACCCATCGAGGAGCGCGACCCCCGCGAGGTCACGCACCTCCGCGAACAGCGCCTCGCCCCCGAAGGCGTCTCCGTCGCCAACCCCGCCTTCGACGTGACCCCCGGCGAACTCGTCGCCGCCATCATCACCGACCGCGGCGTCGCCCGCCCGCCATACACCGAGAGCTTGAGGAAGCTAGTCGAGGGGTAACAAAGGCCGTAAACCGTGAACCGTGACAAGAGGAGCATCCTTCTTGTCACGGCTTACGGTTTACGGCTCACGTCTTTTAAGCGTTGGCGTAGCGGCTCCGCCTCCACCATTCGAGGGTGTGGCGCAGGCCCTCTTCTAATCCGACCTGCGGCTCGTAGCCGAGCCATTCGCGCGCGCGCGTGATGTCGGCGAGGCTGTGGCGCACGTCGCCGACGCGCGCCTCGCGGTACTCGGCCTCGACGTCAGCCCGGCCGGTCAGCTTCTTCAAAACTTCGAGCAGCTCGTTGAGTGTCGTCTGCCGCCCGGTCGCGAGGTTGACGACGTGCCCGACGGCCTGCCGACTCTCGGCGGCGCGGAGGTTCCCGTCAACCACGTTCGAGACGTATGTGAAGTCGCGCGACTGCTCGCCGTCGCCGTAGATGACCGGGCGCCCGCCCGACGCGAGCGCCGAGATGAAGCGCGAGATGACGCCCGAGTATTGAGAGCTGGGGTCCTGGCGCGGGCCGAAGACGTTGAAGTAGCGCAGGCAGACCGTCTCGAAGCCGTAGACGCGCGACCAGACCTGGCAGTAGTACTCGCCGACGAGCTTCGCCGCCGCGTACGGGCTCAGCGGTTCGGGGCGCATCTCCTCGGTCTTCGGGAGCGTCTCCTGGTCGCCGTACGCGGAACTCGACGCGGCGTAGACCACGCGCCGCACGCCCGCGCGCCGCGCCGCGACGAGCAGCGCGAAGGTGCCTTCGACGCTCGCCCTGTGCGTCATCTCCGGGTCTTCGACCGAGCGCGGCACCGAAGGGATGGCCGCCTCGTGGAAGACGACCTCGACGCCCCGCAGCGCGCGCTCCAGGGCGCCCGGCTCGGTCAACCCCCCGCGGACGAACTCGATGTCGCCGCCGACCTCTTCGAGGTTCTCCGTGTGCCCCGTCGAGAGGTCGTCCAACACGCGCACGCGCGCCCCGGCCCCCGCCAGCGCCGCCGCGATGTGTGAGCCCACGAACCCGGCCCCGCCCGTCACCAGATAAGTTCCCGAGAGAGACATAAGTAAGCAGGGATAAGCGATGAGTGATAAGTGATGAGAAAGACCGAGAGAAGCTTTTTCTTATCACTCATCACTCATCACTTATCACTTCATTTTCACCTTCCGACGCCGACGTAGTCGAAGCCGAGTTTGCGCATGCGCTCGGGCTCGTAGATGTTGCGGAGGTCGGCGACCTTCGGCGCGCGCATCAGCTCCTTGACCCGCTGCATGTCGAGCGCGCGGAACTGGTTCCACTCGGTCATAAACACCAGCGCGTCCGCGCCCTCGACCGCGCCGAACTCGTCCTCGGCGTACTCGATCTCGGGCAGGAACTTGCGCGCCTGCTCGGCCGCCACGGGGTCGTACGCCTTCACGCGCGCGCCCTTCGCCAGGAGCGCCCTGACGATGTCGACCGACGGCGCCTCGCGCATGTCGTCGGTCTCGGGCTTGAACGAGAGCCCGAGCACGGCGACCGTCTTCCCACGCACGTCGCCGACGAGCCGCTCGATCTTCCCGACCATCCGCTCGCGCTGGAGGCGGTTGACCTCGACGACGGCCTCGACGATCCGCGCCTCGCCGCCGTACTCCTTCGCCACCGAGAGGAGCGCCGTCGTGTCCTTCGGGAAGCACGAGCCGCCGTAGCCCGGCCCCGGGTGCAGGAAGTAGCGGCCGATGCGGTTGTCCATCCCTATGCCGCGCGCCACGTCGTGCACGTCGCAGCCGATCTGGTCGCAGAGGTTCGCGATCTCGTTGATGAAGGAGATTTTTGTCGCGAGGAAGGCGTTGGCCGCGTACTTCGTCAACTCGGCCGCCTCCAGAGACGTGATGACGACCGGCGTCTCTATGAGGTAGAGCGGGCGGTAGAGGTCGCGCATGATGGCGATGGCCGCCTCGTCGCGCGAGCCGATGACGACCCGGTTCGGCCGCATGAAGTCGTCGATGGCCGCGCCCTCGCGCAGGAACTCCGGGTTCGAGACGATGCCGAAGTCGAACTTCGTCTGGTGCTCGCGGATCAGCCGCCGCAGCCGCTCGCCCGTGCCTACGGGCACCGTCGATTTCGTGACGACGACCTTGTAGCCGTTCATGTGGCGCGCCACGTCGCGCGCCGCGCCCTCTATGTAGGAGAGGTCGGCCGACCCGTCCTCTCGCGGCGGCGTGCCCACGGCGAGGAAGATGACGAGCGACTGCTCGACGGCCGCCTTGATGTCGGTGGTGAAGTGGAGGCGGCCGGCCTGCGTGTTCTTGGCGACGAGTTGGTCGAGGCCGGGCTCGTAGATGGGCATCTCGCCCCGCTTGAGCCGTTCGATCTTTTCGGCGTCCACGTCCACGCAGGTCACGGACGTGCCGAACTCCGCGAAACAGGTTCCCGTCACGAGTCCGACGTAACCCGTCCCGATTACTGCTATGTGCATCTTGCTTAAAACGACCTTTCCGGTGGTGGGATGACGATCCAGCGGGTGATTATCTCAGACAAAAGGTTGCGGGTCACGCGGCGCTGCATGCGCGTGACCCGCAAAGGTGTGGGGTCGAACCGGGTTCGAGCGTTAATTCGGCACCACCGGAGCCCTGAGCCGCAAAACCTGGGTGAAGTTTAGCGCGAGGGGCTGATGACGATTGGGGTGCCGCCGAAGTTGAAGTCGTTGTCCTGCGTGGCCGCGATGATGGCCGCCGCGACCGCGCCGCCCGCCGCGAGCAGGAGCGCCGCGAGGGCGCCGCTCGACAGGCCGCGCATCTCGGGCTGCTGGAAGCGGGTGCAGCGGGTGCCGGGGGTGGCCTGACCGGCCGTGTCCTGGCCGCCGGCGGCAATCTGCTTCACGGTGTCGCCCGCGCGCAGTTCGACTTTACCCGACTGCGTGGAGACGACCGTGTTGCCGCACTCGACGTCGACCATGAAGACGTTCTGTTGGCTGTTGTCGGCGACCGCCGCGCCGTCCTTGGTGGTGACCGTGGCCGAGACGCCCGACGAGGACGAAACGCGCACGCGGCCCGAGTCGAGCATGCCGCTGACGCCCGTCTCGTTGAAGCTCAGCTTGAGGCTCGAATTCGGCAGCACCTCGACGCGGCCGAGCTTGCCGAGGCTGACGACGGCGCTAGAGTTCTGCGCGGTCGTGATCGTGCTGTCCGAGAAAACGGTGGCGCCCGAGATGGCGTTCGTGCCGTTGACGGAAACTTCACCGACGACCGAAAGGTCGCCCGTCGGGCCAGTCTGCCCCTGCTGCGGCGCGGCGAGAGCGACCATCGAGTACGTGCACAAGATGGCGACCGCCAAGGCGAGCGAGATGGGCGTACGGCTCCAGGTTCTGCTAGTCATTACTTCTCCTCCCGTAGGTGAAACTGTCAATTTTTTTGAGAGAGCGCGCTGCGAGTCTTTCGGCTCTTAGGCTACAAAAGACTCGCCTGAGACGATTTGTTTTAGTGTTTTTCTCGTCAATCCGTCTCGGGAATAGCCCGCGCGGTGTCCCATAAAAGCAGGTTGAGAGCCACTGTGGCCTCAAAAGACCCGCTTTTTTTACACGAAACAGGCGCGCGTGTCAATAAACATCTTCGTGAATTCAACGATTTTTCAACAATTTGCGGCAAGGAGGGGGATTTGTCAACCCTTATTTTAAGGCCCCCGCCGGCCCCCTTCCCGGCCCGCCACGCGGGCTAGTCCTTGTAGATTAACACACGCGGCCGCCCTTCGGGGCCGACCACGCCGCGGTACATGCCGGAAGTGTTGAAAGGCATCGTGAAATTTCCGCGCCGGTCGAGGGCGACCAGGCCGCCCGTGCCGCCCAACTTCCCGACTTTTTCCAGAGCCCCGGCCGCCGCCCGTTCGACCGACTCCCCTGCGTGACGCATCCTTGAGGAGACTTCGTGCGCGACCGAGGCGCGGATGAAATACTCGCCGTCGCCGGTGCAGGAGACGCCGCAAGTCTCGTTGTCGGCGTAAGTTCCGGCTCCGATGATGGGCGAATCGCCGACCCTGCCGAACCTCTTGTTCGTCATCCCGCCGGTCGAAGTCCCGGCCCCGAGGTTCCCCGCGCGGTCGAGCGCGACCGCCCCGACCGTCCCGAACTTGTGCTCGTCGAAGGGCTGCCGCCCCTTCTCAAGCTTCGACTGCTTCGGCGGCGGGCTCTTCTCCGCCTCCTTCACGCGCTGGAGCTGCTGCCAGCGCTCCTCCGTGAAAAAGTACTTGGGATCGACCAGTTCCAGCCCCTTCTGCGCGGCGAAGACTTCCGCGCCCTCGCCCGTCAACATGACGTGGGGCGACTGCTCCATGACGAGGCGCGCGAGCAGGATCGGGTTCTTCACGCGCTTCAGACCCGCCGCCGCGCCGGCCTTGAGCGTCCGGCCGTCCATGATGGAGGTGTCCAGCTCGTTCGTCCCGGCGTTGGTGAAGACCGCGCCCTTGCCCGCGTTGAAGAGCGGCGAGTCCTCCATCAAGGTTATCGCCGCGACGACGGCGTCGAGCGAGCCGCCGCCCTTCTTCAGAACCTCGTAGCCGGCTAGCAGGGCCTCGGTCAGCTTCTCGCGGTAGGCGCGCTCGCGTTCGGGCGTCATGCGGCTGCGCTCGATGGTGCCGGCGCCGCCGTGGATGACGAAGCCGAAGGGGTGCAGCTCGCCCGTCTTCTGCGCGCCCCGGCCCTTGACCGACGCGGAAGCGACGAGCGCCGCGGCGCCCACGCCCCCCATAAATTTCCGGCGGCTCTCGCCCCCGACTATTTTGCGACTCACACTCCGCCCCGCTGCATGTTTATGGCTGGAAGTCCGTGAACGGGAGGTCGAGAAAACATGTTAGCAGAGGGCGCGCGCCCGCGTAAACATCATTCGTCCCGCGGCGCAGGCTTTAGTCTGTCTTTTTCGTTTCGAGGAAGAAGCGGCGGGACTTCTCTGCCAGGGGCTCCGGGACGACGACGCGGAAGGGGTGTTTGGCGACGAAGGTCGGGACGCGTCGGACTTTGGCGCCGAGCGCGTCGAGGGTCGCGACGACGGCCTCGTCGTCAAGCTCGGGTGCGTTCAAGGCGGAGGCGGCGCGGCGGAAGGCGCCGCGCAGGCGGTCGAAGGGGAGGTCGCGCCCGGCCAGGACTTTCCCGCGCACCTGAAAGTCGCCGAGGGCGTAGAGGACGAGGCGCGCGGCGTCGTGCCCGCCCGGCTCGGCCTCCACGTCGAAGAAGGAGTTCTGGCGCATCGTTCGCGGGTCGGGGTGCGAAAGGCTTCAGGGCGCGCTGGCGCGTCGCGGGCGGACGGCCGCGTCGGCCCCGGCGGTCGGCGGCGCGGCGGCGTTGGCCGCGGGCTGCGCCTTCGCCTCGCCCTTCTTCCTCTGTTCGGCCTGCTCGTACGGGTCGAGGCGCGCGAAGAGGTAGAACTTCTCGCCCTTCGTCAAGACCGTCCCGAGGTATCTGAACTTGTATTCGAGCACGGCGTCCTGCTGTAGCTCCGCGGGCGTCGGCGGCTGCTCGAAGAACTGCACGAACTCCTCCTGCGAGACGGCCTCCAACTCGGGCAGGTAGTCGTTGCCGCTCGCGCGCGCGATGCGGAGCGCCATCTGGCGCAGCGCCTGGATGCGGTTCGAGTTGTGGACGTAGTAGCGCCGGTCGATCTCGCGCCGGCTCACGCGGTCGTCCACGACCTCCTGCTCGTTGCGCAGGTAGCCGAGGTATGCGCGCACGTTCGGCCCGAACTCCTCGCCTCCGGCGCGCCCGCCCCGCCGCGTCTGCGCAGACGCACAGACGGAAAGAGTCAGCAGGCAAAGTGCGAACAGCCCGAGCGTGCGCGTCATTCTTCTCATCGCTCTCTTACCCGAGACCCCGAGCGGAGTCCGCGGTCTGTTCCGTGTTCGGGGGTTCGGGGCGGCCGAAATCTTATCACAACTCCGCACCACCTCGCGCGCCGCGCGCGCAGGCGCGGAGGTGTCCGTTGCGCGGGCCGGACGGGCGGTGCTACATTCGGGCCAAGCGGTAAAGCTTCTTTATGCCTTCCGACGCTTCCAACGATTCGAGGGCGACAGGCGGTGCGGGGTTCGCGGGCAGGCGCGTGGCGCTGGGCGTGTCCGGCGGCATCGCCGCTTACAAGGCCGTAGAGGTCTTGCGCGGCCTCCAGCGCGCGGGCTGCGAGGTGCGCGTCGGGATGACGAAGCGCGCGTGCGAGTTCGTCACGCCGCTCACCTTCCGCGCGCTCTCCGGCGCGCACGTCGTCGTGGACGACTACGCGCCCGACAACCCCGACCCCATCGCGCACATAACCTTCTCGCAGACGGTCGAGCTCTTCGTCGTCGCGCCCGCCACGGCCAACGTCATCGCCAAGTTCGCGAACGGCGTCGCCGACGACTTTTTAACTTCGACTTACCTCGCCTCGAACGCGCCCGTGCTGGTCGCGCCCGCGATGAACACGACGATGCTTCTGCACCCCGCGACGCAGCGCAACCTCGCGCGGCTGCGCGCGGACGGCGTGCGCGTCGTCGAGCCCGACGCGGGCGAGATGGCCTGCGGCACGGTCGGCCCCGGAAGACTTTCTGAGCCGGAAAGGATTGTCGAAGCCGCGCTCGGGATGTTGAGAGAGTCCGCGGGGCGCTCGAATGACCTGGAGGGCGAGCGCGTGCTCGTCACGGCCGGCGCGACGCGCGAAGAGCTGGACCCCGTGCGCTTCATCTCCAACCACTCGTCGGGCCGGATGGGCTTCGCCGTGGCCGAGGCGGCGCTCTCCCGCGGGGCGGAGGTGACAGTCGTCGCCGGCGCGACGACGGCGAGGCCGCCCGCCGGCGCGCGCACCGTCCGGGCCTTCTCGGCGGAGGAGATGCGCGGCGCGGTCATGCGCGAGGTCGAGACGGCCACAGTCTTCATCGCCGCCGCGGCGGTCGCCGACTACCGACCGGCCGCGCGCGCCCAAGAGAAGATGAAGAAGACCGGGTCGGCGCTCACGCTCACGCTCGAACCCACGCCGGACATCCTGGCCGAAGTCTCCCGCTCGCGCCGCGACGGCCTGCTCGTCGTCGGCTTCGCGGCCGAGACCGAGCGCGTCGTCGAGAACGCGCGCGACAAGCTCACGCGCAAAAACCTCGACGCCGTCGTCGCCAACGACCTCACGCAGGACGGCGCCGGCTTCGACACCGAGACGAACGTCGTCACGCTCCTCACGCGCGACCGCGAACAGCCCTCCGCGCTCCCCCTCATGTCCAAACTCGACGCCGCCCACCGCATCCTCGACGAAGTCGTGCGACTCCGAAGGAAAGGATAAAAGGAGGGTGCTGGGTGTTAGGTGCGGGGTGTTGGGTTAAAGCAACTTGTCTTTACCCGACACCCTACACCTAACACCCAGCACCCTCCTTCAGTACGAGCGGATGGCGTGCATGACGCGGCCCCAGACTTCGAAGTCCATCGTCTCGATGACTTCGATGGGCTGGAAGCGCTCGTTCTCGGGCATGAGCCAGATGCGGCCGTGGCGGAGGCGGAGGCGCTTGACGCACAGCTCGTCGTTGATGCGCGCGATGACGATGTCGCCGTCCTCCGCGTCTACCGCGCGGTCGACGACGAGGATGGTACCGGGGTTAATCCCCGCGCCCGACATCGAGTCGCCCGAGACCCTCACGTAGAAGGTCGCCGTCGGGTGCTTGATGAGGTAGCGGTTGAGGTCGAGCCGCCCCTCGATGTAGCCCTCGGCCGGGCTCGGGAAGCCCGCCGACACGGTCGTCATGAAGAGCGGACGCGCGCAACGCGTCGTGCGGTCGGGCCACATGACGGATTCGACGTTTGCGTAAGAGAGCATTTTTGTTTCACCCGCGAGAGAATGTCCAACCGCCGGGATGATACACGGAAGCGAAACCCGAGACAAGAATTTTTCTTCGGGAGTGGTCTTTCGAAAAGTTTAGAGGGTTCGAGGCCGACGGGCCGCGGGAAAACATCGGCGCGCGGAAGCCCGCGCCTCACACACTCCGGGCGCGGCGCGCGCACGCGCGTAAGTCCGCCGCACGTTCCGACAGACTCGCCGCTAGATGCGTCCCATCAGCAGCAGGATGATGACGATGAGCAGCAGGAGCCCGAGCCCCCCGCTCGGGTAATAACCCCACCCGCGGCTGTAAGGCCACGACGGCACCGCGCCGACGAGCAGAAGAATCAGGATGATGAGCAGAATCAGACCGATACTCATAACGTTCCTCCTTCTTTCGACCTGAGCGGGATGTGTCGGAGAGATTGTTAGTCGCCCGCGGCGCGCCTGTCAACGTCGATTCCGCGCCGGGCGGAGTGCCGTCTCTTCCAAAAGGAAAGAGGGCGCCCGGCCCTCTTTCGCCCAAAGTCGCGTTGAATGCTCCCGGCAAGACTTGAACTTGCGACCCCCCGCTTAGGAGGCGGGTGCTCTATCCACTGAGCTACGGGAGCGGACTGCCGGAGAAGTTAGCAGATGAACTCCGGCACCGTCCAGCTTGCCCTTCAGGACTGGTACTTGAGGAGCGAGCGCACGTCGTAGCCCTGAAGCTTTTCGCGGCCGGGGAGGAACTCCAGCTCAACGACGAAGGCGAGGCCGACGACGGTGCCGCCGAGTTGTTCGACGAGGCGGACGACGGCCGAGGCCGTGCCGCCGGTCGCGAGCAGGTCGTCGGCGATGACGACGCGGTGGCCCGACCCGACGGCGTCGCGGTGCATCTGGAGCGCGTCCTGGCCGTACTCAAGGTCATACGAGACGGTCGCGCACTCGGAGGGGAGCTTGCCGGGCTTGCGCGCGGGGACGAAGCCCGCGCCGAGCTGGTAGGCCATCGCCGGGGCGAAGATGAAGCCGCGCGCCTCGATGCCGATGACGGTATCGACCTGCTGCCCCTTGAACTCCGACGAGAGCGCGTCGATGACCTGGCGGAAGCCCTCGGGGTGCTGGAGCAGCGTCGTGATGTCGTAGAAGTTGATGCCCGGCTTCGGGAAGTCGGGCACCTCGCGGATGAGAGATTTGAGTTGATCCATTGTTTTGGGGAGGGAGTCAGGAGTCAGAAGTCAGGAGTCAGAATAAAAGCTCTTGATTCTGACTCCTGACTTCTGACTCCTGACTCCCCTTCTTCGTCACCTTTCGATCCTGAAAGTCGGATAGCGGCCGGTCGGCTCGACGGAGACCTCTTCGACCTGTTCGACGCGGGCGTGTCGGGGGCCGGCGGCGATGTCGTGTTTGAAGCCCTCGACGCCCTCGGGCGTGCCCTCGGCGAGGACTTCGACGCGGCCGTCCTCCAGGTTGCGGACGTAGCCGACGACCTGGTGGCGCGCGGCGACGCGCTGCGCGAAGAAGCGGAACCCCACGCCCTGCACCTCGCCGCTGACGAGGTAGTGCCTCGCGACCTTCATGCGTCTCCCCCTTGCGCCGCCGACGTTGCCGCCCGTTGGACGGGCTATCCTAAAAGATGCTTCGGCCGGAATGCAATCGGCTAAAGGGGCACCAACTCGACAATGCGGACGCCGCCCGGCGGCACCTCGACCTTCACCCGGTCGAAGCCGTGCTCCTTCATCCTCTCTAGTGGCGCGCCCTCCGTCCACTCGCTCGACGACATGATGCTTCCGCCCCGGAGTTCTAACCAGACCTGTTCCGACTCAGAGCGGTTGACCTGCGCGAGCCCCTGCTGCGGCTTGTAGACGCCGCGGTTGTTGATGAGCGTGACGACCCAGCCGCGCGCGTTGCGGTTGAGGAGGTACTCGACCTCTCCGCGCACGCGGACGGGCGTCACGTCGGCGGCGACGTGCGCGAGCAGGTGCGCGGCGGCGGGCACGAGCCGCCCGTCTAAGCCGAGCAGGTCGGGCACGGCGCAGTAGACGACGCGGCCGCGGCCGACGCGGTTGACGGTGACGAGCGGGTCGCCGGACGGCGTCTTCATCAACACCTCCGCGCCGCGCGGTTCGACTCGCTCGTAGCGGTAGACCTGACCACTCAAATCCGTCCCGGGCTCCGACTGCGCGAGGCAGTTGGCGTCGTCGGCTTCGGCCGTCGCGCCGGTCACGCGGACGCCGAGCAGTTCGGCCGGGAGACCTTTGGCCTGCGCGGCGTTGAGGACGACCGTGCCGCCCCGCTCCGCGTAAGCCTTGAGGCGCGCAGCCCACGCCGGAGCCCACTCGACGCGCCCGCCGACGACGAGCGCGCGGTAGGCGTCAAGCGCGTCGGCCTTCTTCTCGTCGGCGACGAGCACGTCGAAGATGTCGCCGAAGATGGAGTTGGTGAAAGCCTGCCGGTCGGCGGTCGCGGGCTCGCCCTCGTCGATGGCCGCGGGGTGGTAGGCGGCGAGGAACAGCTCGCGCAGCGCGCGGTCGGAGCGGTTGACGGGCGAGACGCCGAAGGGGAGCTGCGGGTAGTCGGTCATGTCCCAGCCGTGCGCGGGGTCGAGCAGGAAGGCGACGGGCGTGTAAGGGGTGCCGCGGTCTGTGTGCTCCTGCGCGAAGCGCACGAACTCTTCCGTGATGCGCCCGAGCGGGTTGAGCTGGAACGGGTGCTCGCCGGGGCCGGGCTTGAAGAACTGGTCGAAGCCCTGCTCAAGATAGACCGCCGACGCGCCCGACATGTAGTAGAGGTAATAATTCTTCCTGTACCAAGAGAGCGAAGGCCCCATCGACGGGCCGTAGCGCGAGTGGAAGAACTGGTCGGGGCCGGCGAAGTTCTGCTGCTTCGTGAACGTCGTGGCCGCGTCGCCGAAGTTGGGCGCGTGGTAGTAGAGGAAGTTGCCGCCGTACTGGCGCGCGGCGCCGCGGACGAAGGCGACGCGCATGGCCGTGACGGGCTGCACCGCGGCCGTCTCGATGCCGAGCGTGCGCACGCCCCAGTCGAAGAGCGCGTGCGCGAAGGCCGTGGTCGAGGTCGCCTGCGCGGGGATGAGCCTGTCCCACTGCGCGCCGGAAGGCGCGTGGAAGGTGCCCGCCCACTTCTCTTCGAGGGCACGCGTGTAGCCGGCGCGGTAGGCTTCGAGCATCGCCTTGCGGGACATGCCGGGCGTGAGCGTGAGGCGCGAGGCCATCGCCTCGTAGACGTGCCCGATGCTCTCGCCCGAAATCCAGCCGACGAACTGTCCGCGCAGCTCGCCTTCGAGGAGCTTGAGTGCCGCCTGCCCGCCCGCCTCGTCGAAGCCGGCCGCGCCGTAGTTGACGTTGATGGCGAAGGGCGAGCGCGTCTGCCGCAGGAAGTCGAGGAAGGCGCTCCCCTCCTTGAGGTGTTTGGGTATCTGGTTGATGTGGAGGACGGGCACGACGAGCGGCGAGGAGAAGATGGGCACGTCGCGCGCGCCCTTGTACTTCTCGACGAAGGCTTCGGGCAGCTCCGTGCTGAAGGGGTAGAGCGGGCGCTCGGCCGTCGGCTTCCCGTACAAGTCCCAGAACGCCTCGGAGATGTTCCAGGGCATGAGGAAGTCTTTGCCCGCGAGCGCGGGCCGGCGCCAGAGCGCGGGCGTCGCGTCGGAGGCCGCGGGCCTTTCGAGCAGGGGCGCGAGCGGCGTCCGCTTCGCGGCCCAGTCGCTTAAGACCCTCTGCGCGTGGAAGGGCGGCTTGCGGCGGCCTTCGGGGCGGAAGGCGGGGTCGTCCGTGACGAGGACGCAATCGACCTGACGGTGTGCGCCGGCCGCCTTCTCGACCTCGACGGAGAGACGCGCCGGGCCTTTCTTCAACCCGGCGGCGGGCGAGCCGTCCCAGGCGAAGGCCCAGCCCCAGTACATGCTCACCTCGTCGTGCGGGTCTATGCGGTCGCGCGCGCCGAACTCGTGGCGGAAGACCTCGCGCCCCTTTTGCGTGAGGCGGACGGTGAAGCTCTCGTCCCTGCGCGCCCAGTCGGCGTAGCGCGCCCAGACGCGGTACTCGCCGTCGCGCGGGATTTCCACCTCCTGAAAGAGTGTCGCGCGCGTCTCGTCGGGCGAGGCCGCGACCGAGTTCCACTCGCTCTCGCCGCCCTGCGACCACTCGGCCGAGACGCCCGGCCCGTTAATGCCCCACCCCGGCGCCTTCTCGCGGGGGAGGTTCCGCCAGACGGGGTTGAGGCGCGGCTCGTTGCGCGTGTCCAGCGAGAGGCCGCCCATGTTCTCGGCCTCGTACCAGAGGTACTCGAAGCGCCGCGTCTGGTTCGTCTGCGGGTTGTTCCGGGCGTAGGCTGGATGTGGCGTGGTTAACGTGCAGATGACGGCGGCCGTGAACAGTGCGAGAAGACGAGTAATAGCTTCATGCTGCGGCATGCGGGGATAATCGCAGGTTGAGTGTTAGAGGTGCAATTGTTAACCACAGAGGCACAGAGGGCACGGAGGGGCACGGAGACATCCCTCTGTGCCATCTCTGTGTTCTCTGTGCCTCTGTGGTTAACCGCCCTCCCCTTAACACCGACCATAAAAGAAAAGGGAGAGCCTCTCCGCTCCCCCTTCCCGACCGTCCCTGATGAAAGACTCACCCGAGTTCGTCCAGACATTCCGCGAGCTGGAGCTGGCGGCAGGTGTACATGGGCGTGTCGCGCAGCGTGTAGCGGCTCGCCTTCGACTCGCGCAGCTCCTGCACGAGGTCGAGGAAGTCCGACGGCTGGTCGGTCTCGAACGCGACGACGAACTCCTGGTCGTCGAGGCCGAAGGAGTAGGTCGTGTGCAGCTTCACCGAGCGGTACTTCGACCCGACGCGGATGTGCTCGTCCATCATCTCCTGCCGCTGCTCGACGGGCAGCCCGTACCACTCGCGCGTCTTCACGAACGGGTAGACGAAGAGGTACTTCGACTGCCCGGGCACGATGTGCAGGCGGTCTTCGACGTGCTCGGGGTTGTCCTTGTCGATGTACATCGAGCGCTTGGTCATCGAGAGGAACGACTGCGACACGTCGAGGTAGCGCCCGAGCGCCGTCCCGTTGAGGCGCGCCGACATCTCCTGGAACGGGTCGAGCGAGTACCCGATGCGCCAGATCATGAAGTCCACGTTCGAGCGCAGGCCGACGATGGAGTAGCAGTGCATCAGCAGCGTGCGCCGGTAGGACTCGAAGACCTCGACGAACTCGCGCTTCGCTTCGAGCTTGGACTGCGCGTCGAGCATGCGCCACTCGGGGCGCGCCTTGTAGAAGGTGAAGGTGACGAACTGGCGGGCGATCTTCGGGGCCTTCTCGGCCTGCCCGGCCTCGTCCGCCCCGCGCTCGGCCTTGTCGGCCAGCCGCAGCGTCGGGCGCCCCGCGCCGGCCTGCTCTTGATCCGTGCTCATGGTCTTACTTCCTCAAGATGTCAGTTAAGGGTTTGAAGGGCTGTCTCTCTCTACGCGCGTCGGGCCGCAATCGGAGGAGAGTGAGTACCTGCCGGGCGAGACGTATTGTGCTTCGCGCCGCGCAGGATTGCAAACCGCCGCGCGCGCCCGCGCGCGGTTGTTTTCGACCCCGCCCGGGGGCTCCTTCAAACTCCCGCGGCCTTACGTTATACTCGCCCCGTTCTTTCAACACGACGGACGGCCTGCACGGTCTCCGAGCCGCAGTCTTCGAGCGCATGAAACTTCATAAGATCGCCCTCGCGGCCTTCGCCGCCCTCCCCTTCGCCGCCGCCTGCAACAGCACGCCGACCGCGCCGAACTCCAACGCCGCCGCGCGGCCGACGGCCACGGCCGCGGCCAACATCGCGACGCCCACCCCGGCCGCGACGCCCGACGAGCTGGCCGCGGCCGGCGCCGACTACTCGCAGTTCTGCATCAAGTGCCACAAGGCCGACGGCACCGGCGGCAACGTCGAGATGGACGCGGGCGAGACGATCAAGGTGCCGAGCCTGCGCGAGCACGGCCTGAAAGACCCCGACGCGCACCTCGCCAAACAGATCGCCGAAGGCGGCGACGAGATGCCCCCCTTCAAGAAGCGGCTCGACCAACAGCGCATCGACAACCTCGTCCGCTACATCCGCCGCGAGTTCCACGGCCGCACGGCGACCGCCGCCTCGGGCGCCGCCACGCCCGCCCGGCCGTCACACTAAACACCCCGGCCTGCCTGTGCTATCCTCGCACCGGCGCGCCGCCTGAACGCACCCGTAGCTCAGTTGGATAGAGCGTCTGACTTCGAATCAGAAGGTCGCAAGTTCGAGCCTTGCCGGGTGTATTAACATTATCAACCACTTACGGGTGCTGCATAAGCGCCCGTTTTACTTTACACACACATTCACACACAAAACCACATCACAATAAAGGCTAGGTAGCGCAACCCTTGAAGCGCCCGCCTAGCCTACTTCAGTGCAATTTTTCGTTGTATCGCTGAATTAATCTTGCCGCCGCTCGATGCCAGCACGGTTGATGGTTGGCGAATGCCTTGCACTGGCACGTTCCGTTAGCTTTGTAAATCTCGCCGGACTCACTGAGCACCAGCAGTGCCTTCCCGTCAAAGTGCATATAAGGGTTAGACTCTAGCTGCGCTTTAGCTCTGGCGATTGCCGTTTCCCATCTACGGTTGCCAGAAACACGGTCGAAGGCTTCTTGAGCCACTCGCTGCATCCTGTCCTGATCTATGTTCATCATCTCCGTTTCTCCTTAACCGATACGACAACTTACATTGGAACTATAAACAATTGTAGATAGTTTTGTCAAGAGAAACTATCTACATTGACTGATAGTTTTTCATAGGGTATAAAGGAATTTATGAAGCTACTAACGACGGCAGAAGTTGCGGAGCGTTTAGGCGTGCATCGTACCCGCGTGAATGTTCTGATTAAAGAAGGGCGTTTACCAGCGCAGAGGTTTGGACGCGCTTTTCTAGTCCAAGAGAAAGACCTACATTTGGTTTCAGAGAGGCCAGTAGGGAGGCCACCAAAGCAATCAACAAAATCGGATGTTAAGAAGAGTAATCATTCAAAAGCTTGAACTATGATATAAAGCCTAGCGTCTGTATAGCTCATGCTGCATAAGGTTGTTTTTCATTCTTCCTCAGATACCCTCTATGCCTAAGAGAACAAACGGAAAGCAGAAAGCAAATACAAACGGGAACGGTACTATCTCAGAGCTTCTTAAGGAGCTTTGGAATTCGGCTGTCGCTTTGCGCGGCGCGGTCGAGCCTTCGGACTACAAGCGTTATGTTTTGCCGTTGATATTCCTGCGCTTTTTGTCGTTGCGTTATGAGAAGCGGCGGGCAGAATTAGAAGAATATACGCGCGATCCGCAGAACGATTTATTCACTGAAGATGAGGCAACGCGCGCGGACATTCTTGAAGATGAAGATGAGTACAAGAAGGTCGGGGCGCTGATTGTGCCTGAGCCTGCGCGCTGGGAGACCATCGTTAAGAATGCGCGGGCTGATGATGTGATGATCCGGCTAGATAGTGCTTTGGAGTTGCTGGAAACAAAGTATCCGAAGCTCAAGGGGATGCTGCCGAAAGTCTATGCAGGCTCAAACCTGAGCCGTGAGAATCTGGCGCAGCTTATCAATCTCTTTTCTAAAGACATCTTCAAACGAGAGCACGGCGGGATTGATGTAATCGGACGCGTTTACGAGTATTTCATCGGAGAGTTCGCATCATCCGAGGGCAAACGAGGGGGCGAATATTTCACACCGCAATCAATCGTCAAGCTGCTAGTTGCCATGCTTGAGCCGACAGGGGGCAAGGTGTTTGACCCTTGCTGCGGTTCAGGCGGAATGTTCGTTCAATCGGACAAGTTCACTAAGCATAGCGGCAAGCTCTCTTTCTACGGGCAGGAAAGCAAGGATTTTACTTATCGCCTTTGCCGCCTGAATCTTTTCATTCACGGCATAGATGGCGACATAAAGCTTGGCAATTCATATTTCAACGATTTACACCCAACACTTACCGCTGATTACATTATAGCCAATCCGCCTTTCAATGATGGCTCAAAGGGTGAGCATGGCTGGGGGTCGCATCTAGTTAAGAAAGACGATCAGCGTTTGCTTAAGCAGAACGGCGATTCTGTTGGGCTAGCGGCGAAGAATGCCAACTTCATGTGGATGATGCATTTTCTATATCACTTGAAAGAAGGCGGCACGGCAGGCTACGTGATGGCAAATGGCGCGATGAGTACCAGCACGAAAGAGGAACGTGCGGCGCGCATAGCCTTAATTGAAGGCGGCTTTGTGGATTGCATTGTGCAACTGCCTGAAAAGCTCTTTGCCAATACCGGCATTCCCTGTTCGTTGTGGTTTCTGTCAAAGAACCGCGAAGGGAACGCGGAGTTTCGTCAGCGCGAAGATGAAATTCTGTTCATAGATTCGCGCAGGCGTGGCGCGTTGATGGAAGGCTCACGGAAACAGAAAGAATTCACTGACGAAGAAATAGCAGAGATTGCCGCTATTTATCAAAACTTTCGCAAAGCAAGCGGCAGTTATGAAAACATCAAAGGCTTCTGTGCTGTAGCCAATCTAGAATCTGTGCGCGTTAACGATTACGTGCTGACGCCAGGACGTTATGTTGGTACGGAAGATATAGAAGATGATGGCGTACCTATTGAAGAGAAGTTTCAGAAGCTGGCGCAGCATTTGGAAGATCAGTTCAATGAAAGCGGCAAATTAGAAAAAGCTATACGTGAGAATTTAGCAATGCTGAAAGCTGCGATGTAATGTGCTATGAGTAAGAACTGCCTGAATACAGACTGGAATATGTTTACGCTCGATGACATCGGGCGAATTATTACAGGCAAGACTCCTCCGACGAGCGTTCAAGCCTACTTTAACGGGGATATTCCATTTGTGACGCCATCTGATATGGATGGTCGCAAAGTCATTTCAGCAACAGAAAGGTATCTTACAGAGGCCGGAGTGGAAGCAGTAAAGGGCGCGAAACTTCCGAAGGGCGCTGTAATGGTTTCTTGTATTGGCTCAGACATGGGCAAGGTTGCATTGGCTGGTAAAGATTGTGTAACTAATCAGCAATTAAACTCAATAATAGTTAATGAAGATCATTGCCCTCATTATGTTTACTACAACCTTAGCAGTCGCAAAAATGAGCTTCGGAGTTTGGCAGGGAGTGGTTCGGCCCAGCCAATTTTGAATAAAGGGCATTTTTCGCAATTGACAATGTGTTGTCCTCCTCTAAAGGAAGAAGAAGAGGCTATCGCACGAGTTCTAAGCGCATTGGATGACAAGATAGAACTTAATCGTCGAATGAACGAGACTTTGGATGCAATGGCGCGTGCTCTATTCAAGTCTTGGTTTGTAGACTTCGATCCTGTGCGTGCCAAAGCCGAAGGACGTACCCCTTACGGCATGGACGCTGAAACTGCCACACTCTTCCCATCTACCTTTGAAGATTCAGATTTAGGCGAGATTCCAAAGGGGTGGTCAGTCTCAACATTAGGCGACATCGCCAAAATCAGCAAAGCGATTTTGTCACCAAACGACTTCCCAAACGAAGAGTTCGATCATTTCAGCATTCCTGCTTTTGATGAAAGGAAATATCCCGCTCTTGAATTGGGAGAGGAAATTCAAAGTAACAAGTTCGTTATTGAAGGGAATGCCGCCCTCGTATCAAAACTTAATCCAAGAATCTTCAGGGCTTGGACGGTTTTTGCTCCGAGACAACGACGCAGTATCGCTTCAACTGAATTCATTATTTATCACCCAAAGCAGCAAAACCTTTGGTCATTACTTAATTGCTTAGTCCGAAGTGATGACATCATTGCGGAGTTTCAATCTCACGCGACCGGTACATCAGGAAGCCATCAAAGAGTTCGCCCAGAAGATACTTTGAGTTTTAGTTGTGTTCTTTCCACAGAAAAGATTCATGAGATTTTTGAGAGGACTTGCTCGTTTTACTTGAGACAGATTGACCAAAACATAGAACAATCACAAACCCTTGCGTCATTGCGAGATTTAATTCTACCAAAGCTTCTTTCAGGTGAATTGAGCGTGCAGGACGCCCGAAGGAAGATTGCCGAGGTGGTCTGATGTCCCACAATCAAGGCACAGAATCTCACTTTGAAGAAACGACCATTGACCGGCTGAAACTGCAAGGCTACACGTACCAGTACGGAGGCTTGATTGACCGGCCCCTAGAAGAAGTAGTTCTAAAAGATGTCCTGCGCAAATTCCTCACTAAGCAGTACGACGACCTACCCGCCGCAACGATTGACGAAATCATCTCAAGGGCCACATCGCCCGAAGGCGTCACGCTTGAGCTTCGCAACAAGAACTTTCACGAAATGCTGACGCGCGGCTTCGAGCAGAAGTACAAGCGCGCAGACGGCACAGAAGATCACAAACACATTTACCTCATTGATTGGGAACATCCCGATAGCGATCACAACGATTTCCGCGTTGTTAATCAATTCTCCATCAGTGGCAATAACGACCGCCGCCCCGACATCATCATCTTCATCAACGGCTTCCCTCTCGTAGTCTTTGAACTTAAGAACCCTTACGACGACGAGCCGAATACGTACGGCGCATTCAATCAGATTCAGCACTACAAAATAGACATCCCGCGCCTGTTTGAATTCAACGCGCTCGTCATCGTTTCTGACGGCGGCTTAGTCGGCGCGGCAGACGATGACAAGCCGCTCATGAGCGGTTCGACCCTACACGCCATGTGGACTGCCGATTGGGAATGGTTTGCACCCTGGAAGAGCATAAACGGGCGCGACATTCAAAAAGACGCGGGTGGCATGAAGACGCTGATTGAAGGCTTATTCCCCCAAGACCGCCTGCTCGAATACATCAGAAACTTCATTGTCTTTGAAGAAGTCAACGAGAAGATTACTAAGAAGGGCGCTAAGTATCATCAATTCTTCGGCGTCCGCTTTGCCGCGCAAGAAGCCCTGCGCGCCACACGTCCTAGTGGAGACCGCAAGATCGGCGTCATCTGGCACACACAAGGCTCCGGCAAGTCTCTTGAAATGATTTTCTTTGTCGGAATCTTGCGGCGTCACTCCGAGCTTGAGAATCCGACTTTCGTCATACAGGTTGATCGCAACGATTTAGACACTCAGCTCTACGATGACTTTGTGGCTGCAAGATCGTTTGTCGGAGAGGTACAGCACGCCGAAACCATTCAAGAATTGCGCTCACTTCTCCAAACGCAAGGCGGCGAGGTCATCTTTTCCACGATTGAAAAATTCCGCCTTGATAAAGAGGCAGGAGAACGAGAGCATCCGGTTCTTACCGACCGCGAGAACGTGATTGTCATCGCGGACGAAGCACACCGCACACAGTACGGACTAACGGAAGGCTTCGCCTATCACATGCGAAGGGCTTTGCCTCATGCTTCTTTCATAGGTTTTACAGGCACGCCGATTCAACTCTCAGACGCAGACACAGAAGAAGTCTTCGGGCAAGTCATACATGCTTACGACATCAAGCAGGCCCAAGAAGATCATGCCACCGTCAAGATTTACTATGAAGCGAAGCTAATCAAACTAGGAATTGAAAACGATTTACTTGAGGAAGATTTCGAGGAGATTACAGAGGAAGACGAGCGCGAACAAACTGCGCGCCGCATGACTAGGTGGGCAGCCTTAGCCGAAGCGGCGGGAACGAAAGATCGTGTTAAAGAACTGGCCCAAACGATTCTTGAACACTACCGCAAACGCGCCGAGGCTATCGTAGGCAAGGCAATGGTCATCTGCATGAGCCGCGAAAACTGCGTGAAGCTTTACGACGCACTCACGGCTCTGCCCGACTGCCCCGAAGTCAGAATAGTGATGACGGGTAACATCAGCAAAGACCCACCCGCTTGGAATACAGCCGGACATATCACCACGAAGAAACAGCGCGAAAAAATCAAAGAGCGCATGGAAGACCCGAACGATCCGCTCAAAATCGTCATCGTGCGTGATATGTGGCTGACGGGAACAGATATTCCATGCCTGCACACACTCTACATAGACAAGCCGATGCAGGGCCACACGCTCATGCAAGCCATCGCGCGCGTTAACCGTGTGTTCCGTGACAAGCCGGCGGGTTTAGTTGTGGACTTCATAGGCATTGCTGACCAGCTCAAGGAGGCAACAAAGAAATACACATCTAGCGGCGGCACGGGTAATCCTGCCCCTGAAATCAATGAGGAAGCTAAACTACTGTTCTTTGAGTACCTAGAAAACGTGCGCGGACTTCTCCCTGCCGGTAATGATTACGGCACGTGGCGCAGGCTCTCCAATATCGAATTTGAGGACTTGCAGAACGCATGTGTGGCATATATCACAGCGGCCGACGATCAAAGAGATAAGTACCTGGAAGCAGAAAAGCAGCTTTCAGCCGCTTACTCACTCGTTAGGCATCTTTCAGACTGCTTTGGGAACGCCGATGAAGTGGCCTTTTATCAATGGCTACGCAAGCAAGTTAAGAAGACGCTTCCCGGCCTTGATATGGACGCTAGGCGTGATCGTGCCGTGCATGATTTACTCGACCGCAGCATTGAAACAAAAGGCGTTGTTGACATCTTTCAATCAATGGGTATTCCAAAGCAAGACATCTCAATTCTCGACGACAAGTTTCTGGAACAGTTCAAGACGCATAACGAGCATGAGAATCTTAGGCTGAAGCTTTTAGAAAAGCTCTTGCATGATGAAATCATATATAGGGAACGGCGAAACGTCGCCAAGTACAGATCATTCCGCTCCAAGCTGGAAGAGACATTGCGTAAATATCATAACCGGGCTATCCAAGCCGCAGATGTTATCCGCGCAATGATTGAGATTCGTAAGGACATTGAAAACGAAGACCAGCGCACAAAAGAGCTTGGCTTAAGCCCTGAAGAACTAGCGTTCTATGATGCTATCGCCGCCAATGCAGAGAATCTATATGACAAAGAATTGCTGTGTGACTTGGTACGAGAAACAGTCAAGACACTAAAAAGGAAGCTGCGCGTGGATTGGACAAAGCCGCACCGTGAAGACGTTAAGGCGGAGGTGCGCTCCGCCGTTAAAATGGTTCTACGGAAAAAAGGCATTGGCAAAGAACAACTCGACGCACTCTTGAACGGAATAATGACTCAAGCCGAAGCCAGCTATGCCGACTGGCCCCTTGCCGCCTAAGGGGTTATATTGCTCGGCTTTGCCTAAAAATAGCCCCTTGCCCAAAAATTATTGAGCTTACCCAAAAATAGAGGCGGGCGGGGTGAGACCGCCCTTTCGTTCCCACGGTTCGATTTCGATTACAAGCGAACCGTCTTTATTGACGGTGATTCTGACCTTGAAATTTCCGACTCTGGCGGTCATACTTTATTCCTCTGTAGTTTCGGGTTAGTTCGTGGCAGAGGTAAGCGTTAGCGGCGCTTACCTCTGCTGTTTCTTTTATGGCTCAGGCTGGCGATGGCGGAGGCCGTGCCAAGATGCCCATACAATCTGACTCCTTCCATAAAGGCTTCTAAACGCAAAAAGGCCGCTGTCATCGCATGAGTCTCAGTCATGCGTATGAACAGCGGCCTTAGAACTCTTAAGAGGTCTAGCCTTCCATTCTGGCAACGCTCAAAGCGTTAAAGAACTTGTACGGCTATTCCGTACAGTCCTGATAGTAGCTTGGGGCGCTCTCTTCGTCAAGCGCCCCATTTCGTGTACGCCGGTTAGGCAACCTCCTTCCAGAACTGATTGTGGAGAGGCCGTGCGGCTGAGGTAAGATGTTTGCCCCTGCGTCCGTTGCCTTCGGGCTTCGTAGCGTGGCGTGAGATCGGGCCGTGGCTTCCGAGCCGCGGCTCCCGATTACTTTTTAGGGCGGTCTTTGATGATGCTCTTGCGGCGCGGGATCGGCGGCGTCCTCTTGTCCATCAACTTCTTGTGCCGGGCTTGGAGCATACTCGCTAGTGCTTGGCGCTTTAACCCCAGCCTCTCGGCGGCGCGTGTGATGCTGCCCCCTTCCAACTCTAAAGCCTGCTCTATCAGCCTCGCCTCTAGCTCAAGCACCGCCCCGTAAAAGCTAAAGTTCTTATCGTGTATCTGCATCCCCGAAAGGCGCTTTATGACGATCAGCGCGCACGCCAGAAGCCTCTCCTTGTCTTCGGCGTCCTGGGAGCCTTTCAGTAACCCATGTGCGCGATGGTATAGCTTCGTCAGTTCAGATTCAGGCAGCCGCCACGTCGCCCCGTGTTCCTCTATCAGCGTCAGTACCGCGTGCCCTGCGCTGGTGGTCGCGCCTGAGTCCTGCGCTACCTTCATCGCCCGCCTAAGAATGTCAATCGAACTGTCGAAACTGCCGAGCCGCGCCCACACGATACCTTGAACAGTAAGCGCGTCCGCGAGTAAGGCAGACTCCCCGGCTTGCTCTAAGGTCTTAATGACTCCCGGCATGATGCGCTCGGCGTCCCTGTACTTCTTCTCCGCGACCAGCACCCGCGCCCGTGTCTCGTCCACCTGCGCGACGTTGCCTGTGTCCCTGAGTTTAGTGAATATCAGTTGAGCGCGGTCTAAGTGTTCGTGAGCGTCACGGTAGCGGCCGAGCTTGTAGAGGAGGAATGCGAGGTTGTTCAGGTTCAGCGCGCAGTACCTTTCGTGCCTTGCCTGCTCGTAGTGATAAACCGCGGCCGTGAACTCTATGATTGCTCTGTCGGCGTAGTCGGGGCGGTGTTCCGTAGCGGCCAGTTTTAGAAGAATGATAGCCCGCTGCCCGTGCCACCTGCCTTTCAGGGCGTCGTTGGCCGACTCAAAGACCGGCTCCGCTTCTTTCAGGATGTTGAGGGCTTCGTTATACCTGTTCTCGCTGATCTCGACGAGCGTGCGCCTGATGTGGATTTTAGCCTTTAACTCTACGTCCGTTTCCTTCAGGGGCGTCAACGCTTCGCCCAAAACCAAGCGGGCTTCATCAAACGAGCCGAGACGCCAGTAGCAGATGCCAAGTTCATACTGAGCCTCCGACACTTTCGCGGGCATCCCCTGAGAGCGGAACGCCCGCGCTGCCTCGGACAGCATATCCTTAGCCTGCTCCTGCGCGCCCGACACGTTCCTGACGCTGCCGAGCCATCCGGTAAGCGTGCCGCATTGGAGCAGCACTTCGGCCTCTATTGCGGGCGGCAGCTCCCGAGCGGGCGGTCTCTGACCGACGCCTAGCCACAGCTCGCCTAGCGCCTCGCGTGCCGCCTCGTACTGGCCTTTGTGAATGAAGTCGGAGGCCACACGGCAGCGCAGTAAGACGCGCTCGCCTTCAGTCAGTGAGGGGTTATCTAGTTCCTTCAAGCGGTCATCTGCTACATTCATGTGAGGTCAACCCTTCTCGCGCATGACAAAAAAGTGTCATGCGCAGCAAAGCCGCCGTACCCCAACAGGATACGGCGGCGAAGTTGATTAGCTTCCATCAATACTGAGAGGTAAAGCGATGCGTAGAATTCTAGGAGTCTGCCTGTTAGCCCTACTCCTGACCGGCTCGGCCAGCGCGGGCATCATGCAAAACGGCTCGCCCACGCCGCCCGAAGCCGCGACCGCCACGCAAGAGCCGACAGGCGGCGAGATGCAGAACGGCCAGCCGACTTTGAACGGCTACATACCGAACGGCGTGGCCGACAGTCTGACGCAGACCGCGTTAGACCTGCTCGCGGTTCTGCCGTCCCTACTCTAAGTCCGTATCAGTTCAGTCGGAGCAAGCTGCCTAGTGGCGGCTAAGCAGTAGTGTGTCCTGTGAGCGGCGGAAAGCAGAGGTGACGCCCACCGGCGGGAGAGTAATCCCGCGCGTCATAGAATGCAAGAGTTTTGGCAGTGGCAGAGATTTTGGCGCTTGGCCTTACGAGCCTCACGTTCGGGAGTCGCCGCGGTCACTCAGGGGTGAGGACGCCGCGGTTCTCATTTTCATTGACTTCTAATCCCGTCCCGCATATCTTTCCGCCTCGCCCTGAAGGCGTCACTCCGGGGCTTCCCGACACTCTTGCTCTACGTACATCGGTCGGTCTCACAAAGGCGGTACAGCTCATGGACTTCATTGACCAGTTAAAGGCGTTGGCGGGAAAGGTGCCCGCCCTGTGCGACATGCTCCAGACCGAGGAGGCGACGAAGAACGCCCTCGTCATGCCCTTCATCCGCGCCCTCGGCTACGACATCTTTGACCCCTTCGAGGTCGTCCCCGAATTCGTCGCCGACGTTGGGATCAAGAAGGGCGAGAAGGTCGATTACGCCATCAAGAAAGATGACAAGATCATCATGCTTTTCGAGTGCAAGCACTGCGGGGGCGACCTCAGCGTCAAGCACGCCTCACAGCTCTTCCGCTACTTCGCCGTCACCGACGCGCGGGTCGGGGTGCTGACCAACGGGGTCGTTTATCGCTTCTTCACCGACCTCGAAGCGCCCAATAAGATGGACGAAAAGCCGTTCCTCGAAGTCAACATGCTCGACTTAAATGATGGAGTGGTCAACGAGCTTAAGAAGTTGACCAAGCCGGCCTTCAACGTCGAGCAGTTAATCAACACCGCCGGCGAGTTGAAGTACATGCGGGAGATTAAGAAACTGTTGGCCGAGCAGATGGAGAACCCTGCGGACGAGTTCGTCAAGTTCTGCGCTTCACGCGTCTTTAATGGCACTCTAACCCCGAGCAGGCGCGAATACTTCGCGGGTATCACCAAGCGGAGCTTCCACCAGTTCGTAGTCGATTGCATTAACAACCGGCTGAAGTCGGCCATGACGACTACGGGAGGGCTGGAATCGGACGGCGAGGGCTCCGAAGAGGAGCAGGGGGTCATGACGACCGCGGAAGAGTTGGAGGGCTTCTACATCATCAAGTCACTGCTGCGCACGCTGGTTGACCCGAACAGGATCGTCCACCGGGACACACAGAGCTACATGGGCATCCTGCTCGACGACAACAACCGGAAGCCGATAGCGCGGCTACACTTCAACCGCTCGCAGAAGTACCTGGGGCTGTTCGACGAGAACAGGAAGGAGCGCAGGGTGCCTATCCAGTCCATCGACGACATTTATAAGCACGCGGATGAGTTGCGGCGTGTCTTCCGCTTTTACGAGGGCGAGAAGACCGAAGGGAGGGCTGCGGAGGACACTCCGAAACAGGCCGATCAAGAGTAGGTGATTAGGGTGCGCCCATAAGCTTGGCCCACCGCCGCCATGTGCTGCCGGGAGCCGCCGCGGTGTCTCAGAGGAGAGGATTTGTAATGAATTCTATATGCCCTATAAATAAGGCGATTTGATCCTATTATAGTTCTTAGGAATACTTGCTAAACATTCAAATAGCTGGGATGAATTTATAGTCTTATAAAATGATGACTAATGCAGAGATAAGATGGTGGTATTTGGAAGTTGTTTCCAGCATCCCTGCATTGAATGAAAAGTGGATTAGACAGGGTCTTTCTTTACGAGCAAGGGCAGAACAATCTTGGCGAATCCGGCACGGGGCACGCTTGGGTGCTCGCTCTATGATGCCTAATCCACGCGAGGTTGAAGATTTGCGAAAGTTAGATATAGCTAAATATAATAATCCTGATGGGCCAACGTTCGAGCATTGTGTTCAGAAGGCTAAAGATGAGGGGCTTGAAGGAGATGCGATATACGAAACTATAATAGCAGGTGCTTATAAAACAAATGCAGGGGTAAACAAAAAGTTTGACCTATAAAGAGAGCATGAATAAATGAGTGCACAAGTTCAAGATTATTTTGGAGATACGGTGGTTTGGAGAAACGGAACAAACCCAGAGTATCCTTATGCCACTGATTTTAAAGGAAAGAAGTGCCTCATTCGACTAAATAATTTTCCGAATGAAAAGCTTTATACGCTTATTGTAGATGGTGTAGAAATTGCTGATTTTGATGACTGGCCTGATTCGTTTGCATTAGAGCGTAGTATCAAAATGCAAGGAGTCCGTGACCACGAGCTTGAACGAACAGGCCAGGGTATAGAAGAAATAGTATTAGAGTCACCGAACTCTAATGTTATTTGGTTGACTAGAGCACAGGCTCTACAGAGAGAAGCGGAGGCTGTACAAAGGGAACTACATAAAAAAGCGGAGGCCGCACAGAGGGAATTGCAACGCACAGAGGTTCAATGGAGCGAGTATCGAATCCACGTTGATCTCTATAAATATTATTTGGATATGGGTTTGAAGGCGAGTGTGTTCTTTTATGCGCTCACAGGTGGTATTCTTGGTTTCTATTTGAAGAATACTGATGTGCCATACATCAAAATTTCTCTATTGCTTCCAATTGCAAGTAGCGTAATATTGGGCTCGGTTTTTATTTATGGAGCAATACTCTGGAGGAAGGTAACTAGAAATATCATAACCATTATCAAAGACCTGAATCGCAGTGAACTAAATATAAGGCAAACTCCTGACATTCATTTGTTATCACTAGTTCTCCTATTGTTTGGATTTTTGTTTCTTATTGTTGGGGCATCGCTAAGTGTATTATGGAAACTTACCTAAAAGTCAAACCTTCACTAATGGCCGCGCCTAACGACTTATTCAACCTGACGCCTCGATAGCATCACTTTAAGAACCGTCTTCTGAGGTAGTTATGCCACCCTCACACCTTGAATAGTCTTCGCTCCCGCCGTCTTCGTCCGCACTAGCCGGATGTGAGACTTTCAAAAGCTTGCAGAATCTTGCTCAGTATCGCCGGTCGCCGTCGTAATACTCGCCGCGGTAGTAGCGGCGGGCAGCGTCCCCCCGCGCGCGTTCTGCGTCGAGGTCGTCAATAGTCAGCCCGCGCATCGGGTCAGCGGGCATCGAGCGCTGGAACTGCACGGCGTCGGGGTGGTTCGGGTCGTAGAAATTGGCGACGGGGATACTGTTGCCGGTGACACCTGGCGCGTCGGGGACGTGCGCCGCCTCCGGGTCGAAGACCGTAGGGTTGCGAGGGACGGCGGCCGACGGGTCTTTGCGGAAGCGAGGGACGGGGGCGTCAAACGTGCTGTGCTGCGTGATTATCTCGCGCATCCTCTCGTCGCGGTCGGCGGGGGGCGTGCGAACGGGCGCGTCCCCAAACCCATCCCCAGCGGCCCGCTCCCCCTCCCTCGTCGCGCGCTGTTCGGCCGCTTCGCGTAACCTCTCGGCCTCCTCGCGCTCCTTCTCCGCGCGCGCATCCTCGAAGGCTGTGACCTCGGCTGCGCGCGCTTCAATCATCGCCGCCGTCATCTCGTCCACCGCGTCCCACACCACCAGCTCACACGCCGCCATGCACCGGGCGTAGACGAGCACCTGTCGGGCCAACTTCTCGGCGGCAGAGGGGCGGCCATAGCCGGTCGTGTATGGCCGAACGTCTAAGTCCTTCAGCTCCGCTTTGAGCGCGCGGAGCGTGGCGACCAGGGGGAACGTTCGCGGCCCATACTCGCGCCGCTGCCTCCTCTCCTCGGCCTTCGTCAACCGGTCGGCCTCTTCCTTCAGCTCCGCCCGCTCGCGTGCGTAGGCGTCGGGCTTGGCCGCCTTCTGCTGCTGGCGGGCGGTCAGCGCGCGCCGGTGTTCGGGCTCGGTAAAAACGCGAACCCACGCCCGGCACATCCACCACTCCCGAGCCGCGTAAGCCCGCTCGTCGCGGTACGTCTCGCCGTTGTAGGTGTAGGCCCACAGCATGAGGCTCTCCCGCTCTCTCGGCGTGAGTCCTTCGAGCCCGACCTTGAACTCGTTGCCGCAGAAGACGCACGACCGCATGACGTAATCGGTCGTCACCGTACGCCCCCGGGCCTTCTGCTGGTGGTCGTCAATCAGCGAGACACGACACCACGCGCAGCGGATAACCCGGGCCGCCTTCTCTTCAAGCCTTGCCAGCCACGCCGCGAGTCCCATCAGTCTTCATCCTCATCGTCATCGGCGGGGTCGTCCTGCACGCCCGAGAGTCGCCTGCGCTTATCCGCTTCCTCGCGCGCTTTCAGCATCAGTTCCAGTGACTTGAGGCGGTCGGCGAGGCCGAACTGCTCGCGCGCCTTGAACGTGAAATCGAGCAGGGTCTTCGCGGCGGCCACCTCTGCCGCGGGTGTGCCGCATGACAGGTTTCGTTGAAGGCACGCGACGGCCTCGGTAGTCGCCCCCTGCAACGTCCCGAGTGCGCCGTCGAGGGCCTTCTCCTGAGCGGCCCGGTGCGCCTTCTGGAAGTCCTCGCGCTGCATCAGGCGCCACACGGTAGACTCGTTGACGCCAGCAGCCGCCGCCGCGCCCTTGATCGTTGGGTTAGCGAGCAGGGCCACTATCACGGCCTCGTGACGCCGCGACAGCACCGGCTCGACGATCTCAGGGACGAGCGCGGTTTCTTTCTTTTTGGCTGGACTCTTACCCATTTTCAGCACCTTTTCGGTTCAATTCAGGGTAACGGGCTAAGATTTGGGCCGCGTTATGGTCAAAATTGCGCAAGCTCACCCTACGTATCACACGCTTTTTGAGCACTATTTATGATTTTCCTTAGCAATTCCGAGAATTCTCCGGCTCTGTAGAAATTCACGCACGCAGGAGGGCGCTCCCTCCCCCAACTTTTAGCCCTTTTTCGCCTCTTTTCACGTCCCCGCCCTTAGTAACGGAATTACTGTTTCGGCTGCGGGGATAAATTGCTCTCTCGCCGCCCGCGCAGCCTCTTCGCGTGAAGACCCGTAGCCTTCCAGGATGGCCGCTAACTCGCACGCCTCATCAGGTAGATTGCACAACCAACCCGGCGGGAAGGGATTAGCCCCCTCCGTTTCCTCCTCTTCGGAGAAGGTTGTTATCTCTTCAAAAATGTGTTGCTCAGAGGAAGTAAAAGCGGAAAAGTTGTCTGAACTCTTCTCCTCACAATCCTCAGAATCCTCAGAATTGCCTGCCGCAGCATATTTTTGAGGATTCTGAGGATTGTGAGACTGAGAGTAGACAGACGGATTCACGTCGAAGACCTGACTTGCTTTGCGCCCTGATCTGCGGTCAGTGGCGTCCGTGCGCGCCCGGATGTAGCCGTGCGCTTCAAGCAGTTCGAGCGCGGGCTCTATGTCCGTTACCTTCTTAAATCTCCCCCTGTTGGCTTGATGGGCTTCGCGTTTCGTGAAACCCCGTTGCCCCGTTCGCCCGATCCAGCGCAGCAGACGCTTTGCGTTCTCAATTTGTGCGTCCGCGCCCATCTCGGCGAAAGCGGCTCTGGCGTGCGGGATGAGGTAGCGCCCGATGGTGATAGCGTGCGACATCGTTTCCGCGGCGATACGATCCGGCCAGCGGGCGAGGTCTTGGGCGTGTCCGGCCAGGTGTAGAAGGCCCGCTATCCTCACGACCGCGCCAGCCAGCTTCCCGGCCCAATCTGCCATCGCGCCCAACTCGCCGTCTTCCGCGAGCTGGGGCTCTAGCTCGGCCTCGAATTCTTTCAACAGGGAGTCGGCCTCGGCGGTCAGGTAGAGCATCCGCGCGACGGGCGAACCGTCGTATTCTTGAACCGTCTCAAGCTGCGCCAATGCCTTGACGTTCTTGTTGTAGGTCTGCCGGACTCCGTATTCGAGCGGTTCGGGGGCGATCTGACGGCGGCCGACGGTGCTTCTCGGCAGGCTGTAAAGGAATCTGCCGATGAGGCCGCGCCCGCGAAAGCCCGGCTTATCCACGAGTCCGCGAATCACGTCCGGCTGCACGGTCAAGCCAATCGTCAGCGTGGGGTGCTGCACGTGCTCGGAACGTCCGCGCCGATCCACGCGCAGCGCGTCGCCGGAATGCCCTTTGAGAATCACGTCGAAGTTCGGAGCGCCGCCCGTGTATCGCCCGGCCAGCATGTCGAATAGGTCACCTTCAGGAGAGAACAGGCACATACGTCCGCCCTGCTCCGCCAACAATGAAGCCAACCTTTCAGGCGTGACATCAGCGCAAATGAGTTGAGGCTGTACGGGAATTTTTTGCGCGGCGAGTTCTTGCGCCAGTTTTATCGCCTCTTCTCTTTTACTTCCGCGCTCCGCCGGGTCGTCGGTTCTGGCCGCTTCCTTCTCAAGCCGGTTGCGCCTTTCTTCCAGCATCCGACGTTCGCTTTCGGCTTGGGCAATCTCCTCACTCATTTCTTCGACTAGGACGCGTTCGATTTCTTCAAGCGGTTCACACGTCGAGGCGAAGACGGCTGACTTGCGGTTGCCAGGATTCATCGCCGTGACGATGTATAGGTTCACCGGCTCAGTCCAGCCGCGCCGCGCCTGGATTCGTACCTTGCCCGCGAGCGCGCCCGAGCAGACCGAGAGCGCCAGCAGCGCGGACAGGTCAACAGGCGTTTGCGTTTCTCGTGCCAACCCCTGCACGTATTCCCGCAGCCAACGGGGAAACGATGAGACAGGGAAATCAGGTAAGTCGAGTTCGTAAAATGCGGCGGGCGGCTCCCAATGTTCGGGCTTTGACGGCAGGTGTCCCGCAGAGAGACCTTCGGCACAAAGCAGTGCGTCATAACTGCATTGGGCGTTACACGTCACCGCGCCGCTGTCGGGGAAATATGCAAGCGCGGTTTTTCCTTTGCCGTTATGAGCTAGACACTGAGCATCATAGTTGCCGCGGGCGTTGCGCTTTGCACGAGCTATAACTCGCCGGCATAGCTCCGCATGACGGTCTTCGTGATATTCAAACCTTACTGTCTCTTTGTTGGTTGGCTCTGAATGCTTGCTGTTCCTGTTTGCCTCAAGCTCAAGCGCGCGCCAGTCAAGAAGGTCTCCTTCTTCAATGTGAAACTGATATGGGGCGTCTAATGAAGCAATGGCAGGTGTGTAATACATTCGGCTGGCATCCTGCGCTTGCGCGTCAATCCTGCCGCCTGATATGTGCGCCCCCCATTGCCAAAGCGCAGGGAACGTCTCTACCGGGATCGACACTGCCAGAGGAACAACCACCCGGAAACGCTCTTCTGCATCTGGATTGCTTTTCGTCACTAGCTTATGGCTGTGCGTAGTGTACGCGGCGAAACAACACCCTAGCGCGCGCCACGAGCGCAAGTCACCGTCAAATGAAGCTTTATGGTCGTAATCCAATACGAGCAGCGATAATTCTTTTACGTTATCTTGCAAGCGATACGCCGGCCGGAAAACTGCGGGCGAAAAAAGAGTGCCGTCTTTCGTCTCGCGCACTACGGGATGCTCAAATCGCTCACACATTCTCGCCCAAGTCCGTTGCACCTCTTTCGGTCGGGTGTCCGTCTTACTATCGAAAAGCGAAAGCGTAAAAAGCATTTGCGCGTTCATGCTGACACTCCACTCTTTCACGCGGCGTGACGCTCTACACCCCTCCTCGCGCTACGCGGCTTGCGCTCGCAGGCTTCGAGAAACGGGCGCAAGTGCTTCTCTTCCGAGTACAGAACCCTCGCGCCGATGCGATACGCGCCGATGCGTCCAGCCATTCGCGCGCGGAGCAGAGTAATGCGACTAACGCCGAGCCACTGGGCCGCTTGTTTCTCTGACATCAATCCTTTGCAACTCGCATCCTCCGTGGTCATTTCGTTCTCTCCCTTTCACTAAAAGTGGTTGCCCGTAACTCTGTGACGCTACGGGCTACACTTTAGAAAAATTGAAGGCGTATTTGGGCGGACAACCGACAGGTAGAATAAGATTATTTTTATCTACATGTTGTCCGTGCAGGCGGCTTGATTAAACGTACAGGTCAGAATTGTCGGCGGGGCCGGTGAAGGAAGGAGAAGCTGATACGAGTTCTTGTGACAGCGTGTATAACAGGAGGTTAAAGAATGATACTTTAGGATTACTAAAAGAAGGCTGCCAATACTTAACTTCGGTCACACCCTCTTTGCGGGCATCTGTCAGATAGTCTTGAAGAGTTGTCTGTTCTACGTTGAAATACCATCGGGCAAAGGCGTTCCTGAATATTACCCAATTCGGCCTGTATGATACTCGGCCGCCGTCGCTCTTATCGTCTCCTACATATTTCTGCCCTATGTCCCTGAGAAAATTTATTACCTGCCTAATGCTTACTGGAGAATGATTGCCGTCAAAAATTTCTTCGCTGTTCTGCTTCAGATAGGATTCAATCGTTTTAATCCGCGCCTCCACATCCTCTGTTGGATCAATATGCTTTGGTGATAACCGCTCCCACGTTACGCGGAGAAAGTTCTGCTCCATATCTAGATGGAGTTCCCTTACTCTAATAGCTAAGGCTGAGGCAGGCGATATAGCACGCTTTTTGATTCCGTCTTGCAGCGCTTTGAATACGGCTGTCAGGTTTTGATCAGCACTCTTGATATATCTTTGTTCATAGTAATCTTTGAAGCCTGCCGTTTCGCTGTCCCGGGAATAGACATCATCATGTAGCAAAATCCGCTTGGCGTGGATTACTCGTTCCCAATGCTTTATTGCCCAAACAATTGCCGGATGCCCGATGAGTGCGGCATCCTTTCTGACAGTCTCTATGATGTCAATTGTCTCAACATGTACCCTAGACACCTCACGCTTTCTGATTAAAATGTAAGGCCGTTGCTCTCCCTCACTCGATGACTGATCCTTAAGTTCGAATACCGCGTTAAGCATTTCTCCGGCATCATAAAAGACTAAACCTGCTGCGGTTAACCACAGTTTACAAAGCCCTGCGCGTTCACTAAACGATAGGCGTCTCCTTGCCTGCGCCAATTGCTCTAAATCCTTCGCAGGCAAGCCCAGGAATCCTGACGCTAATTCTGCACGTTGTACTACCTGCCTTAACTCTTCCAATTCAGCTTCGTCCATTTTAGTTTCCTTTTGAACTCTCCCTGCATTTGTCTAGGTACAGGCAATGCTTAATAGGCACTGAGCCTAAGCTTATCAGTTCACCGTTTCCGATATTTCTTTAGGCTCATCCTCGGTATTGAAAGTGTCCAGTGCGGCTGCCGCACGCCGGGCGGTCTCTACGTTCGCGTTGACGTAGCGATACGTCGTGTTGGCCTGTGTATGGCCTAGTACGCGGCCAACTTCAGATAAGGGGATGTGAGCGCCAACAAGGCGTGTAGCAGCCGTGTGCCGAAGATCATGGAAGCGCAGATTTTCGATACCAGCCGCGCGGCGCACACTCTCGAAACCATGCTTGACGTTATCCGAGATGCCAAAAACAAGCCCTTCCGGGTGCTTGGGCGAGTGCTTATACAGTCTTTCAAGTTCCACCAGCAGCCGCACGGTCATGCTCAGGGTGCGCTCGCGCATGGTCTTAGTATTGAATGCGGCAACGGTAATGATGCCGTTGTCGAAATCGACATCGCTCCAGCGGAGTTTCAGCATTTCGCCTTGACGCATGCCTGTGTCCAATGCACAAATGATAATTGCTCTCAGGTGCTTACACTTCGGTGCGTCACATGCCGCAAGCAAAAGTTTTTCTTCATCCTTCGTGATAATGCGCTCGCGCTTCCGCTCATCGGCCAGGCTAATCAATGACTCGCCAACGCTGAAGGGATTCTTTGCAATCCAGCCCTCGCGTTGCGCCACATTCAGCATCCGACGTAACAGCGCAAGCTCACGGTTTACCGATGCGATTGCGCGTGTGAAACGAAGCTCGGCCTTCGGATCATGTTTCAACTCGCGTTCATGCCGAGCAATATCGCTACGGGTAGGAGTAATCAGCCTGTCTGCTCTGAAGGTGCGTATATCGCCATAAGTAAGTGAGCGCACGCGACGATTACCAAAATGCTCTTTGAGTGTATTTAACTGCCCCCGGACGGTGGCTAGCGAACGCAGACCCGCCACCTTGCGGCCATCAACGTACTCAGGCTCTTTGGCATAATGTTTTTCGTAATGGTCAACCAACTCCTTGAATGTCTTTAACTCATGCGCCAGGCTGCGCCCGTCCGTTTTGTCATACTCCTTCAATAAGTCTTCAAGCAAATCTTTCGCATTCGCCTTACTCTGAGCCCGGCGCTGGCGGTCGTGTCTCTGACCGGTCACGGCATCAACGTATGTCACGCGTGCCCACCAAGTAATCTGCTCTTTGCCGTTTCCGAGCTTTTTTACCCGCTTGAAAATTGATCCTGAACGTTCCCTAGCCATTGCTTTAAGCCTCCATATCAAGGCTCACCCAATACGTGCCGCACACACATTCACACACAAGATGCGTGTTACTACGTGATTATCGCAGATAACGAGTGAACCGTGAACATTTGAATTTCCCAGCAAAAGTGCGAGTTTGTGTGGAATGTGAGAGTGCGAGATAACGGCAGATACTGGCCTCCGGGCGACTTCGAATCAGAAGGTCGCAAGTTCGAGCCTTGCCGGGTGTATCAATCAAATCAATAAGTTAAGGGCAGCCCCGCGGCTGCCCTTAACTTTCTTGTGTGCCTGTAGTGTGCCATTCCCGGCATAGAGCCTTTGCCGGTCGGAATTAGCTGATAGCTACGCTGTTGAGCAGACTAATCTTTGGGCTTTTTGATAATGCTTTTTAATCTCTTCTGCACGGGCTTCCGCTTCCCCGCGAGCCCCTTGTGCCGGGTGTTCAGTATCGAAATAAGCGTCTGGTGGGTGAGGCCGAGCAACTTCGCCGCCTTCGTCACGCTCCCGCCCGACTCCTCTAAAGCCTGCCCTATCAGCTTAGCCTCGAAGTCGTGAACCGCTCCGAAGAGGCTAAAATTCTTTTCATGAAAAGGTGTGTCGGAGAGTCGCCGCATCACGACACGCGCGCACGCACGGAGGCGTGCGATGTCTTCGGCGTCCTGAGTGTATTTCAGAAGCCTGTCTGCCCGCTGGTAAGCCTCATAGACTTCGGCCGGGGGCAGTCGTCTTGTCGCCCCGTGTTCCTCGATAAGAGTCAGCGTTGCCTGCCCGGCGCTCGCCAGCGCCCCGACCGCTTCGGCCACTTCCGCCGCCCGGCGCAGGACGTTGATAGAAGCGTCGAAGGCCCACAGACGCGCCCAGATCACGCCCTGCACGGTCAAAGCGTATGGCCCTGTCCGTATAATCGGCGCGGCGCTCTGCTCTCCCCAAAAAGGATAAAGAGATGGCTAGTTCGTTGTGGAAGATTCCGCGCAGGCGGTGACTTATATGCTCCCCGAAGAGCGGCGCGGATTCCATCAGAAGGCAGAACGCGTCACTGTACCGACCCGCCGATGATGCGACCATAGCGAAGCAAAGGATAGTCTTTGCCTTCAGCGGCGCGTTCTCTTCGACGAGCGCGGCGGTGCTTTCCAGTACCGCCCGCGCCTCCTGATACGCGCCCTCCCGCCAGTAGCAGACCGACAAATCGGCACGCGCGTCCGCCGCCCTTTTCGGCTCGCCTAGCTTCTCGAAGAGCGCCGCGCTCTCGCTGATAAGGTCTTTCGCCGCGTCCTGCGCCCCCTTCACCTTGCCGAGCCAGCCCGACAGGACGCCCGCCTGCAAGAGCACTTCCGCGGCCGTTCTTTCATCGAATCCTTCGAGGTTCGGGCGCTCGCCCACCCCGCGCCAAAGCTCACCTAAAGCCTCGCGCGCGTCTTCGTATTGCCCCTTGTGGATGAGGTCTGCGGCCACTTGAGCGCGTATCACAGCCCGCTCGTCTGCAGTAAGAGCGGGATTATCTAGTTCCCTCAGACGTTCATCTGCTAAATTCATGTGAGGCAAGTCCTTCCTGTAATTGTCGAGCCTTCGACAATTACGAAAAAGCCGTCACACCCACGCGGGATAGACGGCTGAACCATTCGACCACTCATAACAGAAAGAGAGAAAGAACGATGCGTAAGACCCTGACGACGGTCGCCCTGATGCTCACCCTTAGTTGCCACGCGTGGGCCGGGGTAATACACATCCCCCCCGCACCTGAGCCGGAGCCCGCGCCGACCAATGCCGCGCAGGCTACCGACGAGGACGGCGGGGCAGCGGACACTCTGACACAGATCGCACTTACCTTACTGGTAAGCCTGCTGCCTTAACTTGTTTGTCAGTCTAACCGGAACAAGCTGCCTAGTGGCGGCTAGGTATTAGTGTGTACTGTGGGCGACGGAATGCGGAGGTGACGCCCACACGCGGGAGAGTAAACCCGCCCGATATAGAATGCAACAGTTTTTGCAGAACTTCTAAGAATTCCACGGTAAGGACGATTCAGCCGAACAAGATGCTCTCCATCTTTTGCGAGGCAGACTCTTGCATGGTAGGCAGTACGTGGCTGTAAACGTCCAGCGTGAGCGTGATGCTGGCGTGGCCGAGCCTTTCGCTGACGACCTTCGGATGCTCGCCGGCCGACAGTAGAAGGGTCGCGCAGGTGTGGCGCAGGTCGTACACCCCTTGATTGACGCGTCCCGACTTTTTTAACCACACGAGAAACGTCTCGGGCTCGCAATAAAACTGCAACCAAAAGGGTCGGCGCGGGGGGTAGTATCCGACTCACCTAACGGGCGTTCCTTCTGAGAACGAGTGAAACTTTGGGGCAGGCCACGCGAGTGGCCGTGGGCGTCGGGAGTGGGGGCTCCCGACGCCTTTTCTTTTCTTTCCGGCCGCCCCGCCGTCAATCTCTAGCTTAACAACATCACAGACTGGCCGACGGCGAGGCGGCCGGGGCGCAGCACGCGCGCGTAGAGGCGTGAGTCGCCGGGGTGGACTTTCTGTGAGATGCGTTTGAAGTCGCCGCGGGCGAAGGAGGCGGCGATGTTCTTGCAGGGCGAGGTGTAGCTCGTGACCTCGACGACCGCCTCTTCGCCGAGACCGAGCCGCGCGCCCGGGGCCAGCCCCGACCAGTCGAGGCCGACTACGGTCAGGTTCTCGCCGACCGAGCCGGGGAAGATCGGGTGCCCCTCGGCCTGTAGCTCCAGGACGCGTTCGAGCGCGAACAGGCACAGGGCGCGCGCCGGGCCGCCGTGGTAACGCAGGTCTCGCTGGCGGTCTCCTTCGAGCCCCCCCTCCGTGAGCGCGGCCTCGCGGACGGCGAGCTTCGGCACGCCGCCCTTCGAGACGTTGAGCTGAAAGATTCTCCCCGCCGCTTCTGCCAACCTCAACCTCCGTTCGAACTTTATCGCGCGTGCGCCCCGACGACGCGCCCTGTCAGCTCCGCCAGGCTCTCGCGCGTGTAGACGGGAAGCCCCGGCGCCTCCTCTTCCAGCCCCGCGTCCCGCCACCAACACTCGAACCGCGCGCGGACGGCGGGGTCGATCCCCCGCCCCGCGTCGGAAAGGTAGAGGGCGGACGCCTTCGGCAGCACTCGCCGGGCCGTGGTCTTGATCTTCAACACGTCCGGGCGCGCGACGAGCACGGTGAAGTCCGCCTCGAAGGAGCGCAGGAAGCTGTTGCCCTCGACGACGACGCCCGGGGCCTTCACGCGCGAGAGCGCCGCGCGGAAGCCCGCCTCGACCTGTGTGTCTGTGACGACAGCCCAGTGCACGTCGGAGGCGCCCGCGTCCCAGTAGCGGCCCGTGTCCTTGCCCGGCGCGTAGGTCTCTGCGCGGCCGGAGCGGACGACCGGCTCTTCGCCCAGCAGGTGCGCGACGCAGCAGGCGTGCGGGTCTCGGCCGCAGGAGCGGTAGTGGCCGCGCGTCATCTTCAGGGCCTCCCACCCCTGAAGCGCGCGCAGCAGCTCGCACACGAGCGTCGTCTTGCCCGAGTTCGAGTTGAAGCCGCCGACGGCGATGATGGTTGGCCTCATGTCCGCGACAGTATGGCCTCCGCGCGCGCGGGCCTACAACTCCGGACGGCCTCGAAAAAAGAGCCCGAAAATTTTCTCTGAAAAAAGTGCTTGACAGCGCAAAGTAGTCTGCGTATATTCACACCGTCGCCCGCGCCGCGGGCCGACCTCTTGAAGGAGAAGCGAGACTTCAGATGACGACGAACTCGAACATGGACAGACGCGCGACGGCGACCACACTGACGGCCGCCGGACTCACGTCCGCCCCGTATCAGGGCGCGGGCGTCCGCGGGGTCGTCTGCCCGAGCCGGTCGGCCTTCAATCACGGCGGCGGACTCATTATGCGCCAGGCCCTTCGACCCGAAGGTTGGGCGCGCAAAGATCGCCGGCAGTTACACAATTGATTCAGCGGGGGGCGGCCTCCCGCTCCCCAAATCTCGAAAAAGTTCGTAGAGACTTGCGTGGAGCGGGCCTGCTTCCTCTGGGGAAGCCCTAAAGGCCCGCTCCTTTTATTTTGCTGTTTGACAACCGAATTACCTTGAGGGACGAAGGCGGGGAGGGTTTCCCGCCCCCCGCCTTCGTCAGTTTTTTCATCGACGTTTTTTTAACTACGTAACGCGCATCAGACGCCGAATCGGTCAGGCAGCAGCCTGTAAAGCTGTCGCTCTTCGCGAGCATGGGGGTTCGAGTCCCCCCTGATGCATCTTCGGAAGGTTGGGCACGGGCACGCCGAGCAGTCCCGAAAACTGTCGGAGCGAAAGCTCCTGCGGGTTCGACTCCCGCACCTTCCGCCAAAAAAAGGGTGTTAGGCGTTAGGCTCCGGGTTTTGGCTTTAACCAACACCCAACCCCTAACACCCCTCTTCGAACCCGTAGCTCAGAAGGGATAGAGCGCAGGTCTGCGACGCCTGAGGCCGCACGTTCGAGTCGTGCCGGGTTCGCTTTCGTCCGGGGTCGTCTAAAGGGAGGACGCCTGTCTTTGAAGCAGGTCATGGAGGTTCGACTCCTTCCCCCGGAGTCGCCCGGAGAGTTTCGCTGGGGTGGCGTAATGGCAAACGCACGGCGCTGAGGTCGCCGGGGGCTTAAATGCCCGCTGAGGGTTCGATTCCCTCCTCCAGCATCGCACGCGGGAGTGGCGCAAACGGCTGACGCACCGTCCTCAGACGGCGGTTTTTGAGGGTTCGAATCCCTCCTCCCGTATCAGTCCTTCGGACGGGCGCGCGTGACCCAAACGGCAGAGGTGGCTCTCTCAAAAAGAGTCTCGGTGCGGGTTCGACTCCCGCCGCGCGCATCCCGCGCGCGCGCGTAGCCCAAGCAGGCAGAGGCGGCATACTTAAAACATGCTCAGGTGAGAGTTCGAGTCTCTCCGCGCGCACTCAGACCACAGGGGCGTAGCATAAAGGCAATGCAGCAGGCTCCAACCCTGCGCTCCCTCCGCCGGGACACATGCCCGTTCGAGTCGGGCCGCCCCTCCCAACTTCTATTGGCGTTGGGTTCCGGGTTCCGGGTTTTGGCCTTAACCAGCACCCGGCACCTCACACCCAGAACCCCTCTTTAAAATCTATGGGGGTGTATGCAAATGGTCAAAGCAGGCTGTCCTTCAAACAGTCGCCCTTGTGGCTTCGCGGGTTCGAGCCCCGCCACCCCTGTCTGACCCTTTCACGTTGGCCGTAGCTCAAAGGGCAGAGCGCTGCACTGTGAATGCAGTACGTTGCGGGTTCGAGTCCCGCCGGCCAACCTTTCATTCAACGCGGGGCGTTAGCCAAGCAGGTCTAAGGCGCGCGACTCTCTATCGCGTAAGCGCGGGTTCGAATCCCGCACGCCCTGCCAACCTTTCGACTCAACGACGGAGGTATCCTTATGAAGGCGGCCTGTCCAAGCGCGCACGAAAACGACACCACAGTTTCGACGGACGCTGCCGCCGGCAGCTTAGAAAGGTTTGTTCATGTCCCGGAAATGGCGTACGAAATACCACGTCCGACGGCGCCTGTTCCTCAACCGTGACCCGGAGCTCCCGGCCTTCGTGATCGGGGTCGTCGAGGACACGCGCGGCATCCCGGACGAAGACCCGGGGCAGTCCTGGCGTTGGGGGACGATTGAGCTCTGCTTCGGCGACTGCTACCGCCGGGTCTCCTTCGACTTCGACCTGGCGACGCCGGAGGGGAGGGCCGCCGGCCTCTACAAGATTCGGCGGCTGGCCGAGGTGGTCGGGGCGGTGCGCGAGGCCATCGAGCTCGAAGCCGCGTCCCGCGCCGCGCGCCCCCCCGTGAAGGAAGCCACGGGATGAGGGCGGACGCGCCGCCCTCCACCGAATCTCCACGAGTTAAGACAGGTTAAAGATTCGGGGTTGAAGCACAAAGGCTGTGCGCCTGATTGTCGATCAGGAAGGTGCGAGTTCGAGTCTCGTCAATCCCGTCGAATTTCAACAGCTGCGCCGGAAGCTCAACAGGCACGAGCACCCGCCTCTTAAGCGGGGGGCTGCGGGTTCGAGTCCCGCGCGGCGCATCGACTTTCGGAGCGTAGCCTAGGGGATTCAAAGGCACTCGGCTTGGGACCGAGACGACGTGAGTTCGATTCTCACCGCTCCGACTTCTCTGACACGTGGACGTAGCTTAGCCCGGACGAAAGCACCGGCCCGCCACGCCGGGGACGCGGGTTCAAATCCCGCCGTTCACTTCCTGCCTCTTTTGGGCGGTTAGCTTAACGGAATAAAAAAGCGGGCCGCTTCGAACGGCTCAGATGCGGGTTCGATTCCTGCACCGCCCTTGAACACTTTTCGCGGGAGTGATGTAACGGCCAACATTCGAGTCTTCCAAACTCGCTTTGCGGGTTCGAGTCCCGCCTTCCGCATTCCGCCGGCGCACGTAGCCAAGCCGGTCAAGGCGACGGTCTGCAAAACCGTTAACCGTCGGTTCGAGTCCGACCGTGCGCTCTTCATCAAGACTGCGGGCGGGCCGCGCACCCCGCGCGGCCCCTCACGCCGCCCGCACTCCCCTTTTCCGAAACACTCTTGAAAGGAGGTCTGCCGTGATGAGCAGTCTGAACGGCCGTGTTCTGCTTCTGAACTTCTCGTACGAGCCGCTCGGCACGGTCGGGGTGGCGCGCGCGATGTGCCTGGTCATCCGGGGCACCGTTACGGTCGAGGAGTTCGACGGCGAGCGCGTGCTGCGTTCGCCGCGCGCGGAGTTCCGCGTGCCGAGCGTGGTGCGCCTGCGCCGCTACGTCAACGTCCGCCGCCGCCGCCAGACGGCGAGCATGAAGCGCCTGCGCATCTTCATCCGCGACCGCTTCCGCTGCCAGTACTGCGGGCAGAAGCGCGGCGCGTCGGAGCTGACGCTCGACCACATCACGCCCCGCTCGCGCGAGGGGCGCTCGACGCCCGAGAACCTGGCGACGGCCTGCGTCTCGTGCAACACGCGCAAGGGCAGCCGCACGCCCGAGGAGGCGCGCATGCCCCTGCTCACGCAGCAGCGCCCGCTCGGCATCGGCCTCGAACACCTGCTGCTCTGCCACTACGCGGAGTCGCGCCCCGCGTGGCGCAAGTACCTGTACGTCGAGGGCGTGCCGCTCAACCCGGAGCGGCGCGAGTCGGCCTGAACGTGGAGGTAGGCCGGACGGCCGGCCTACCTCCTTCACACCCGAATGAAGTGGACACCCGGAGGCATAGCTGACGTGGGCAAGCGTCGGTCTGAAGCACCGAAGAGGTTGGTTCGACTCCAACTGCCTCCATCCGTTTTTACAGAACAAGTCACGGCCGGTTAGCTCAGCCAGGCTAGAGCGCCTGTCTTACAAACAGGATGTCGAAGGTTCGATTCCTTCACCGGCCATCACATCGGGGCGCGGCTCATCGCGCGCGCGGGCGTGGGCGCGCGCGACCGTGGAGCGACAGGCCGACTACCGGCGGCCCGCCCCGTCCAGCTCCGACACGGCGATGTAGCTCCAAACGGCAGAGCGTCCGTCTCGTAAGCGGAAACGTGCGGGTTCGAATCCCGCCATCGCCTTCACACGCGCGGGCCTGTAGCTCAGACGGATCAAGAGCGCTCGTCTTCTAAACGAGATGTCGCAGGTTCGAGTCCTGCCAGGCTCATCTTCGAAGTCGCTGCGGAGTAGCTCAGTGGCAGAGCGGCGGTCTCATAAACCGTGACGGCCGCGGGTTCGAGTCCCGCCTCCGCGATTGTTCTAGTGTTCGGGTTGGTAGCTTAACTTGGCAGAGCGACAGTCTTGCAAACTGTTAGGTGTGAGTTCGAGTCTCACCCAATCCATCAAACACCTCCTCATCCTCTCCTTGCGGCGTAGCTCAAACGGATACACAGAGCGCTTGTCTAGTAAACAAGGAGGTGCGGGTTCGAGTCCCGCCGCCGCAGTCGGTGTGCGGGGAGGTGCCCTGGGGGCACGGCGGTCTCATAAGCCGTCTACAAAGGCGGGTTCGATTCCCGCCCCCGCGACCAATTCGATCCGGCGTGGCCGAAAGGTAAGGCGTCGCATTGTTAATGCGGACGATGGGGGTTCGAGTCCTCCCGCCGGAGTTTCACACGATGACCCGGAGCACGAGCGGCAGTGCGGCGGCCTTTTAAGCCGTGAGGTGCGGGTTCGAGTCCCGCCGGGTCAACCTTAAGTTTACGGCGCGTAGCTCAGATGGCCGAGCACTCGGCTGATAACCGAGAGGTCGGAGGTTCAAGTCCTCCCGCGCCGACTTTTTATTGCGGAGTCAGCTAACGGCAGGCTGCCTGTCTCTGAAACAGGTCACGGAGGTTCGAGTCCTTCCTCCGCAGTTCAACCCTCAAGGTGGTTCGGTTCCCTTCAACAAGACCTTTGAACCTTCGTCAAAGGGGGACAGTTAAGATGGCGAACAAGACGCTCTTCAAGTCGCTCGTGGGCAAGCTCATCCCCGCGGCGGACGCGCGCAACGAGCACAACGCGCCGGCCTACGCGCTGACGCCGAAGCAGGCGCTCGCGCAGTACGCGGCGACGGGCTGCCTCGGCGCGACCTTCTACGCGGGCGCCGAGGAGCAGCTCGCAAAGGTGCTGGAGCTGTGCGAGCGGGTCGAGCCGGAGTTCGTCGCCAGGACGGCGGTCTACGCGCGCCAGCGCGGCTTCATGAAGGACATGCCGGCGCTCCTGCTCGCGGTGCTCGCGGCGAAGGACGTGCGCCTGCTGGCGGCGGTCTTCCCGCGCGTCGTGGACAACGGCAAGATGCTGCGCAACTTCGTGCAGATCGTCCGCTCGGGCGTGGCGGGCCGCAAGTCGCTCGGCTCGGCGCCGAAGCGGCTCGTGCGCGAGTGGCTGGAGGCGCGCGGCGCGGAGGCCGTCTTCCGCGCGAGCGTCGGCCAGACGCCTTCGTTCGCGGACATCGTCAAGATGGTGCACCCGAAGCCGCGCGACCCGGAGCGCGAGGCGCTCTACGGCTACCTCGTCGGCCGCGAGTTCGACCCGGCCCGGCTCCCCGCGCTCGTCCGCGAGTTCGAGGCGTTCAAGGCCGGCGCGCGCGAGGCCGTGCCCGACGTGCCGTTCCAGATGCTCACGGCGCTCGACCTCGGGAAGCCCGAGTGGACGGCCATCGCGCGCCGCGCGCCCTGGCAGATGACGCGCATGAACCTCAACACGTTCGCGCGCCACGGCGTCTTCGAGCAGCCCGGCCTGACCGAGCTGATCGCGCACCGCCTGGCCGACCCCGAGCAGGTCCGGAAGGCCCGCGTCTTCCCCTACCAGCTCATGGTCGCCTACGCGTCGGCCGACGCGCGCGTGCCGGCGGCGGTGCGCGACGCCTTGCAGGACGCGTTGGAGGTCGCCATCTCGAACGTGCCGCGCGTCGAGGGCAAGGTCTACGTCTGCCCGGACGTGTCGGGCTCGATGCAGTCGCCCGTGACGGGCCACCGCAAGGGCTCGACGACGGCGGTGCGCTGCGTGGACGTGGCGGCGCTCGTCAGCGCGGCGGTCGTGCGCCGCAACCCGACGGCGGAGGTCTTGCCGTTCGAGCACGACGTCGTCAAGGGGCTCTACCTGAACCCGCGCGACAGCGTGATGACGAACGCGCAGAAGCTCTCGTCGGTCGGCGGCGGCGGCACGAACTGCTCGGCGCCGCTCCGGCTCCTGAACGAGCACAAGACCGAGGCCGACCTCGTCCTCTACGTCTCGGACTACGAGTCGTGGGTGGACGCGAAGGCCGGCCGCGGCACGGAGACGATGCGCCAGTGGGCGCGTTTCAAGCAGCGCAACCCGCGCGCGCGGATGGTCTGCGTGGACGTGCAGCCGTACCAGACCGTGCAGGCGTCCGGTTCGGCCGACGTGCTCAACGTCGGCGGCTTCAGCGACCAGGTCTTCGAGGTCATCGCGGACTTCGCCGCCGGCCGCCTCGGCGCAGACCATTGGGTCGGCGTGATCGAGCAGATAGCTCTGTGAAGGGTGTTGGGTGTTGGGTGCTGGGTAAAAGCCAGTTCTTCCCAACACCCAACACCCAAAACCTATCACCCTTCCCCGGGGCCGAATGCGTGCGTGACTACATTCGTTTGGGAAACGGAAAAGTCGTCACGCGTGAGTCTCTTGTCGGCCCCGACCTGTTCTTTTCAGTTTAGCCTTAGCCCTTGTGGGCCGAATGCCGCCGTGACTACATCACCTGTTAACGTGAAAACGTCGTCACGGGAATTCTTGTCGGCCCTCCGGTTCTTTGTCGGTGGCGAATGCTGGTGTGAGTACATGGTAAAAACGAAGGCTGATAACCTTTGTGAGTAGGTTCAAACCCTACGCCGGCCGCGCGAGCGTCCGGACACCTCACACCGATCTTGTCGCCACTCCCCTTTCGTGCGCGCGGCGAATGCCGGCGGAACTACATGCTTAACCAGCGGCGTATCCGGGTTTGAATCCCGGTGGCAGCAGGCAGTAACGCTGCCATAGTTCAATTGATAGAACAGTCGGGTTTCGTCAAAAACCTGTCGCCGCGCGCCCGAACCTTTCATGTCGTTTCGTTCGTACTTGTGTTTTTGGAGTCGGAGAGATGTCGATGCTGACGCTTGAAGCCAAGACGTTCCGCACCAGCGAGGAGATGTTCGAGCTGCTGCGCCGGTTCGAGGACTGCACGCTGCCGCGCGAGGGGTGGACGCACGCCGCACACCTGACGGTCGCGCTCTGGCACCTCTTGCAGTTCGACTGGCCGGAGGCGGTCGCGCGCGTCCGCCGCGGTATCAAGCGCTACAACGCCGCGCACGGCATCCGCGCGACGCCGACCGGCGGCTACCACGAGACGCTCACGCTCTTCTGGCTGCGCGCCGTCCGCGCCTTCCTCGAAGCCGAGCGCAACGAGGCGCGCGCCCTCGTCCACCTCGCCAACGAGCTGGCCGCGACCCACGACAAGGGCCTCCCCCTCTCGCACTACACGCGCGAACGCCTCTTCTCCCCCGAGGCCCGCGCCCACTGGGTCGAGCCCGATTTGAAGCCGCTCCGTGAAGTGAGCAATTGAACACGGAGACACGGAGACACAGCTTCTTGAGTAATAACTTCAAGCTCTGTCTCCGTGTCTCCGTGTCTCCGTGTTGAAAGCTTACTTAAGATTCACTGCGCGCGGAGTATCGACAGCGGCTTCTTCGTCAACACGTCCAGACTCGACAGCGCGCCGACGGCGCCGACGAGGAGGACGGTGGCGGCGACTCCGGTGACGTTGAGGTAGGGCGCGAACGACCAGTCGATCTCGAAGACGTAGCGCGAGACGGCGTAGGAGAGGCCGTTGGCGGCCGCCGCGCCGACGAGGCCGGCGACGAGGCCGAGCAAGCCGTATTCGGCGAGCATAATCGTCAAAAGCACGCGCCGCTCGGCGCCGAGCGTCTTGAGCACCGCCGCCTCGTAGACGCGCTGGAACTTCGTCATCGCGATGGAGCCGACGAGGATGAGCGCGCCGCTCAGGAAGACGAACCCGCCGATGAAGCTGACCGCGAGCGTGATGTTCGACAGAATCCGGCTCACGCCGCGCACGATGTCGGCCACGTCGATGACGCTCACGTTCGGGTAACGGTCAACGACGGCCCGCTGGAAGCGCGAGCGGTCGGGCTCGACCGTCGGCCCGTCGATGGCGCCGACGAAGGTCGCGGGCGCCTTGTCCAGAGTGCCCGGGCGGAAGAGGACGAGGAAGCCCGTCCGCGAGTTGCGCCAGTCCACGCGGCGGACGCTCGTCACGCGCGCGTCTATCTTCCGGCCCTGTATGTCGAACGTGATCGTGCCGCCGAGGTCGATGCCGCCCGCGCCGCGCAGCCCCTCCTCAATCGACACCTCCGCCTCGGCCGAGGGCGTCTCGTCCCAGAAGGTGCCCGCCAACAGGGTCTCGTTGTATTCGAGCCGCGGCCTGTAGGTGACGACGTACTCGCGCCCGAGCCGACCGCGCTCGCCGCGCACGCCCGCCGCTTCCAAATCAATCTCGCGCCCGTCGACGGCCGCGATGCGCGCGCGCAGGGTCGGTATCAGCTCTGCGCGCGCGCCCGTCGTCCTCTCCACGATCTCGCGCACGCCCTCGACCTGGTCGCGCTGCACGTCTATCAAATACATGTTCGGCAGGTTGCCGCGCCGCGCCACGTCGAACTCGTCGAGCAGGCCCGCCTGTAGGGACTGCACAGACAGCACGAGGAACGCGCCCAGGCCCACGGCCAGCACGATGACGCGCGTCTGGTTGCCGGGCCGGTGCATGCTGTTAATGGCCTGCCGCACGGCGAACGTGCCCAGGCCGCGCGCGCGCCGCACGAGGAAGACGAGCAGCCACGCCGCGAGGTAGAGCACCAGCGCCGTCAGGCCCAGCCCGCCGAGGAAGAAGACGCCCACGCGCAGAGAGCCCGCCTGCCAAGAGGTCAACAGGAGGAGGCCCGCGAGCACCACGCCCGCGACCAGCGCGCGCCAGAGGTCGAGCCTTCTGCCGGGCGCGTCCTGCTCCGACTCGCGCAGGAGCATGTTCGGCTTGATGCGGCGGATGCGCAGCAGCGGCAGCGCCGAGAAGAGCAGAGAGATGAGGAGCCCGAGCCCCAACCCCTGCGCCACCGCGCCGGGCTGTAGGTCGTACGAGAGGTTCGGCGGCAAACTCTCCGCGAAGCGCGCGCGGACGAGGAGGAGCGCCGCCTTCGCCAGCGCCACGCCGAGCAGACTCCCCAGCGCGCCGAGCGCGAGCACCTGCGCGAGGTACGCGGCCGTCAGCCTGCGCCCGGTCGCGCCGACGCACTTGAGCACGGCGATGGTCTTCTTCTTCTGCTCGACGAAGACGCGCGTGACGGAGGAGACGCCGATGCCGCCGAGCACGAGGACGACGAGCCCGGTCAGCGAGAGGTAGTTCTCCGCGCGCGAGAACTGCTCGCCCAGACTCTCCTCGGAGTCCCTGTACGAGCGGACGTTGACGACGTTGTTGCCGACTTCCGCGCGCAGCGCCGCGACGAGTTCGCTCAAGCGACCCTCGGCCGTCTTGAAAAGTATCTTCCGGCGCGCGCGGCTGCCGAAGCCCGTGAGTCCGGCCGCCTCCAGGTCCGCGCGCGCGACGAAGACGCGCGGCCCGAGGCGGAAGCCGCCGGAGCTGCCCGGCTCCTGCTTCGACACGCCGCGTATCTCGAACTCGCGCTCGCCGATGCGCACGCGGTCGCCGACCTTCAGGTCGAGGCGTTCGAGCAGCAGCGGCGCGACGACCGCCCCGCCGTTCTCGACCAGGGAGAAGTCGAACGGCCGCCCGTCCTCAAGCCTGAACTCCCCGTAGAGCGGGAAGCCGCGCTCGACGCCCTTCAGCTCGACCATCAGCGCGCCGCCTCGCCCTTCGTCCGCGGGGCGCAGCATCGTCGGGGCTTCGACGGTCTCCGTGCGCGCCTCGACGAGCGGCGGGCGCGCCGCCTTCTCGATCTTCGCCAGCGCGTCCTGCGACCACTCGCGCGTCGTCTCGGCCTGCGCGTCGGCCGTCATCAGGGCGCGCGCCTCGCCCGCCACCGCGCGGTTCAAACTCTGAATCATCGAGCGCAGCGCGACGATGCTCCCCACGCCGACGCCGATGCACAGGAAGAAGAAGAGCAAACGCCGCCACGACGCGCGCAGCTCGCGCCACGCGAGGTTGAAGATGAAGCTCAAGTCGTCGCCTCCTCCAACTCTTCGCCCGCCTCACCGAAGCCTTCGGGCGTGGCGGCCGTCGTCTCGTCCGCGACGACGCGGCCGTCGCGCAGGGAGATGCGCCGGTCGGCGCGCGCGGCCAGGTCTCGGTCGTGCGTGACGAGGACGAGCGTCGTGTTGTGCCGGCGGTTCATCCCGACCATGAGGTCGAAGACGTGCCGGCCGTTGCGCGTGTCGAGGTTGCCCGTGGGCTCGTCGGCCAGAAGTATCGACGGCTCGTTGGCGAAGGCGCGCGCGACGGCCACGCGCTGCTGCTCGCCGCCGGAGAGTTGCGAAGGGTAGTGGTGTGCCCGCCCGGTCAGCTCCACGTCTTCGAGCAGACGGCGCGCGCGCTGTTGCGCGTCGCGGCGGCCCGCGATTTCGAGCGGCGCGAGCACGTTCTCCAGCGCCGTCATCGAGGGGATGAGGTGGAAGGACTGGAAGACGAAGCCGAGCTTGCGGCCGCGCAGGCGCGCGAGCGCGTCCTCGCCCATGCGCGTGATCTCCTCGCCGTCGATGAGGATGCGCCCCGAGGTCGGCGCGTCGAGCCCGGCGACGAGGCCGAGCAGGGTGGACTTGCCGCTGCCCGAGGGGCCGACGACGGCGACGAACTGCCCGTCGGGTATCTTCAGGTCAAGCTCGCGCAGGATGGTCAGGCGCTCCGCGCCGGACTGAACGGTCTTCGAGACTTGGTATAATTCGATCATGAAGAGATTGCTGTCCGCATTCAATAAATTTTCGCCCGCGGCTCTTTTGATTCTCGCCGCCGTGCCCCTCGCTGCCTGCGGCGGCGGCGATTCGCGCGAACCTTCCCCGGCCGCGCCTAAGACCGCCCCCGCCCCCGCGTCTTCGCCGACGCCTGCGGAGACTGTACCTAAAATAGTCGCCTTCGGCGACAGCCTGACCGCGGGCTACGGGCTCGCGCCGCAGGAGAGCTACCCCGCCCTGCTGCAAAAGTTGATCGACGCCGACGGGTTCAAGTACGAGGTGGTCAACGCGGGGGTTTCGGGCGACACCTCCGCGGGCGGCGTGCGGCGCATCGACTGGTCGCTCGACGGGGGCAACGTCCGCTTCGTCATCCTCGAACTCGGCGCCAACGACTTCCTCCGCGGCCAGCCCGTCTCGGAGACGAAGAAGAACCTCTCCGAAATCATCAGGCGCGCCAAGTCGCGCGACGCCCAGGTGTTGCTCGCCGGGATGTTGACGACCACCAACACCGGCCGCGACTACGAGGTCGAGATCAGCGACGCCTTCAAGTCGCTCGCCGGCGAACACGACGTCACGCTCATCCCCTTCTTCCTCGAAGGCGTCGCCGGCATCGACAAACTCAACCAGGAAGACCGCGTCCACCCGAACGCAGAAGGAACCAAACTGGTCGCCGCCACCGTCTACCGCCACCTGAAGCCGCTGCTTGAGAAGGACAGTAAGAAATAATCAGGTCAGAACCACCCGCGGTAGCGGGTGGGCCTGTGCCATACGGAGTATCCGAGTTGCAAAGGCCCGCCCGCTAACGCGGGTGGTTCTGACCGCTATACATGAGAACAGACGTAATTATCGTAGGCGGCGGGGCGGCGGGGCTGATGTGCGCGTTCGTGGCGGGCCGGCGCGGCCGGCGCGTCGTCGTGCTTGAGCACAACGAGCGCGTGGGGCGGAAGATTGAAATCTCCGGCGGCGGGCGGTGTAACTTCACGAACACGGGCACGGCCGCGGGCAACTTCATCTCGCGCAACCCGCACTTCGCGAAGTCTGCGCTGGCGCGCTACACGCCCGCGGACTTCGTCGCGCTCGTCGAGCGCCACCGCATCCGGTATCACGAGAAGAAGCTCGGGCAGCTCTTCTGCGACGAAAGCTCGCGGCAGATTGTCGAGATGCTGCTCGCGGAGTGCGAGGCGGCGGGCGTCCGCGTCGTCAACGGCTGCCGCGTGGAAGGGGTGCGCAGGGGCGAACTCTTTCGGGTTCAGACGGGCCGCGGAGAGTTCGAGTCGGAGTCCCTCGTCGTCGCCACCGGCGGGCTGTCGATTCCGAAGCTGGGCGCGACGGACTTCGGGTATCGACTCGCGCGTCAGTTCGGGCTCAAGGTCGTGCAGCCGGAGCCGGCGCTCGTGCCGCTCACGCTCACTGCGCGCGACCTCGCGTCCTTCCAACCCCTGAGCGGCGTCTCGGTGCCCGCGGTCGTGCGTTGCGGCGGGGCCGAGTTCGCCGAGAACGTCCTCGTCACACACCGCGGCCTGAGCGGCCCGGCCGTCCTGCAAATCTCCTCCTACTGGTCGCGCGGGCGCGAACTCTCCGTAGACCTCCTGCCGGGCGGGGACGCGCGCGCACTGCTCGCGGCTAAACGCGCGTCCGGCGCGGAGCTGCACACGGCGCTCGGGCAGCACTTGCCGAAACGCTTCGCGCAGGTCTGGGCCGAGCTGTTCGCGCCGCCGCGCCCGCTGCGCGCCTACACGGACGCGGAGGTCGAACGGGTCGCCGCGCGCCTGCACGACTGGCGCATCCTCCCGGCCGGCACCGAAGGCTTCCAGAAGGCGGAGGTCACGCGCGGCGGCGTCTCGACCGACGAACTTTCGTCCAAAACGATGGAGGCGCGCCGCGCCCCCGGCCTCTACTTCATCGGCGAGGTCGTGGACGTGACCGGCCACCTCGGCGGCCACAACTTCCAATGGGCCTGGGCTTCCGGCCACGCCGTGGGGGGAAAAGCATGAAGTCAGGAGTCAGGAGTCAGGAGTCAGAAGAAAGTCCCGTTCGTGTTGGATAGTCGTAGTGTCAGTGTCGGCGCCCGCGAGGCGGAGCCATTCTGAATTCTGACTCCTGACTCCTGACCCCCTTTTTTTCCTGTCACAAAACTCCCGCCCGCGGTGTTTACATGAACGAGAGACGGTTCGTTTCGAGTTTTCACCACAGGAGAGGAGTTTAAGAGTGATGGGACGCAGGACGTTTGTGAACTTCGTGGGCGCGCTGGCGCTGTGCGCGGCGGCGGCCGTGAGCGCGGCGGCGCAGGACTTCCAGAGGACTTACAACCTTGAGGCGGGCGGGTCGGTCGAGATCGCCAACGTGTCGGGCGACGTAGACCTGAAGGGTTACGACGGGAGCGCGGTCGTCGTCCACGCCTTCAAGCAGGGGCGCGACCGCGACATGGTCGAGGTCGAGGACGTGAGCACGCAGGGGCGCATCAAGCTGCGCGCGAAGTACGCGGAAAACTGCAACTGCGACGCGAGCGTCCGGTTCGAGGTGCGCGTGCCGCGCTCGGCCAACCTCGTCTTCGACAAGATTTCCACCGCCAGCGGCGACGTGAAGGCCGAGGGCTTTAGCGGCCGGCTCAACCTCTCGACGGCGAGCGGCAACGTGACCGTGCGCGGCGTGGGCGGCGAGATCAAGGCTTCCTCCGCGAGCGGGACGGTGCGCGTCGCCGACGCGACCGGGTCGGTCAACGCCTCCTCCGCGAGCGGCGACGTGGAGGTCGAGCTGACGAGGCTCGACGGCGCCGGCGACATGCGCTTCTCCTCCGCGAGCGGCGACGTGCACGTCCGCCTGCCGTCGAGCATCGACGCGCGCGTCTCGATGTCCACCGCCTCCGGCGACATCGAGACGAACTTCCCCATCGAGGTCAAGCGCGACCGCTACGGCCCCGGCAGCCGCGCCGAAGGCCAGCTCGGCAGCGGCGCCCGCACGCTCAAAATCTCCTCCGCCTCCGGCAACGTCAGCCTGAAGAGCATCTGAGGGGGAGCAGTAGACAGTAGTCAGTAGTCAGTAGAAAGAACACGCGGCGCGTCTCAGCCTTCGGGCCGGGCGCGCCGCTCTGTCTTCCTACTGTCTACTGTCTACTGTCTACTCCCTCTTGGCTCTCGGGTGGTGGCGCTCGTAGACGGCGCGGACGCGCTCGCTGGTGACGTGCGTGTAGATTTGGGTGGTGGCGAGGTCGCTGTGGCCGAGCATGGCCTGGACGCTGCGCGTGTCGGCGCCGTGTTCGAGCAGGTGCGTGGCGAAGCTGTGGCGCAGGACGTGGGGCGTGACGCCCTCGATGCCCGCCTTCTCCGCCGCGCGCTTGAGCATCGCCCAGACGCCCTGGCGCGTGAGGGGGCGGCCGAGGTAGCCGACGAAGAGGCGCTGCGACTCGCGCCCCGCGAGCAGGACGCGCCGCGCCGCCTGGTAGCGCCGCAACCACTCAAGGGCCGAGCGGCCGACCGGCACGCGCCGCTGCTTGCTCCCCTTCCCCGTGCAGAAGAGGACGCCGGTGTCGATGTCGATGCTGGCCGTCGTCAGCGTCACCAGTTCGGTGACGCGCAGGCCCGTCGCGTAGAGCACCTCGACGAGCGCGCGGTCGCGCACGCCGTCGGGGGTCGAAGTGTCCGGCGCGTCCAGAAGCCTCTCCATCTCGGCCTGCGTCAGGAACCGCGGGAGCTTCTGCGCCCCCTGCGGCGCCATGATGTCGGCGGTCGGGTCGGCCTTGACGTGCCCGTCGAGCAGCAGGAAACGGTAGAAGCCCCGCACGGCGCTCAGCGCGCGCCCGACCGACTTCGGCGCCAGCCCCTCGCGGGTCAGGGACATGACGAACTGCGTCAAGTCCGCCTTGCCGAGCAGGTGCGGCTCGCGCCCCGCGGCCTCCGCCGCCGCCCTCAGCCGCGCCAGGTCGCGCCGGTAGCTCTCCAAAGAGTTCTTCGAGAGCCCCTTCTCCACTTGCAGGAAGCTCAGGTACTCGCGGATCAGGTCACGGGCCATAAGGGTTAAGTAGTCAGAAGCCGGAGCCTGTTTGCAAAGTCACCGCTCCGTAGGAGCGGCATGTTTATAGCTTACGCCGATATTACCTCATCAAGCTCCGGAGGGGCGGCATGTATACATGTCGCCCCTAACGGGGCTCGGGTTTAATTCTAACCCGCGAACTATAAACATTTCGCCCCTGCGGGGCTCCGCGTGCGGACTCGCCTACTCCTTTTCAACTGGTCGGGCGGTCGGCCGGCGGGAGCGTGGCGCTGAAGTCTTCGAGGAGGCGGCGCGCGTAGGTGTGGAGCAGGTGTTCGACGCGCGCGGGGTCGTGCGAGGCGACGAGCAGGCCGACGTGGTGGCGCTTGCGCAGCCGGAAGACGACCTCGGGGTCGTCGTAGGCGGACGTGTCAGGCCACTCCTGCCGCGCGAGCGTGATGACGATGCCGGCGTAGTCGTCGCGCACTTCGGGCAGCTCGTAATGCCCGTGCTCGCCGGCGACCTCGATGCGCGCCCACTCGCGCCAGAGGTTGACGCCGCGCGCGGCCTCGACCACCTCGGCGATGTTGGCGCCGCCGACGCGCGCCGCCGTCTCCAGGAAGTAGAAGCGGCCGTCGCCGCCCTTGATGAACTCGGTGTGCGTCACGCCGCGCACGAGCCCGAGCGTGCGGAGTAGCCCGCGGTTGAGCGCTTCGAGCGCCCGCGCGTCCGGCGACTCGCGCGGGACGGTGCGCGTCATGAAGACGCCGCCGCCGTGCGCCACCGTCATCGGCGGCTGGCCGTACTTGCTGACGGCCGTGAACAGCGGCCCGCCCTGCCAGACGACCGAATCGACGTGGAAGATGTCGCCGGGGATGAACTGCTCGACGAGGTAGAAGGACTGCCGGTCGCCCAGCTCTTCGAGGAGCGGCCACAGCCCTCCGGCCGACGCGACCTTCTTGATGCCGACGGCCGAGGCTTCGGAGCGGGGCTTTAAGACCCACGGCGGCGCGACGCGCTCGGTGAACTCCCGGACGCGGTCGTGGTTGAGCGCGTGGACGAACTCGGGGACGAGGACGCCGTGGTCGCGCGCCTTGACGCGCATGGCGAGCTTGTCGCGGAAGTGGCGGGCGGTCGTGTCGCCCATGCCGGGGATGCGCAGGTGCTCGCGCAGGGCGGCGGCCGTCTCCACGTCGAAGTCGTCGAGCGGGACGACGCGGTCGATCTCGCGCGTGCGCGCGATGTAGCTCACGCCCTTCGTCACGTCTTCGAGCTTGTAGTCCTGCGGCAGGTAGAAGAACTCGTCCACCGACTCGCGCGGCCAGTCGGCGTCGCGCAAGCGTTCCATCGTGACGACGAGGACGCGGCAGCCCTGCCGCTTGCACTCGCGCATGAACTCCTGCCCCTTCTCGAAGGTGGCGATGCAGAGGACTGTGAGCGGTCGCTTGTCGGACAACGGCGGACTCCCGAAAAGTTGTTCGAGCGGCAGAACGCGGGAATGATAACCCATGAAGAGCGGTAGACAGTAGTCGGTAGTCAGTAGGAAGAGATAAAGGCGGCGCGGGCCTCGGCATCGACCGACGAGGCCC
>DASVQJ010000074.1:0-4867 GCA_036389235.1 Pyrinomonadaceae bacterium | reverse complement strand
TCTCGATCAGGACGTTGTCGCCCGAGGTCGCGGCGCGGAGCGTGATGCGGCCTTCCGCCGGCTTCCCCGCCGCGGCGCGCTCCTCGACGGTCTCCAGCCCGTGGCTGACGGCGTTGCGGACGAGGTGCATGAGCGGGTCCGTCATCCGCTCGACGAGGAACTTGTCTATCTCCGTCTCCTGCCCCTGGAGTTCGAGCCGAATCTCCTTGCCGCTCTCGCGCGCGAGGTCGCGGACGACGAACCTCATGCGCTCGAAGATCTCGCCGACCTGCACCATCCGCACGCGCATGACGCCCTCGCGCAGGTCGCGCAACTGGCGCGACATCGCCAGGCTCGTCTCCTGCAACGCGCGCCACTCGGCGGGGGCGACGTGCCGCTTCAGATGCTTCAGGCTCTCGTCCAGCCGCGCGCGGCTCGTGACCAGCTCGCCGATGAGGCGCATCAACTCGTCCAGACGCGCCAGGTCTACGCGCACGACGTTGGAGGGCGCGAGCATTGACGCGGCCGGCGCCGCACGCGGGTCTTCGCCCGGGCCGGAAGCCTGCGCCGCACGCCCGTTCGTCGTCGGCGCCTCGGCCGTGTCCGCGTTCGTCTCTTCGACCGGCGTGTAAGTCAGGTTGTCTTCGTGCCAGCCCGCGAACGCCGATTCTTCGACGCCGGAGGCGACGACGAACTCGAAGACGATCCCGCCCTGCCCCCTGACGTGCGGCGTGGCTTGCAGAATCTCTCCCACCTCTTGCAGGCGCGCGCGGACGCTGTTGACGTTGACGCCGCGTTCGGAGAGCGCGGGCGTCGGGACGAACTCGAACCGCCAGACGCGCGCGTGCGCTGAACCGCCTGCGACGCCGGACGGTCGGGCCGAGCCCCGCGCGGACTCCGCGTCCGCGGCGCCCGCGTCGAAGGTTTGTGACGGCGCGGGCTGTTCGGCCGTCGTGGCGGACTCCGCGTGTAACGCACGAAGCCGCGCGACCGTCGTGCCGATGGCCGGGGGCGCCTCGCCCCTGCGGCGTGCGGCGATGACCCGCTCAAGCACGGTCGTCGCCGCCATCAAGGTCTCGACCCCCTCGGCGCCGGGCCGCGCCTCCTTCTGGCGAAGGGCGCGCAGGTAGCTTTCCATGTGATGGGCGAGCTGTTCGGCCTCGCTCAAGTCGACCATGGCCGAGATGCCTTTGAGCGTGTGGAAGCTGCGGAACAGCTCGTCGAGCAGGGACGGGTCGACGTCGGGCCGCCCGGCCTGCTCTTCGAGCGCGAGCAGGTGACGGCGCACGAGCGTCAGGTGCTCGTCGCACTCGGCGAAATAGTCGTCGAGGAATTGCGCAAAAAAATCGCTGCCGTTGTCGGGGTGCGGGTCGGACACTAGGCCCTTTCTGGATGAGCTTTCAGCAAGGCTTCCGCCTGCGCGGCCAGTGACTGAGGCGCGAACGGCTTGGTCAAGTATAGGGCGGCGCCGGCGGCGAGCGCGTCCGCGCGGCTCGCCTCGTCGCCCCTGGTCGTCAGCACGATGACGGGGATGCGGCTGTACGCCTGGTGGCGGCGCAGGAAGTCCAACACCTCCAAGCCGTGCATGTCCGGCATATTCAGGTCGAGAATCATCAAGTCCACGTGCGCGAGCGCCAGCCGCTCGATGGCTTCGAGGCCGCTGCTCGCTTCGCCGAAGCTGACACCGGGCAGGGCGCGCAGCGAGGCCGTGACCATCCTCCTCATGGTCGGCGAATCGTCAACAATTAAAATATTGCTCATAGGGGCCGTGCCACATGACCGGTACGGGGCTGTCTTCTTTACTGGTGGCTAGGGGGGATAATAACAGGCGTTCATCCGGCAAGCCATATCGACTCCGCGCGCACGGCGCCGTGAGACGTGGCCGCCGTTTCAATCAACACGGTCAGGCACCGAAGGCCGGGGCAGGAAAAAGGCTCACCCTTGCCGAGTGACCCGTGAGGCGGCGACGTTTTCAAGACTCATCGTTCATCGCAGGAGGTTGACGGCGTGCCGCCGCCTGCTCTCGTTTATCCTGTGCCGCCTGCTCGTCGCGTCGCCGGCCGTGTCGGCGCTCCGAGGCGCGGAGTTGCGGGGGACGTGCCTTCGCCCGTCAGTCGGCGCGCTGTGCGAGGAGCCACGGCAGCAGCCCCGGCTCGGCGGCGACGTTCAGCCACACGTTGTGCCCGACGCCCTCGAACTCGCTGTAGCGCACGCGGCTCCCCTCCACGCGCTTGAGCGCCTCCACCATCCCGCGCGACTCCGTGACGGGCACCACGCGGTCTTCGCTCCCGTGGAAGACCCAGACGGGCGTGCGCCCGACCTTCCGCGCGACCGGGGTGAAGCGGTCGCCGCTCGTCAGAGTGCTGCCGCCGCAGACGGGGACGATGGCGGCGAACTTCCCCGGGTGCCGGGCGGCAAGGTGCCAGGCGCCGAAGCCACCCATCGAGACGCCGGCCAGGTACAGACGCTTCGGGTCGGCCGAGAACTCCGAGGCCGTCTGCTCAAGCTCGGCCAGGACCATCCGCTCCATCTCTGGGTCGTGCCAGTACTTCCCCCTGCGGCACTGCGGGAGGAGAGCCACGGCGGGCACCTGTTCGAGGTACTGGCGGATGAAGCCGCCCGCCGCGCCGTCGGCCGGCAGAAAGCCGCCCTCGCCCCTCTGCCCGATGCCGTGGAGGAAGAGGATGACCGGCACGTCCCGCTTGCCCGCGAGGCTCGCGGGGACGAAGACCTGATAGGTGTAAGACTCGCCGCCGACCTTGACCGTGCGCGTGAGCAGGCCGGACTTCACGTCCCCCGCGGCGGTCGAGGGGCCGGCGGCAAAAAACCCGCTCAGCAGGAGCGGGAGGATGAAAGCGTGCATGAAAAATTTAGCCCCCGTGTTGGTGTACGGGTTAGAGGCCGCGCGCCGTGCCCGTGTTGCCCGGATGGGCGGGGCGCGCGCGCCGCAGGCGTCCGTGCGGCGTACAACCGCACACACGGGCGGGGCGTCAAAGACTCTCGTTAGAAAAACCTCATGACTAAGGAACGGCAGAACGTAGAGACACTCGCGCGCTGGCTCAGGGAGTCGAGCCACGTCGTCGCCTTCACCGGGGCGGGCATCAGCACCGACTCGGGCATCCCCGACTTCCGCGGCCCCGAAGGGGTCTGGACGCGGCGCGACGCGGGGCTGCCCCCGCCACGCTGGCGCGTCGCCCCGGGGGAGGTCAGGCCCAACGCGTCGCACATGGCGCTCGTCGAGCTACAGCAGACGGGCAGGCTCCGCCTCCTCATCACGCAGAACACGGATAACCTGCACCGCCTGTCCGGCATCCGGCCCGAGCTTCTGGCCGAGCTGCACGGCAACGGGCAGCTCATGCGCTGCCTCGCCTGCGACAGGCTGCACACGCGGCAGGAGGTCGGGTGGGACGCGGGCCGCTGGGGGCCGGGCTACCGCACGCAGAAGCCCGTCGCCGGGCAGCCCGTCTGTCCGGCCTGCGGCGGCCGGCTCATCTCGTCGGTGGTGAACTTCGGCGACCCGCTTCCGGGGAAGGAGTTGACGCTCGCCGCGGAGCACGCCAGTCGGTGCGACCTGATGCTCGTGCTGGGCTCGTCGCTCGTGGTGAACCCGGCCGCCTCGCTGGTGGGGCTGGCTATCCGGCGGGGGGCGCGGGTCGTGCTCGTCAACCGCGGCGAGACGCCCTACGACGAGGCCGTGGCGCTCCGCCTGTGGGAAGGCATCGGCGAAGTGCTGCCGCCGGCTGTGGAACTGCTGAAGACAACCTGAAGCCGGCCCTGACGGACGTCGGCGCACGGCCAAGCCTCATCTAAAGCCGAGTCACCGCGGCCCGCGTATGCGGCGAGGCCGACGCGCCGACTCGTCCGGACGGCGCGAGCGCCCCGCCGCGGAGCCGTCCCGCCTGCTGCTCAGGAAGGCGACCGCGGCCGAGGCGAGGAGCGCCCCGACGGCGACCCGCGTCACCAGGCTCTTCCGGTTGTGCTTCCACTCCGCCTTCCAGCCCCGCTCCGCGAAGACGTTGGGGACGTGGCCGCGCGAGAGGTCTTCGAGGTAGCCCTCGACCACGCCCACGCGGTCGGCCAGCATCAGAGGCAGCCAGTGGCCGTAGCTCGACTCGCTGTAGTTGAAGGCGAAGCGGCGTATCATCCCGCTCAACCCCGCGGGCGGCGTCGAGGTGCCGAAGGCGGCCGAGAGGTTCGGCCGCTCGTTCGAGTGCAGGACTTCCACCTCGGCGGGCTGCTGCGCCGGGCGCTCCCAACTATAGCCCTCGTGCTCGCCGTCGTTGCGGCGCTTCATCGGGTAGGTCGGGTCGTTGCCGCGGTCGGCGTCGGCGCCCCAGCCCCTGACCTGCGACGGGTCTATGCGTCTCTCTTCCATGATGTTTCTCCCTAGCCCCTGGCCGAGGGCGGTATCAGCACCGGCTTGATGCAGTAGTCGAGCTTCGCCGAGAAGATCCGGTAGGCGTCCGACACCTCCTCCAGCGGGACGCGGTGCGTGATGAGCGCCTTGGGGTTGAGGACCCCGCTCCGCACGTGCTCGATGAGGCGGGGCAGCAGACGCTTGACCGACGCCTGATTGCCGCGGACCGTCAGCCCCTTGTTGACCACGTTCCCGATGGGGACGAGCGTGTCGATGGGGCCGTAGACGCCGACGATGGAGACGATGCCGCCCTTCTTCACGGAGTTGATGGCCCAGTGGAGCGCCGTGGCCGCCCCGCCCTGCATAAGCAGCTTCCGGCCGAGCAGCGTCTGCATGGTGCTGCCCGCCGCCTCCGCCCCCACGGCGTCGATCACCACGTCGGCGCCGATCCAGTCGGTGGTCCGCTTGGCGAACAAGACGGGGTCCCCCAGCGACTTGTAGTTGTAGGCCTCGCAGGGCGCGTAGCGCCGC
>DASVQJ010000073.1:0-4582 GCA_036389235.1 Pyrinomonadaceae bacterium | reverse complement strand
GTGCAGCGCTCTCTCTCGACCTGGAGATTTAAAGTCTGACGGCTTTCGCGCTTTCGCGCTCATGGCGGGCAGGATGCCCGCGCTCCCGGCGCGGCGCGTCCTTGTCTCTTCCCGCAAGGTGGTATCAGTACCGCCCGCGGTAGCGTGCGGGCCGGTGCGAGACGGGGCGTCCGATTCACGTACGCCCGCCCGCTACCGCGGGTGGTACTGACCTGTCTGCTCCCACGGAGCGCCTGCACCCGTCTGCAATCCGCCATAGAACGGGCACGCCGCGCCGCCGGGAGCGCGGGCGCGGATATAAGAAGGGCCGCGAACAGTTCGCGGCCCTTCCCTTTCCCCTTGTCCGAACCTTCAGGCGGCGGCGATGCCCTGGCGGCCTGACTCGCCGCGGCGCGCGACCTCGCGGGCGATGGTGAGGATTTGCGCGGTGTCGAAGGGCTTGGCGATGACCCAGTCCACCTGCGCGGCGAGGCGCTCGCTCGAACCGACGGCCTCGCCCCAGCCCGTGACGACCGCGACGGGTATCTTCCCGTCCAGCTCGCGGACGGCGTGCGCCAGCTCCCAGCCGCTCATCCCCTGCATCCCGAGGTCCGTGAAGAGCGCGTCGAAGGCCGCGCCGTCGCCGAACTTGTCCAGCGCCTCGCGCCCGCTCGCGGCCAGCTCGACCTGGTAGCCCCCGCTCTCAAGGATGTCGGCCAGCAGCTCGCGCACGTTCTCCTCGTCGTCCACGACGAGGATGCGCGTCGAGCCCGGCCGCTGCGGGACGAGCGAGATGGCCGGCGCCTCCGCGGCCGGCTCCTGCCTCGCGGCGGCCGCGGCCGCGGGCAGCTTGATGCGGAAGGTCGTCCCCTTGCCCACCTCGGACTCGACCTCGATGCCGCCCTCGTGGCGCCGGACGATGCCGTACGAGACGGCGAGCCCGAGCCCCATCCCGGCCTTCCCCTTCGTCGTGAAGAAGGGGTCGAAGACGCGCGAGCGCACCTCCTCGGCCATCCCCGTCCCCGTGTCGGCCACGGCGATCTCGACCGTCCCGGCCGACTCGCGCGTCGAGAGCGTGAGCGTCCCGCCCTGCGGCATCGCGTCCACGGCGTTGAAGACGAGGTTGACTAAGACCTCGCGCAGCTCCGACTCGTCGCCCATCACGCGCGCCTCGTCCGAGCCGAGCTGTAGCTCGAGGCTGATGTGGACGCCCTCCGACTCGGCGCGGCTCTTCCAGCGCGGCCGCGTGATCTCGCGCACGTCGAGGAGCAACTGGTCCACGGTGACGGGCTGGAAGTCGTGGTCGCGGCGCTGGCGCGCGAAGTCCTGTATGCGCTTGATGGTCTTGGCGCCGTCCTTCGCCGTCTTGATGATGAGCTTGAGGCCGGCGTCGATGCGCTCGGGGTCTTTCGTCCCGAGCAGAAGCTGCGCGCGCCCGAGGATGCCCGCGAGCGTGTTGTTGAAGTCGTGCGCGACGCCCGAAGCCAGCTCGCCCAGGGCCGAGAGCTTCTCGATCTGCGCGTACTGCTCGCGGATGCGCTCCTGCTCGGAGATGTAGTGCGAAAGCTCCTCGACGTGGCGGCGGGCCTGCTCGGCCTGCTCGGCGGCGGCCTCGGCCCGGGCCTCGGCGGCGGCCTCGGCCTTCGCGGCGGCCGACATCGCCTCGATGTTGTTGAGGTAGGTGCGGTAGGTCAGGTAGATGATGACGATGATCGGCGCGGCGGCGACGAGCGCGTAGACGCCGGCCGTCGAGGCCAGCTTGACCGTGATGCCCGCGGCCGACGCGCCGCCGAAGTACGTGATCGAAGTCCAGAGGTAGCGGTGGCGCCAGGTCACCCAGAGCGGCTCGTCCGACTTGAGCGCGGTGTGCGTCGCCACGATGGCGGTGTTGCCGACGTACTGCACCAGCCCCATCACGCACAGGGCGCTGGCGAAGGCGGCCGAGAACTCGCCCTGCGCCAGCGTGGTCACGTCCCCGTAGAGGAGCCGCAGCACCGTGTAGGTGACGAGCGTCGAGACGGCCATCATCGCCGCGTTGAAGGTGCTGGTGAAGACGCTGATCGGCTGGCGGCCGGAGCGCGACCCGATGAAGCTCTCGGCCGCGCCGAGGATGACCGCCACCTCGCTGCCGTAGAGCAGCATCACGATGAAGATGAGGCCGTCGGAGAAGGAGACCTTCCCCGTCGTGCGCGGGATGGTGATGCAGAAGCGCGAGGTGACGAAGAGCGTGATGGCCGCCAGCGGCAGCAGTTGCAGGTCGAGCCGCCCGAGCGGGAGGTTGACCGCCGAGTAGACGAAGACGGCCGCGCCCAGGGCGATGAACGTCCACATGTACGGCCTGACGTAACGTTGCGCGGGCATAGGAACGGACGGGCTCGCGGGGCGACGAATCAATCAACCGAAGCGCCTGCGCGAACGGCCGCGGGGCGGCGGGTGCGCGGACGGCCGTCTGTGTCAATTGCTTCGTTCGAGGAAGACCGTGTCGTAGAGGCCGCGCAGCTTGTAGCCGGCCTTCTGGAAGAGCGCCTGCGCGCCGAGGTTCTGCTCGTTGACGAGCGCGCTGACCGTCTTCGTGCGTTCGAGCAGGCCGCGGCCGAGCTGCGACAGGCAGCGCAGCCCGTAGCCCTTCAGGCGGCTGGACGGCTCGACGTAGACGCCTTCGAGGTAGACGCACTCGGGCGTGTCCGAGGCGAGGTCGGCCTTGAACAGGAGGTTCCCGCCCTCGACCAGCACCCAGACGCGGCCGTGCTCGATGCGGCGCGCGCAGCGCATGCGGAAGCCGTGCAGGTCGACGTCGATGGGGTTGACGCCGCTCTCCTCGTACGCCATCGCGGCGTGGACGGGCATCACCAGCATCAGGTCTTCGAGCGTCGCGGGGCGCAGGCCCTCGACCGGCTCGCGCGCCGGGACGGGCCAGCGCTGCTCGAAGAGCAGCTCGCGGCAGAAGAGGCGCGGCGTCTGCCCCGCGGGCGCGTAGTGCCCCCAGAAGCGGCCGACCATCTCCTGCTCGCCGAGGATGACGTGCGCGTTCTGCTGCCCCTGCGCGATGCGCGCGAACGCCCTGAGCGCCCCCGGCGTGTCGGCCGCGACGTAGACGGCGTGGCCGACGAGCGCGACGCCTTCGAGCCTCCCCTCGGCGTCGCGGCACGCGTGGAAGGTGCCGCGGTTGAAAGGGCTCTCGAAGCCGTTGTCGCGGATGAGCCCGCTCATGATGACGGCCTGCGCGGGGCGACCCGAAAGGAAGTCCAGCACCTCGGACTCCGGGTGGCTCTCGGTCAGGGGGTGAACTAAGGGGGCTAGTTCGACGGGTTCGGGGCGCGCGGCGGCCGCCGCGGTCTTCTTCAACTCCCTAAGCTGGGACATCGCCTCTCTCCTAACGTTGGCGGTCACTCTCGGCGCGCGGCGGCTCGGGGGGGCCGCGTCCCGCGCGCGTCTTACCGGCAGTCCAAACAATCGAGCCCTGTCTCGGGCGCGGGCGGCGGCGCCTTCGTGGCGTCGCCGTTGGTGGCCGCCGACAAAGCCTGCACCGCCGCGTCGGCGTCGAGCACGCCGTCGGTGGCGATGACCCCGTCGCCGAAGGCCGCGCCCGTGCGGTCGGTGGCGATGACGCCGGCGCCGACGAAGCGGTCGGTGGCGATGACGCCCGCGCCGAGGAAGATTGTCCCGTCGCCGAGCACGCGCCCGCTGCTGACGAGGATGTTGTCGGTGGCGATGACGCCCGCCGTCAGGAACGAACGGTCGGTGGCAATCACCCCGTCGCTGAAGAGAATCGCGTCGGTGGCGATCACCCCGAGGCCGTAAATCTTCTGGTAGGCGGTGACGAGGTCTGTGCCGGTCGCGTAGCCGTACTTGATGACGATGCCCTGCGACCAGACGAAGGTCTCGCCCGCGATGGTCGTCTGCGGCGCGGGCGCCGCGGCCGAGGTGAGCAGCGGCGCCCCGAGCGGCGTCAGCGCCGACAGGTCGCGCCGCACGAGCTTCGCCAGCCTCACCGCCCCCTCGACGTTCAGCTCGCCCGCGCCCTGTTCGAGCAGGTTCGCGCCGGGCAACTGCTGCGCCGTGTACATCAAGAGCGTCTTGACGAGGTTCGGCGTCAGGGTCGGGTTGGCCTGGAGCATCAGGGCCGCCGCGCCCGCCACCGCGGGCGTCGCCATCGACGTGCCGTTCAGGTACATCATCCGGCGCGCGTCCACGGGGCTCACGCCCGCGTCGAGGCCCGGGTTGGTCATCAGCAGGTAGTTGTCCACCGCGGCCGCGTCCACGATCTTGTTGCCGGGCGCGACGAGGTCGGGCTTGACGAGGTTGTCGTGGCGCCGGACGCCGAGCAGGTCGGTCCAGAAGCCGCGCGTCGGCCCGCGCGAGCTGTAGGTCGTGACCGCGTCGTCCGCGCGCGCGTCGGTGCCGAAGCTGTTCGAGGCGCCGACCGTGATGACCGAGGGCTCGATGCCCGGCGAGTGTATGCGGCCGTAAGTCTTCTGCCCGGCGGCGTCCTTGCCCTCGTTGCCCGCGGCGGCGACGACCACCAGCCCCGCGTCCACGAGCTTGCGCGCGGCCCTGCAGAGCGGGTCGTTGCGGTACGAGTCCACGGCCGAGGTGCCCAGGG
>DASVQJ010000072.1:0-12246 GCA_036389235.1 Pyrinomonadaceae bacterium | reverse complement strand
GACGACGCTCAGGGATTTCGGACTCCTCATCACGCTTGAGGAGGAGAGTTCGACGCCGCGCGGCACCGTCCTCGGCACGGTCACGCGCTAGCGCGCCGCGGGCGCTACCTTCCGCTAAGGCGAAGGATTAGGAGAGCCCGGGGCGGGGGGACGTTCAGGCGTCCCCCGGCCCCGGGCTTTTCCTATTACTTTCGCGGGTTTTTCACGCCCGACACAATTTCGCCATAAAGCTGTTGACATCTCTCAAAATCCCGGCATAATGGCCAAACGCCGCCCCGACCGGGCGCGGCGCCGAACAGTTGGGTTTCGCCCGTTCGAACCCCTCCCTGACGGAGCCGAGAAATCCCCAGGCTCCGAACTCCTTTTGAGAAGAAAGCCCCCGAGATGTTGAACCGCAAGCTTCCCCCGTGGCTGGCGCTCGTCGCCCTTTTCTTCTTCTCCGCCGCGGCGCGCGCCGAAGGTGAGTCGCTCCCCGAGCTCATCCGCCGCGTCAAGCCCTCGGTCGTCTCCGTCATCACCTACAACGCGAAGGGCGAGGTCGCGCTCACGGGCAGCGGCTTCTTCATCCGGCCGGGGCAGGTCCTGACGAACCTCCACGTCGTCGAGGGCGCGCACCACGCCGAGGTGCGCACGTTCGACGGCAAGGGCAAGACCTACCGGGTCGCGGGGCTGACGAGCGTGGACGAGGACGGCGACCTCGCCATCCTCGGGGTCGAGATGCCCCCGGAGCGCGCGACCGTCGTCGAGACGACGGCGGCCGCCCCCGAGGAGGGCGAGCGCGTCTTCGTCATCGGCAACCCGCTGCGGCTCGAAGGGTCGGTCGCCGACGGCATCGTCTCGGCCGTGCGCGAGGTGCCGGGGTTGGGGCGCATCGTGCAGATCACGGCGCCCATCTCGCACGGGAACTCCGGCAGCCCGGTCTTCAACATGAGCGGGCAGGTGGTCGGCGTCGTCACCATCCGCGTGATGAACGGGCAGAACATCAACCTCGCGCTCGGCGCGCCGCGCTTCTCGTCGCTCAAGCAGGCCGAACGCCTCGTCGGCTTCGACGAGCTGGCGCGCAAGGCCGGCGACGAGCAGAAGCCCGACGCCATCTCCGACTGGTGGTATCGCAACGGGCTGAACTCGCTCTGGCTCGGCAACTACGACAGCGCGCTCGGCTACTTCGAGACCGCCGTGAACAAGAACCCGCAGCGCGCCGACGCCTGGATTCAGGTCGGCTTCTGCAAGGTCAAGCAGGGCAAGAACCAGGACGCCATCCGCGCCTTCGAGCAGGCTTTGAAGCTGAGGCCCAACTCGTACGAGGCCCTCAACAAGCTCGGCGACGCCTACTACTACGCCGGCAACTACTACAAGGCGCTCGACGCGTACAAGCGCGCCGTGAACCTGCGCCCCGACCTGGCCGAGGGCCACTACAACCTGGCCTCCGTCCACCTCGAACTCGGCGACCGCGCCGCGGCGCTCGCGCAGGCCAACCTCCTCAAGCCGCTCGACGCCGCGCTCCACCAGAAGCTGCTGCGCGAGATCGGCCGCTGAAGCCCCGACCGACCTAAACTCACACAAAGGAACTCTTCAAAGATGACACCATTGGATTCCGTCGGGCGCTACCAGCTCGAACAGCGCATGAAGTCCGGCGCGCACTGGTTCTACTGGATCGCCGCGCTCTCGCTCGTCACCTCGATCATCTCGCTCTCGGGCAGCGGCTGGGCCTTCCTCGTGAGCCTCGGCGTCACGCAGTTCATCGACGCCGTGGCGAACGGGGTCGCGTCCCAGTGGGGGGCCGGCTTCAAGCTCTTGGCCTTCGTCTTCGACCTCGCCGCCGCGGGGCTCTTCGCGCTCTTCGGCTACTTCGCGGTCAAGCGCCAGCAGTGGGCCTTCGTCGCGGGGATGGCGCTCTACGGCCTCGACGCGCTGCTCTGCGGGCTCGTGGGGCTCTGGTTCGGGCTGGCCTTCCACGCCTACGCCCTCTTCAGCATCTACGGCGGCTACAAGGCGGCCGCCGCCCTCGCCGAACTCGACAGGCACGCGCCGCCGCCCGCCCCGGAGCCGGTGTAGTGAAAGGCAAAAGGCAGTAGACAGTAGACAGTAGAAAACATCGGCGGGCGTTGCGGGTTGAAGACCCGACGCCCGCCGAAATTGTTTTCACTACTGGCTACCGACTACTGTCTACTGTCTACTTGTTTTTCCTTACTCCCCTGACTGCTGCGTCGTGAAGATGCCTTTGTCTATGCTCCGCGGGTCGCCGATGACGACGAACTGTAGGTTGCGCATGTAGGTGTTGGCGGCGCGCTTGACGTCGGCGGGCGTGACGGCGCGGAGGCGGTCGATGAAGACGGCCGAGTTGCGCCAGCCGCCGCCGATCAGCTCGTACTGCGCCAGCTCGCCGGCCTGCGCGGCGTTCGTCTCCTGCCCCATGTAGTAGCGCGTCAAAAACTGCTGCGCCGTCGCCTTGATCTCGTCGGGGCTGATCTCCTGCGTCTGGAGCCGGCGTATCTCTTCGAGCATCACGCGCACGGCCGTGTTGGCGTCCACCGAGGTGACGTAGATGCCGCCGGCGTTCGCGCCCTGGCTCCACAGGAAGGCGTCGGGCGCGTAGGAGAGGTTGCGGCGCACGCGCACCTCAGAGTAGACGCGCCCCTGAAGGATCGAAGAGGCGACGCGCATCGGGTAGATGTCATTCGAGGTGAGCGGCGGCGCGGCGAAGACGCCCTGCACGTAGTTGGTCGGGAGCGGGCGCTCCGTCACCGCCACGGTCGGCGCGCTGAAGGAGAGCTGCGGCAGGGGCTCGGCCTTGTAGTCGCCCTTCGGCAGGCGGCCGAACGACGACTCGACTTTGCGGCGAATCTCCTGCGGGTCGACGTCGCCGACGACGACGAGCAGCATCCTTGAGGTCTGCATCATCCGCTGGTGGTAGGCGCGCACCTGTTCGAGCGTGAGGCCGGTGACCGAGGCCACGGTGCCACGCGGGTGGTTCAGGTACGGGTGGCCCGCGTAGGCGACGCGCGACTGCAACTCCTGGAGGAAGGAGTCGGGCGTGTCCTCGTTGTCCGAGAGCGAGACGAGCGTGCGGCCCTTCACGCGCTCGAAGTCCTCGGGCCGGAAGCTCGGGCTGAGCGCCGCGTCGGTGAAGATGTCCCACGAGCGGTCGAAGTGGCGGCGCGTGCTGGCGAGCGACAGGACGGAGTAGTCGTAGTTGACGCCGTAGCTCAGGGACGTGCCCGTGCGCGCCAGCTCGCGGCGCATGACGGCGAGCGGGAACTTCTGGCTGGCCTCGGTCGCCACGTCGAGCATGAGCGCCTCGACGCCCGCGTTCTCGGCCGTCACGTTGCGCGCGCCGCCGCGCAGGAAGAGCCCGGCGACGACCGACTGGCTGCCCTCGCGCCGCTTGACCAGAACCTTCAGCCCGCCCGTCTCGAACTCGGTGACGAGCCGGAGCGTGTCGGCCGCCTCCTTCGAAGGCGCGGGGGCCGGCGCGGAAGTCTGCGCGCGCGCCGGGGCGGCGGCCGTCACGAGGAAGAAGGTGAGGGCCAGCGCCCAGGCCGCGTTGCGGATGTTGTCGAAAGTAGTCTTCATTTCACGTCCCTTTGAAACTTCGCCCGGCGCTCAAACCGTCTACCTGCCGGCGGCGGCCGCGGCGGCCTTCGGCGCGGGCTGGCCGAGCAGGTCGGCCTCGGTGAGGCCGGAAGCCTTCAGCGACTCGTCCGACATCAGCGCCAGCCCGACGTGCGGCTTGCCCTGCACGTAGGTCGTCAGGTAGCGGCTGATGTCGGCGCGCGAGGTGGCGCGCAGGCGCTTGAGGTAGCCGCGGAAGTAGTCGAGCCCGGTCGAGGCCCACCAGAAGCTGATCGTGTGCGAGTACTCCGAGAGCTTCTCGCGCGAGTAGAGGTCGTCGGCTTCGAGCAGGGCCTTGGCGCTCTCCAGCTCCTCGTCGGTGAAGTAGTCCGGGTCGTTGAAGTGTGCGATCTCCCTGTAGGCCGCGGCGGTGGCGGCCTTCGCCTTGTCGGGCGTCGTCTGGAGGATGAGCGTGATCGGCCCCGTGTTGCGCTGCGTGTAGTAGCCGAAGGCGGCGACGGCCGCGAGCCCCGAGTCGGTCAGCGCGCGCTGGAAGCGCGAGTCGGGCTGGCGCAGGATGAAGGAGAAGACGTCGGCCGCGTAGGTCGCCGCGTCGTCCTTGCCGACGGAGGGGCCTTGCCAGCCCAGCTCGATGACGACGTTCGCGACGGGCTTGGTGATGAGGGCGGCCTCGCTCTTGGCGAGCGGCGGGTGCTCGACGGGCGGGAACTCCGCGAACGGGTCGCGCTCGCGCCGCCTCCACTCGCCGAACAGCTCCTCGACGACGCGGAACGCCTCGGCGGGCGTCACGTCGCCGGTGACGACGATGGCCGAGTTGTTCGGCACGTAGTAGCGCGACTGGATGGTGCGCATCGTGTCGAGCGTCGCGGCGCGCACGGTCTGGCGGTTGCCGCCCGGGTCCTTGCGGCTCGGGTACTTGTAGAAGAGGCGGTTGTTCATCTGCACGCCCAGCTCGCCGTAGGGGTTCGACTCGTGGCGGTCGAGCTCGCCGACGACGACCTCGCGCTCCTGCTCCAGCTGCCGCTCGACCTCGCCGCGGATGAGGTCGGCGGCCTGCGGGCTCGTCGAGCGGAGCCTCGCCAGGTACTCGTCGCCGAAGCCGGGGTAGACGGCCTGGTCGCGCATGTACTGCATGGCGACGCGGAAGTTCGGCGTCGTGGTCGTGAAGTAGTAGTTGACGACCTCCTCGTGCGTCTCGCCGTTGTAGACGATGCCGAGCGCGTCGATGTTGCGCATGTACTCGGTCAGGCGGCCCCGCGTCGGGCTCGTCTTGAAGAACATGTGCTCGAAGAGGTGCGAGAGCCCGTTCAGCTCGGGCGGCTCGGTGAACGAGCCGTTGCGCACGGCCAGCTCGACCGTGACGAGCGGCACCGAGTGGTCTTCCAGCACGATGACTTCGAGCCCGTTCGGCAGAACCTTGTTGACGAAGGGCGCGGCCTCCGCGAGCGGCCCCGGGGCGGGCGCCGGCGCGGGCGCCGGCTTCTGCTGCGCGCCGCGCGCCGGCTTCGCCGCGTTGCGCTGCCGGACGGCCGCCGCGGCGGGCGCCGCCGGCGAGCCGCAGAGCAGCGCCGCCGCCAGCGCGAAGACAGAAAGGTTGCGTCTCGACAGTTTTGAATTCATAAGACCTTCACGAATTTTGACCGGGGGTGCGCGGCGGACATACCGGCCGAAGGCGAGAGCACTCACTCCTGACATCCTGAACGCCTACCCGATTCTGGCTCGCAAGTTTGAGGCGATGATAGCACGCGGGGTTGCTCCGGCCCCAACATCCGAGGCGGGGGGCCGCGTCGTAATAAAAGCCGGGGCGGCGAGGCCCGTCCACACTTTCGGTTTCGCCTTTGGAAGTCTGCATTCCGCCTTTAAAATCACACGGCCTTTTCAAGCCGCATCGAGGTTTCTCCCATGAGAATGATTCCGCCCGCGCTGCTCTGCGTCCTGGCGCTTCTCGCCGCGCGCCCCGCCCCCGCCGGCCGCGCCGCCGCGCCGGACGAGGCAGACCGTCAACTCTCCGAAGAGATTTTTAAAATCAGGGCCATCGACCACCACGCGCACCCCCTGCGCGTCACGCGCGAGGGCGAGGAAGACCGCGAGTACGACGCGCTCACGCCCGACTCGCTCGAACCGCCGCCCCTCCCCGCGCGGCTGCGCCCGGACAACCCGGAGTACGTCGGGGCCTGGCGCGACCTGTGGGGCTACGGCCACCGCGACATGGCCGAGGCGCACGCGCGCGAAGTCCCGGAGGCGCGGGCGCGGGTCGCGCGCGAGCGCGGCGACGAGTACCCGTCGTGGGTGCTCGACCGCCTGAACATCGAAGTGATGTTCGCCAACCGCGTCGCGATGGGGCGTGGCCTGACGCCGCGCCGCTTCCGCTGGGTCTCGTTCGTGGACGCGCTGGTGCTCCCCTTGAGTTCCGAACGGGTGCGCAGGCGGAACCCCGACTACGCGGCCTTCTACCCCGGCGAGGACGCGCTGCTCAAGCGTTACCTCTCGGACTCGGGCGTGAAGGCCGTGCCCGCGACCCTGCGCGAGTACCTCACGCGCGTCGTCACGCCGACGCTCGAAAGGCAGAAGCGTGGCGGCGCGGTCGCCGTCAAGTTCGAGGCCGCCTACCTGCGGGGCCTCGACTTCGGCGACGCGACGGAGGCGGAGGCCGCGCGCGTCTACGCGCGGTTCGTGCGCGGCGCCGCGCCGCCCTACGCGGAGTACAAGCCGCTCCAGGACTTCCTCTTCCGCCACGTCGCGCGCGAGGCCGGCCGGCTCGGGCTCGCCGTGCACGTACACACCGGCGGGGGCGTCGGGGCCTACTTCAACCTCTCCGGCTCCGACCCCATGCTGCTCGAACCCGCGCTCAACGACCCGACGCTGCGCGGGACGAACTTCGTGCTCGTCCACGGCGGCCACCCCTTCGCGGGGCAGGCGGGCGCGCTCATCCTGAAGCCGCACGTCTACGCCGACTTCTCCGCGCAGACCTTCCTGCGCTCGCCGCACGCGCTGGCCGCGACGCTGCGCGAGTGGCTGGAGTTCGCGCCCGACAAGGTTCTGTTCGGGACGGACGCCTTCGCGCTGACGCCCGCGGTCGGCTGGGAGGAGCTGGCCTGGCTCTCGAACCAGACCGGGAGGCAGGCCCTCGCGCTCGCCCTCACCGGCATGATGCGCGACGGCCAGGTCACGCGGGAGCGTGCGTCGGAGCTGGCGCGCATGGTGCTCAGGGAGAACGCCGCGAAGCTGTACGGGATTAAGTGAGAGGATGGAAAGGGGCGCGGGCGCTTAGCAGGAAGGTAAGGCGGTCGAACGGGCCGGGGGCGGCGAGTCGCAAATTCGCCCCCGGCCCGTTCGAGCGTCGTTTTGTCTTACGGCGGCGTTCAGACGGGCGCGACTGCCATAGCGGTCAGAACCACCCGCGGTAGCGGGTGGGCCTTCGCAACCCGAGGCCACCGTATCCCGCAGGCCCACCCGCTACCGCGGGCGGTTCTGACCCGTTTGTCACGGGCGCACTCGGACGCACGCCGCTCTAAATGCCTACTTGGCTTCCGTGTCGAACACGCGTCCGCCGCGCTCGGAGGCGAGGGGGAAGTTGGGGAGGACGCGGAAGGAGGCGAGGCAGAGGGTGACGCGGTCGCCGACGCGCAGGGGGGCGGCGACCGCTTCGGACTTGGTGCGCGTGACGATGACGGGGACGCCGAGCCGGCGCTCGGGCGTCTCGGAGATTTCGTAGAGCGGCGGCTCGCCCGGCGCGGGGCGGCGCGCGACGAGGTCGAGGCGGACGGTCAGGCGCTCGTAGGCGCCGACGAAGTGCTTCTCCTCGACGACGCCGTTGGCTAAGGGGTTGCAGTCGGCGGGCAGCTCGCCCGGCCCGCTCAGCCGCACGTCCTCCGGGCGGAAGACGAGCTTGACCGACTGCCCCACCTGGTAGCGCGCCGCCTCCGCGCCCGCCTCGACCGCGACCGTGCCCAGCTCGACGCGGTTGCCGCGCGCGACGACGCCCAGGAGGAGGTTGGCCGCGCCGAGGAAGGTCGCCACGTACTCGGTCTCGGGCCGGTTGTAGACCTCCTCCGGCGTGCCGACCTGTTCGAGGTGGCCCGAGTGCAGGACGGCGATGCGGTCGCCCAGCTCCAGCGCCTCCTCCTGGTCGTGCGTGATGAAGAGGGCGGGCACGTTCACCTGCCGGAGCAGCGCGCGTATCTCGCGCCTGAGCCGCACGCGTATCTGCGCGTCGAGCGCGCCGAAGGGCTCGTCGAAGAGGAGCATCTGCGGCTCGTAGGCGAGCGTGCGCGCGATAGCCACGCGCTGCTGCTGCCCGCCCGAGAGCTGGCTGGGGAGCTTCTTGCGCTGGTCTGTGAGGTGGACGAGTTCGAGCAGGCTCTCGACCTTCTCCTTCCGCTCGCGCCGCTTGCGGCCGCGGATGCGCAGGCCGTAGCCGACGTTCTGCTCGACGGTCATGCGCGGGAAGAGTGCGTAAGACTGGAAGATGACGCCGACGCCGCGCTCGCGCGCCGGGAGGTCGGTCACGTCGCGGCCGTGGAGGTGGACGCTGCCCGAGTCGGGCCGCTCCAGCCCCGCGATGATGCGCAGGATCGTGGTCTTCCCGGAGCCCGACGCGCCGAGCAGGACGAGCGCCTCGCCCTCGGCCACGTCGAAGCTCACGTCCGCGAGCACGCTCACGCCCTTGAAGCTCTTGCTCAGGCCGCGGACGCTCGCGGCCGGGGCTTCCGGATGGGCGTGCGCGCCGCGCGGCCCTCGGCCCTCGCCCGCGTCCGGGGTCGTGTCGTAATCGTCGGTGACCTTCTCGGGGAGCATGACGGGTTCACCTCACTGGGCTTCACTTACCTTCGATCCAGTCGCGCGCGAAGAAGAGGACGCTGAAGATGGTGAAGGAGAAGAGCGCGAGCACGATGGCGACGGCGTTGGCCGCCTCGACCTGCCCCTCGTTGAACTTGGCGAAGATGTAGAGCGGCGCGGTCTGCGTGCTGCCCGCGAGGTTGCCCGAGACCAGGATGGTCGAGCCGAACTCGCCGATGGCGCGCGCGAACGTCAGCAGAGCCCCCGTCACGATGGCGCCGCGCAAGCTGGGGAGCGTCACGTGCCAGAAGGTCTGCCAGCGCGTCGCGCCGATGGTGGCCGAGGCTTCGTCGAGAGACCTGTCCATCGTCTCGAAGACCGACATCAGCACGCCGAAGGCGAGCGGGAAGGTGACGAAGATGTTGGCGAGGATGATGGCGTACGGCGTGAACATCAACTGGTGGTCTTCCGAGATGAACCGCCCGATCATGCCGTACTTCCCCCACAGCAGCAGCAGCGCGAAGCCCGCCACCGCCGTCGGGATGGCGGTCGGCAGGGAGATGGTGACGATGACGGCCGTGCGCCCGAAGAACGTGTAGCGCGAGAGCACGTAGGCCGCCAGCAGCCCGAAGAAGACGTTGAAGACCGTCGCGTAAAAGCTCGTCACCACCGACAGCTTCAGCGCGAAGACCGCGTCGGGCGCCGTCAGCGCCCCCCAGAAGCTCCGCAGCCCGCTGCCCGTCCCGAAGATGAAGATGGACGCCAGCGGCAGCAGCACCAGCGGCAGCATCAACAGCATGACCATCCCCAGCCCGAACGGCTTCGCCGGGTCGAACCCGCGCACGTGTCGCATCGCCGAGATCGCTGCGCTCATAAGCCCCTCACTTCTGCTTGACCTGTTTACGCCAGACGCCGTCTATCACTTCCGGGTAGGCGCGCTCCCAGCCGCCGAAGAGTTCGCCGACGGTGAAGGGCAGCTCGACGCGCGCGAACTCGCGGTTGGCGTCGTTGAGGGCTTCGTCGGTGACGGCGCGGAAGTGGTACTTGACGAACGCCTGCTGCGCCTCGTCGCTCCAGAGGTATTTCATGAAGGCGTCGAGGAGCGGGCGCTCGTCCCCGGTCACGTTCTTGTCGATGAGGACGGCCGGGTGCTCGCTGAGGACGGTCGAGCGCGGGACGACGATCTCGAAGGGCGCGTTGGCCTGCCTCATCAAAAGCCCTTCCAGCTCGTACGTGATGAGCGCGTCGCCGTAGCCGGTCTCGAACTGCGTGCGCGCCTCGCGCGCCGAGCCCGGCGTCGAGATGACGTTCTTCCAGACCGACTTCAGGAGGCTGAGCGCGCGCGCCTGGTCGGCCGCGCCCGACTCGGCCTGCGACTTCTTCAGCTCGGAGCCGTAGATGGCGAGGATCGACCACTGCGCGCCGCCCGAGCCGTCCGGGTCGGGGTGGATGAGCCTGGCGCCCGGCTTCGCGAGGTCGGCGAAGTCGCGGAAGCCCTTCGGGTTCCCCTTGCGGACGAGGATGACGAAGGGCGTCTTGTTGACGACGCCGCCCTGGGGCGAGCCGGCCTTCCAGTCCGCCTTGACCAGCCCCTTCTCGACGAGGCGGTGCACGTCGCGCTCGATGGAGAAGATGCCCACGTCGGCGGCGACGCCCTGCAAGATTTGGTTCGTGATCGTCTCGGAGCCGGCGTAGGAGGTGACGAAGCGCACGTCCTCGCCATGCTCGCGCTTCCACTTCTCGGTGAAGGCGGGGAGCACGGCCTTGTCCATCACCTCCTTCATCACCGAGAAGCCGTAGAGCGTGATGACGCGCGCGCCCCCTTTGCGCTCGCCCGTCCCGGACTTCGGCAGGCACGCGCCCAGCAGCATCAACCCCGCCGCGAGCAGGGCGCACGCCCCGCGCGCCGCCTTATTTGAGAATAGTCTTCCCCGTACGGTGTCTCTCACCTGCAACACTCCCGCGCGTTTCGGCCTTGGGGGCACGTCCCGTTCTGGCTTTAAAATTTGCGCATCTATAGCACACTTGGTGCCCACGGGGGAAGCTTTCCGGCGCGCGGGCTGGCCGCGGGGAAGCGTTCTGTGCGATGCTATCGGGGTCGGAGGGGCGGCCCGCGGGCCGCCGGCGTAAACAACTTTTCGGGGAGTTCACGATGAGCAGAAGAGTTTTCATCCCGCTGTTGCTGGCGCTCGCGGCCGCCGCCGCCGCGCTGCTCGGCGCGTGCAAGGCGACCGACACGGCGGGGAACACGAGCGCGGGCGCGGCGAAGGCCGCCGGGAAGTCGGGCGCGGGCGCGGCGCCCACGGGGACGACCGAAGTCCACGCCGACGGCGTGCGGCGCGTGACGGCCGCGCAGTTGCAGGAGATGTTGCAGGGCGGCGACACCGTCGTCTACGACACGCGCGCGAAGGCGGCCTACGACGCCGAGCACATCCAGGGCGCGCTCTCGATGCCGTACGACGAGGTCGCCAACCGCGCGGGCGAGCTGCCGAAGGACAAGACCCTCGTCTTCTACTGCACTTGACCGAACGAACACACCAGCGCCGGTGCGGCGCTCACGCTCAAGCAGAAATCCATCGAAGACACGGCCGCCCTCCTCGGCGGCATGGCTGCCTGGAAGTCCGCCGGCCTCCCGACGGAGAAGAGTCAGTAGTCAGTAGACAGTAGTCAGTAGAAAAACACGGCGGCGCGCCTGAGCCTTTAGGTCGGGCGCGCCGCTTTGGCTTCCTACTGACTACTGTCTACTGTCTACTGTCTACTCTTTCCTGTTGCCTTGCCGCGCGCGGCTGTGTAACACTCCGGCCGTCCAAGCCGGCCGCGGGCGGGGCGGCACGCCCCGCACAACCAAGCGCAATTCCCATTCTGTCGGGCTGGAGGCAAGACCTTGCTTCGAGGACTCTTCCGCACCAAAAATCTCGACGACATCCTGGCCGCGGCGGGCGGCCCGCAGTTCTCGCTCAAGCGCACGCTCGGCGCCTTCAACGTCACGCTCATCGGCATCGGCGCCATCATCGGCGCGGGCATCTTCGCCACGGTCGGGACGGCCGCGTCGGGGACGGCCGAGCGCGCGGGGGCGGGGCCGTCGCTCATGCTCTCGTTCGTCATCACGGCGGTGGTCTGCGGCTTCACGGCGCTCTGCTACGCGGAGCTGGCCTCGATGGTGCCCATCTCGGGCTCGGCCTACACCTACTCCTACGCCACGCTCGGCGAGCTGGTGGCGTGGGTCATCGGCTGGGACCTCATCATCGAGTACGCCATCGGCAACGTCGCCGTCGCCATCAGCTGGGCCGAGTTCTTCAAGCGACTGCTGAGCAACCTCGGGATCCCCTTCCCCGACTGGCTGGCGTCGAACTACCGCACGGCGACGCCCGAAATCCTGGCCAACGCGCCGCACATCGGGGGCGTGCCCATCGTCTTCAACGTGCTCGCCTTCGGCATCGTCGCGCTCATCACGGTCGTGCTCGTCTGGGGCATCAGGGAGTCGGCCGGGTTCAACGCCGGGATGGTCTTCATCAAGATCCTCGTCCTGATCTTCTTCGTCGGCGTCGCGCTCTACTACGTCTCGCCCGCGACGATGGCCAAGAACTGGCAGCCGTTCCAGCCGCAGGGGTGGACGGGCACGCTCACCGGCGCGGCCGTCGTCTTCTTCGCCTACATCGGCTTCGACGCCGTCTCGACCGTGGCCGAGGAGACGAAGAACCCGGCGCGCGACCTGCCCATCGGCATCATCGCCTCGCTCCTCATCTGCACGGTGCTCTACGTCGTCGTGGCCGCGGTTTTCACGGGGATGATCCCCTGGGACGTGGTCCGCGGCTGGACGTCCGCGCAGCGCGGCGAGGCTCTGACGATGGCGCTCGAACAGGTGGGGGCGCCGACGTGGCAGAACACCATCGT
>DASVQJ010000071.1:0-26160 GCA_036389235.1 Pyrinomonadaceae bacterium | reverse complement strand
CCGCCCGCCTGCTCGCCGAAGAAGCCGTTCATGTAGTCGCCGCCGTCGAGGCTGATGTTGTTGAAGACGCCGCGCTGGCCGGCGAAGTTGATCTCGTCGCCGTCCGGCCCCTGCGTGACTGAGACGTTCGGCGTCAGGGTGAGCAGGTCTTCGAACTTGCGGCCGAGGACGGGGAGGTTGCCGACGGCGCGCTCGTCGATGGTCGTCGAGGTCTGCGCGCTCGCGGTGTCCACGGTCTGGACGGCCGAGACGTTGACGACCTCGTTGACGCCCGAGACTTTCATCTTCAGGTTGAGGTTGGCGGCCTGCCCGACCGTGAGCGTGAACTCCTCCTGCTTGAGCGTGGCGAAGCCCTGCTTCGAGGCGGTCAGCGTGTAGCGGCCCGGCGGCAGTTGCAGGAAGACGAAGCGGCCGCCCTCGTCGGTCGTCAGGGACTTGGTGAGGTTCGTCCCGACGTTCCTCACCTCGACCGACGCGCCGGGCAGGGTCGCGCCCTGCTCGTCCTCGACCGTCCCCTGGATGACGCCCGTCGTGATCTGCGTCTGCGCGCGGGCGCCGGCGGCGGACGTTAAGGCGAGCAGCAGCCCGAAGGTGAAGGCGGAGATTCGCCCGGCGGGTTTGAATTTGATGGGGGGAAGCATATGTTCTCCAGTCCGCGTCTGTTTGAACTGCGACAAGGTTCGGCCGCCACTTTGCGGCGGCGGCTAGGGAGGTGCGGGGGCGAAGACTGCGGGAGCCCCGGCGCGAGGGCCGCGCCCCTTCGAAGGGTCGGCAGATGTTAATGAGGCGCCGTCGCGCCTGTCAACGTAAATGCGCGGGCGCCCCGGCCGGGGTTCGTGCGCCCTTAAACCTACCCCTCGAAGACGGCGACCGCGCGCACGGGCGAGCCCGTCCCGCCGCGTATCTTGAGCGGCAGGCCGATGAAGCGGAAGCGCCCGCGCCCGGCCAGCAGGTGCAGGTTGCACATGTTCTCGTAGTGCGTGAAGCCCAGCTCGCCGCAGACGCGGTGCACCTCCTTGTTCGAGACGCCGCGCACGCCCGGCGCGGCCGGCTCCACGCCGAAGGCCGCGACGCCCCGCCCGCCGAGCCAGCGCGTCGCCTCGACGCTCACGCCCGGCCCGCGGTGCCAGTCCTCCGTCCCGTACGCGCGCCGGTAGTGATCCGTGTAGAGCAGGACGGTGTCGCCGCGCTTCATCTCAAGGGCGGCGGCGGAGAGTGCGCGCTCCAGGTCTTCGACCTCTATCAACTCCATCAGCCCCTTGTGAGAGAGGTCGAGGCAGATGCCCTCCGTGTAGAAGGTCGTCAGGGGCATCGTGTCGATGGAATGCTCGCGGTGCTCGCGCCCCATGTGGCTGATGGCGTCCACGTGCGTGCCCGTGTGCTCGCCCAGCTCCAGCAGGTTGACGGCGGGCGAGACCACGCCGTCGCCTTCGACGCCCTCCAGCTCTTCGTGCGACAGGTGGACGGTGACCTTCACCTCCGGGAGCCCGGGGAAGACCGGCATCCCCGTGAAGATTTCCTGACTCAGGTCGATTATCTCGAACACGCCTCATCCCCTTCCGCGGAGTTGGGGCCGAAGGTCACACGCGCGCGTTGACGCCGGCGGCCCCCGCGCGCCTTTTTACTACGACACGCCGTCCGTGTCACCTTAACCGGCATGATGCTCGTGAGGGCGCCCGGCGTATACGACGCCCGGGCGGCGGTCGCTTCACTCCGGCCTCCGGGGCGGGTGCTGTCTAAAGCGCAGCCTCTCCTGTACGGCCCGGGCCGCCTCCTCCGCCATTCCCCGGAGCGCGTTTTCGCTATCGTCATCCCTCCGTGCGTCCGCGAGCCGCCTCCGCTCCTCCAACTTCTCCGAGCATAAGAGGGCCGCCGTCCGCATGACGCAACCGGGCACGTGCTCGGCCAACTCCTCCCAGCGGCGGCCCCGCGCGAAGACGAAAAACCGGTAGATGGTCTCCCGCACGCAGTAGTCCGCCTCCGGGGCGCTGCCGAGCTGGGTCAGGAAGTAATGCCTCAGACGTGCGTAATGCTCATCACACACCTGCCCGACGCGGGCGCCGTAATCGTCGCCGACGTTGCTGGTCGCCATCGTCATCTTCCGCCTACTGAAATATGAACTCGATTGCGCGGGTCGGCACGGACGCGGGCACGACCTCGGAAGCCGGGAACAGCCCGCGGAGGAAGGCGCTGCGGCGCAGGAACTCCCCGTCGTCCGCCTGCGAGTCCGCGTGCCGCGTCAGTTGTATGACGGCGTGCCGGCCGCGCAGCTCGACGCCGCCCGGGGCGCGGCCTCTTTCGCCGGGGCAGTCGGCCCAGCCGTCGGTAATCAACACGCTATACGGCAGGTTCTCGGCCCTCATGCGCTCGGCCAGCGGCGCGAAGTGCGTGCAGGGCGCGCCGACGGCGGGGCCTTGCAGCAGGTAGTCCCTGAACCTCTTCAACTGCCCCTCGACGCGGGCCGTGTACTCGCTCAGGAGGAGCGCCCTCCCCTCTTCGTACTTGAGGCGCTCGCCCTGGACGTACTTCTCCATCGCGTCCTTGAAGAGCTTCGCGTCCGCGGGCGCCTTACTCAAGTCCGGACTGAATCCGGGTACTTCCGGCGCCGGCCCCCAGATGAACTTCTCGGGCAGCTCCGACCAGACGGAGCCGTTCGCGTTCGCGAAGCGCACGACCTCCACGCCGATTATCTGCTCCTTGTGGAGCATGACGGCGTCCGCCAGCTCTTCGGCGATTCGGGCGAGCGTCTTCTCGTCCGCGCTCTTACTGAAGTCGCGCCAGACGCGCAGCGTGCTCGCGGGCGAAGACGGCGGCGGCACGCCCGTCTCGTGCGCGCCGGCGAGCCGGAGGGCGGGCGCCGTCGTCGGCGGCGCCCCGCCGCCCGCCCCTTGCCGGCAACTCGCCGGCGCCAGCGCCAGCAGCGCCAGCAGGCAGCAATTAATGGTGGACGACTTCGTGATGTCTCTCATGGTGCCCCTCCGTATGCGCGTGCGCGTGCGCGTGATGACCGTCGTGATGCGCCTCTTCGTGCTCCTTGATGCGGTGCTCGACGCTCAGCAGGTCTACGTGCCTGTTGGCCAACTGGTCTTCGACCGTCGCCTCGCGGTGGAGCAGGTGCCGGTGGCGTTCGTGGAAGACGCCCGACCAGCGGTACATCCTGTAGCCGCAGTCGCACGCGCCCGCGAAGACTATCGCCGTCAACTCCATGCCGACCATCAGCGACGGCAGCAGCGCCACGAGCGGCGAGTCGCTCTGGAACCGCAGCCAGGCGAAGAGGGTCAGCATGAGGAAGAAGGCGGCCCCGGCCGCGACGATGGCGAAGTTCAGGCTCCTGGCCGCGTGCGGCCTGACCGCGCTCGTGCCGAGCAGGGCGGTCAGGATGGAGCCGGCGAACTTGCCGATGCCGACGGCGACGAGCACCGAGCCGAGGAACAGCATCGTGACGGACTCCGCCATCAGCGTGCTGACCGAGAAGTAGACCCCGAGCACCACGGCGATGACCATGCCGGCGACCATGCCCCAGAAGTGATGGCGCGCGCTCTCCATCTGGCTCTCGACGGGGTAGGTCTTGTCCTCGTACCCTTCGAGGCTCCGGTACGGCACGTCGTGGATGTCGGCGTGCTTCTGGAACTCGCGGACGAGCGCGGCCCTCTGCACCTCCAGGTCTTCGCGCTCCTGCTCCAGCCGGTTGATCCGCTCGCGGTGCGTCACCCTCAGGTGATGCAGCCCCGCCAGGACGTGGTCGAAATGCGCGTGGTGGTGGTGGCGGCGGTCGTGTTGGTCGAAGTGTTGTTGGCTGCTCATCAGATTTCCTCCGTTCTAATCTCCCGGTCTTCCGTAAAGTGATGCCGTCAGCAGTAGAGACTGCGGGAGCGTGCCCGTGAAAGAAGCGGCCGGAATTTTTTTTTGCGTGTCGGGGCGCAAAAAAAATTTTCCGGTTTTCTGTGAGCGGGGATAAAATTAAGTCCTTCCTAGTGCAGGACGATTTCCCCCACCCCGACTTTTCATTGGTGTTCGATCTTTACAACCCTTGCGGGTGAGGAGGTTGGCAATGCCGTCGTCGAAGATCGGCCAATCGGGTGACGATAAGCTGCAACGCGTCGAGGAGGATTATGAAGAGCACAGCAAGCAAGTTTATAACTACGCCCTAGGTCAGACTAAAGACCCGCAGTTATCCCAGGAGGTGGTGCAGGACGTCTTCACGTCCGTCGCCGAACGGGTGCGGCTGGGCGAAAAGGTGATCGATAGCGTGGGGGGCTACAGGCACCGCGTGGCCCACAACGCCGTCGCCGACGCGGTTAAGAAGTTGGGGAGGGAGCGGAGGACGTTCGACAGCCTCGACGAACTTAGCGCGGGGCGGGGTGACCTGGCGGTCGATAGGGATTCGGCCGAGGCCGTTCAGAAGCGGCTTGAGTTGGAAGAGATAGTCTACAAATGCATGGCCGACGCCACGGAGGAGGAGAGGCAAATTTTCGACATGTATTATTACGACGACATGAGCCGTGCGGACATAGCCGAACGGCTACACATCAGCAAGGAAGACGCCGACCTCGTGATTAAGAGGGTTGCCGGCAGGCTGAAATACAGGGCCGCCCGTCAGTAGCAAACTTTTCACTCTGCCCGAGGCCCCGGCGCCGGGGCCGGCGGGCCGCGGGTCGAGGAATTGATGCAGCTTTACTTACTTCTCAAGCCGAGGGAGCGAGATGCCAACTAAGCGGAGTACCAGAATTAATTCTTCTCGTACAGCTCGTACCGCCGCGGGGCGGCGGGGCGGCACCGCGTGGGAGAGCGTTCCTGCTCACGTCAAGTCATTCGTCCGCTGCGTAACGCACAAACAACACAAGGCTGGCACTCATCAAATGCCTCGGTAGGCGCGGCCTGCCAGGCGTTAAACCTTCGGCTACAGGCGACGGGCCGGTCTCGGACGAGCCCCGCGCCGCGGTCACGGGATTAATAATGAGGAGTCCGGGAGGTTGTTATGGAGCGCGATTTTATCATGCTGGAAAAGGTGCTGGCCGCCGGCGGCAGGGAGGTTCTCGACAGACTCAGGGAGCAGGATTTAGAGATCGAAGCCGCCGCCGCTTGCACGCGGCCCGAAATCGGGAGGTTGGTCGAGGCACATTATGTCCCCCTGTTGCTGAGCATCCTGGCGCTCAGCGACCAGCGGTTCGACGCCGAGTACGCGGGCGAGGGCCGGGTGCCTTTGGAGATACGCAAAGCTCTGTCCGAGGCGATTGTTGCGCACTCACAAGAGTGCCCGCGCTGCGGCATAAAATACGCGAGCGACTTTGAATGGGACGCCCACCTGGAGGAGATACGTAAGGCTCAGCGCCGCGTGCGGATTTACGCGTAGTGCGTTCAGTCGGCTTGTCCGACGAAGGCCGCCGAACCGGGGGGCGAGGGCGGCCGGCGCCGGTCGGGCGACAGGTGGGCGGGTGTATAATGCGGGCGATGGCCGTTAAGAAGTACAGGCTCCAGCCGGTGCTCGGCGCGCGCGAGCAGGCGAAGCGCGAGGCGGAGCGTCTCCTCGCCGCGCGCATGGCGCAACTGGCGGAGGCGGAGGCGGAGCTGGCGCGGCGCGTGCGCGAGGTCGAGGCGTGCCGCGGCCGGCAGGAGGCGGCGCGCGCGGAGATGTTGGAGGCGATGGGCGGCGGGGCCGCGGCCGCGCGCGCTCTCTCGCACCGCACGCACCTCGCAGACCTGCGCACGCAGGAGGAGACTCTGCGCGCCGCGGCCGAGGAGCAGAGGGGCGTGGTGGCGCGCTGCGAGACGGAGCTTGAGAGGGCGCGCGCCGCGCTCGTCGAGGCCGCGCGCGAGGTGCGCGTCATCGAGAAGCACAAGGAGGGCTGGCGCGAGCGCGAGCGGCGCGAGGCCGCCCGCCGCGAGCAGAAGATTAACGACGAGATCGGCGCCATCCTCCACGAACGCCGCCCGAAGGAGTGACACGCCCCCTTGCCGCGCGCCGCGCGCGGAAGGTTGTTGCCCGCCCGCGGGCCGCGCGTCTATAATCCCCTTAGTACACTTCAAGACAGAAGTTTTTCGGAAGGCGGCGCGGCCGAGTAGCTGTCCGCAGTGGGGCGACTCTCCCCCGCGAAGCTTTCCAGACTGCCCAGAGCGTTTCCCATGCCCGAACGCCCTCGCCCGAATTCCAATCTCAAAGGCGGCGCGGACGAGTCTCGTCTGGTGCCGCTCACTCTGGCGGGGCTGTTCTGCTTCGTCACGGCCGTCGCGCTCGGCTACGGCGGCTGGCTCCTCTTCGGCACGCACGCGCGCGAGGAGCCCGGGCGCGCCGCAGAGCTGCGGCAGAGCCAGCCCGCGCCCTCGACCCCGGAGCCGACCCCCGCCGCCGCGACACGCGTCGAGCCCGCGGCGACGGCGCCCGCCGGCGAGCTGCCCGTCCCCGGCGGCGAGGTCACGCTCGGCGGCGAGGGGACGGGGCTCCCTCTGCGCCGCGTCATGGTCAAACCCTTCTTCATCGCCGAGACCGAGACGACCAACGAGCAGTACCGCGAGTACCTGAAGGAGACGGGCCGCGCCGCCCCCTCGCACTGGCGGGACGGCGAGTTCCCGCCCGGCGCGGCGCTCGAACCCGTGTCGGGCGTGACGTGGCAGGAGGCGGCCGACTATTGCAAGTGGCTCTCGGGCAAGCACGGCGCGACCGTGCGGCTCCCGAACGAGGCGGAGTGGGAGCTGGCCGCCCGCGGGACGGAGAACCTGAAGTACCCGTGGGGCAACGAGTGGGACGAGCGGGCCGCCGCCTCCACCGAGACCGGTGGGCGCGTGCGCGCCGTCAAGAGCTACCCGGCGGGGCGCTCGCCCTTCGGCGCCTACGACATGGCCGGCAACGTCTGGGAGTGGGTCGAGGACGAGGCGACGGACGGGGAGGGGCGGCCGAAGACGGAGGGCGGCGCGAAGCTGCGCGTCATCCGCGGCGGCGCGGCGACCGAGCCGCGCGCCTTCGTGTCGGCCACTTCGCGCTACGAGGTGCGCGAGGACAAGGGCTCGGCCCGCCTGGGTTTCCGCTACGTCGTCGTCCGCGGGGACGGCGCGGCGAAGCCCGACGCGCCCTGAGCGTCCCCGGGCGAAGGAAACCTTCTGACGCCGCGCGAGGATAACTCTTTTGTAAAGTCATCCTGACACAATCGAGTTATTGAAGATGAAAGACAAGAGTTGTGAGACTTACCTTCTCCCCGCCGCACGGACGCCGCGCAGACGCACGCGGCAGCGCCCTCTGAAACTGTCCGCGCCGCTCCCGCTTCTCGTCGCGGCCTTCTGCCTTGCCCTCCCCGCGGCGGGTGCGCAGACCAAGCCGAACATCGCGGGCGACGTCGAGGACGGGAAGAAGGAGCGCGCGGCGCCGAAGCAGCCGAGCGAGACGCGCCCGGCCCCGCGCCGCAAGCGCACGCCCGCGCCGCGACCCGCGCCGACGGCGGCGGCGGCGCCCGTGCCGCCGCTGGAGGTGACCTTCTACACGGGGCTGGCCGACGCGGACGTGTACCTCAACCAGAGCCCGACCGGCATGTATAAGCTCGGGCGTTCGGGCGCGGACGGAAGGCTCGTGACGCGCCTGCCGCGCGGGCTCCACACGGTCACGGCCAGCCGCCCCGGCTCGCGCGTCGAGCGCCGGCAGATCGACGTGCGCCCCGGCAGGACCACCTTCGTCCTCAACCTCTCCGAGTCGGCCGCCGCGTCCCCCGTCGGCTCGAACGTCGCCGCGCCGCTGACGGCCGGCGACGTGTTCAGGCGCTACCTCGACCCGAAGCAGACCGACGGCGTGACGGCGGCCGAGTGGCAGTTGGCGCAGGCCGAGACGGCCGCGGCCTTCGCCGCCAACCCGCTCGACCCGCAGCTCGAAGCGCAGGCGCTCTTCGCGCGCGGGCAACTGGCCTTCCTGCGCCGCGACTTCGCGCGCGCCGTCGTCGACTTCAACACGGCGGCGCTCAAGCTGCCCTCTTCGGCGCTCGCCTTCTACGGGCTCGGCAACGCCTACCTCGGCGCGGGCCGGCTCGGCGAGGCCGCGCGCGCCTACCAGCAGGCGGCGGCCATCAGCCCGCAGCTCGCGATGGCCTACAAGGGTTCGGCCGACGTGCTCGCGCGCCAGAACAAGAACCGCGAGGCGCTGCGCTACTACGAGCGCGCGCGCGTCCTGGGCTATACTTCGAACGACACGAGACAGGTCGCCGCGCGCATCCTCCTTAAAGAGCGCCGCTGGGCGGAGGCTTTGAGGGAGTTGCTCGAAGTGTCGAAGGCGGGGCCGACGGCCGAGGTCTTCGTCGGCATCGGCGACGCCTACGTCGGGCTCGAACAGCCCCTCAGCGCGGCCCCGGCCTACCGGCGCGCGCTGGAACTCGACCCGAAGTCGGCGCCCGCGCACTACAAGTTCGGCGAGCTGGCCTACTCGCAGCGCGAGTACGCGGCGGCGGCCGAGTCCCTTGAGCGCGCGCTCGCGCTCGACCCGGCCGGCGCGCTCATCGACCGCGGGCGCGCGCGCGAGCTGGCGACGAAGGCCGCGGCGAAGGCGCGGGCCTCGAAGTAGGGCGGTCGGCGGTAAACTTGATAAAGGAGCGGGCGACGGCGCCGCCGCGCGGCGGGGCCGGCCGGGCGTCGCCCGGAGTGGTTTTATGAAAAGGGCAGACATAGAACGGTCGACACGCCCGCGGCTCGCCGCCGCGGCGGCGTTGGCCTGCGCCGCGCTCGCGCTCTTCGCCGGGGCCGCGGCTCGCGCGGCCGCGCAGCAGACGCCGAAGCCGAACATCGCCGGCGAGGTCGAGGATAAGAAGGCCACCCCGACGGAGGCCGACCCCAAGCCGCCCGCGCCGCCGGGGCGCGGCAAGGGCCAGCCGAAGCCGCCCAAGCCCGCGCCGTCGTACGAGGTCACCTTCAAGACCGACATCCCCGACGCCGAAATCTTCATCGTCGCCGGCAGCTCGGCCTCCGCGCAGAGCCTCGGCAAGACGGACTCCGACGGCAGACTGATGAAGCGTCTGCCGCGCGGGACTTACAACCTCCTCGCCAGCCGCCCCGGCTACCGCATCCAGCGCCAGCGCGTCGAAGTCCGCTCGGGCGGCGCCAACGACGTGAGCTTCAGCCTCGCCATGCCCGTCGTCGCCAGGAAGGAGGACGAGGAGGAGGAGAAGGCGCCGGAGCCGACGCCCACCCCCGCCGAGACGCCGGAGCCCGCGCCCGCCGACCCGCTGGCCGACGCCGACGCCCTCATCAAACGCTTCCTCGACGTGAAGGAGACCGAGGGCGTCAAGGCCGAGGACTGGAAGTCCGTGCGCGAGCAGGTCAACGCCGCCCTCGAAAAAGACCCGGCCAACGCGCAGCTCAAGGCGCGCACGCTCGCCGCCGACGGGCAGCTCGCCTACCTCGCGGGCGACTTCGCCAACGCGCTCGTCGCCTTCAAGCAGGCGGCGCTCGCCCAGCCCGACTTCGCTTTGGCGCACTACGGCCTCGGCAACGCCTACCTCGCCACCAACCAGCCGGCCGAGGCGTTCAAGGCTTACAGCCGGGCCGTCAACCTCAACCCGGAGCTGGCGCTCGCCTACCGCGGCATGGGCGACGCGCTCACGAAGCAGAACAAGACGAAGGAGGCGGCCGTCTTCTACAACCGCGCGAAGAGCTTCGGCCAACAGCTCCCGGCCGACACGGGGCTCGCCGCCGCCCGCGACCTCAAGAAGCGGAAGCGCTGGGCGCAGGCGCTCAAAGAGTTTCAGGACGTGGCCGCCTCAAGGCCGACGGCCGAAGTTTATATAGAGATCGGCGACTGCTACGTCGGGCTCGAACGGCCGAGCAGCGCCGCGCAGTCCTACCGCAAGGCGACCGAGCTCGACCCGAAGTCGGCGCTCGCGCACTACAAGTTCGGCGAGGTGATGCAGAAGCTGCGCGAGTACAACGACGCGATGGTGGCGTTCGAGCGGGCGCTGGCCCTCGACCTACAGGGCACCATCATCAACCGCAAGCGCGCGCGCGAGATGGCCGACGACGCGGCCGACAAGCTCAAGAAGATGAAGTAAAGTCTCGGCCGCGAAAGGAGCCGCAAGGCGATGAAGATTCCACCCGCGAACCCTCTGACGACGAGACCCAACCCGGAGCCGAACCGCGCCGTCACGAAGCGCGGCCAGGTCCCGGCGGACGCGGCACGCTTCGACGACGCGGGCGAGCCGGTCGAGGGCGGCGGCGCCTCCGAGCGCGACTTCGCCAGCGTCTTCGAGGAGGTCGTCTCGCGCCCCGAGCGGCGCGACGAAGAGGCGCACGACGAAGGCAGCCGCCGCGTCTCGCGCGAGTCGGAGCGCGCCGAGCACGACGGCCCGGCCCGGCGGCGCGAAGAGCGCGAGGGCGGCTCGAACCAGACCGGCGGCGACGGGCGCGGCGGTGGCTTCGACGCGCGCGCGCCCCTGCGCGAAGTGTCCGCCGTCGGCGAGGCCACGTCGGCGCGCGCCATCCTGCACGTCGCCGACCTCGAAAGGATCGTCTCGGCCGTCCGCGCGCAGATGGTCGAGGGCGGCCGCCACGTCGTGACGATAGAGCTGCGCCGCTCCGTGCTCGAAGGCTTGAAGGTCAAACTCACCGCCGAGGGCGGCGGGCGCGTGACCGCCGAGTTCATCGCGGCCAGCGAGCGCGTCCGCTCGCAGCTCGACGCGCGCTCGGGCGAGCTGGCCGAGCTGCTCCGGGGCCGCGGCGTCAACCTCGCCGCCCTGCGCACCGGCGTCGAGACGGGCGCGGGCGCGACCGGCGGCGACGGTCAACGCGAAGAACTTTCCCAGACCGCAGGCCGCGCGCTCGCCACGCCAAACGACGCGGCGAACGCCCCGCAGGCCGACGGGCCGTCGGAAGAGACGGGCGGCGGCGCGTCGAACACGTACCGCGCTTGAACGTCGGCGGCGCCCGATGAAGACAGACGCGAACACACTGAGGGAGGAGGGGGGCGAGCCGGCGCCGGCCGTTGACCCTTTCGCCGTAGACCTCTTCGCGGGCGGCCCGGCCGCGACCGCCGCGGACGCACGCGCCCTGCCCGCCGCGGCGGCGCGCGCCGTCCCCTGGGACGCGGCGCTGCCGAAGGTCTCGCGCGACGAGGCCCGTCTTTCGTCGATGCTCGCGGCCGTGCCCGCCTCGCTCTCGACGGCCGCGCTGGCGGCGCTCGCGCGCGTCGCCGGGCGCTTCACGCGAACCGACGCCGACGGCGTCGCCTTCGACGTGCTTGAGACGCGCGAGGAAGAGATTCCTCCGGCCGACTCGCCGCGCGCATACGTCCGCGTGGCCGTCGAGCCGTGGGAGGCGCGCGCCGTGCTGGCCGTCGAGTCGTCATTCGCCTCGGCCGTCGTCGACCTGATGCTCGGCGGCGAAGGCGTGGGTTCGGCCGACACCGCGCGCTCGCTCTCGACGGCCGAGCGCGCCGTCTTCGAATTCCTGTGCGCGCAACTCCTCGCCGCCTTGAACGAAGAGGCGGGCGAGCCGCTCTTCCGACTCGAAGCGTTGACGGAGGACGCGGGCGCGGGCGTCGGCGCGCGCGCCGTCGTGACGAAGGTGCGCGCGCGCTTCGGCCGTGCGGCGGGGGTCGTGCGACTCGTCTACGGCGCGGAAGTCCTCGCCGCCCTCGACGAGATGCGCTCGCCGCTGCTGGCGCGCGCGGGCGGGGTCGAGAAGCTCGCGCGCTGCCGGGCGTTCTGCGCGGGGGCGAACGTCTCACTGCTGGTCGGAGAGACGGAGGTCGACCCGGCGTCCCTGGCCGGGCTCGAACCCGGCGACGTGGTTCTGGTCGAGCGCGTCTTCGGCGAGTGGGGGCCGGGGGCGGCGCGTGGGACGTTGCGCGCGCGCGTGGGCGCGGGCGACAACGTGCTCGTCAGCGGCGCCGCGGGTCGGGGTGACGGTGCCGAAGGTTCGGACGGAGCGGCGCTGCGGCTGCTCGTCGAAGAGGTTTCGGCGTCGGAGGCGCGGGGCGCCGAGGCGGGGGGGAGGCTGCGGATGGAAGACGAGGGCGAGTTGGCTACCGGGTCGGACGAGGAGGCGGGGCTGCTGGACAACCTCCTGCTGACGGTGCGCGTGGAGCTGCCCGCGCGCCGCATCAGCCTGGAGGAGTTGACGCGCCTGCGCGCCGGACAGATTTTGGAGCTGGACTGCCGCGCGACCGACCCCGTGGAGCTTGTGGCCGACGGGCGGCGCGTCGCGACGGGCGAGCTGGTGGACATCGAGGGGCGCCTCGGCGTGCGCGTGACGCGCCTGGCGGGTTGAAGGGCGCGGGCGGGAGGCCGGGATGAACTTCTTCACGATGCTTTTGGAGACGATGCTGGCGCTCGGCCTCGTCTGCGGGCTCGCCTACCTCGTCTTCCGCCTCGCGCTCCCGCGCCTGAGCACCTTCCGCCCGGGCAACAGCATGGTGAGGGTCGTCGACCGCGTCGGGCTCGACCCGCGCAAGAGCCTCTACGTCGTCGAGGTCGCCGGGCGCTGGCTCCTCATCGGCGCGTCGGAGGCGGGCGTCCACCTGGTGAGCGAGCTGGACGCGAAGAGTGCCGAGGAGGCTTCGGAGGAGTTGGAGCGGCGGCGTGCGGCGCCGAGCCCTTCGGTGCAAGCCTTCGCCGACCGCCTGGCGCGGCTCATGAACAGGAAGGGGGGTTCCGGATGAGACTCCGCTCGCTTTGGCGGACGCCGCGGCGGCGCTGGTGCGCGCTCCTGCTGTCGCTCGTCGCGACGGGTCTGCTCTCGTGCGCGTCCGAAGCGCTGGCGCAAGTCGAGCCGCGCGCGGCGGCCGGGGGCGGCGGGACGGGGGCGGCGAACCCGGTGGTGCTGGTGATCGTGCTCGGCGCTCTGGCGCTCGCGCCGTTCGCGCTCATCATGCTCACGTCGTTCGTCAAAATCTCGGTCGTGCTCTCGATCCTGCGCAACGCCTTGGGGACGCAGCAGGTGCCGCCCAACCAGGTCATCACGGGCATCTCGCTGATACTCACCATCTTCATCATGGCCCCCGTCGTCGAGAAGATGTACGCGGAGGCGGGCAACGTCGGCGACTCCGAGGCGATCTTCTCCGAGGTCTCGGTCAGGCAGATTTTCGAGGCGGCCCGGCGCGGGCGCGAGCCTCTGCGGCAGTTCCTCGAACGGCACGCGCACGAGCCCGACCGCAAGATGTTCTACAACCTCGCGCAGCGCATGGCCGTGCGCAACGGCAACGACCCGAACGAAATCCTGCCGACCGAGTTCCGCGTCGTCATCCCCTCGTTCGTCACGAGCCAGTTGACCGAGGCGTTCCAGATCGGCTTCCTCCTCTTCATCCCCTTCCTCGTCATCGACATGGTCGTGTCGAACATCCTCCAGGCGATGGGCATGTTCATGCTCTCGCCCGCGATGATCTCGCTCCCCTTCAAGCTGCTGCTCTTCGTGCTGGTTGACGGCTGGGTCATCCTCATCCGCAACCTCGTGCTCGGCTACACCTGAAGGAGGGGAAGAATGAACACGTACGTCTCACTCGCGGGCGAGGCCCTCTGGCTGATCCTTCTGCTGTCGCTGCCGCCGCTGTTGGCGAGCCTCGTCGTCGGGCTCGTCATCAGCCTCCTCCAGGCGCTCACGCAGGTGCAGGAGCAGACGCTCACCTTCGTGCCCAAGATCATCGCCACCATCCTCGTCCTCATCATCACGGCCGGCTGGATGCTCGACACCCTGCGCGAATTCGCCGGCCGCGTCTTCGACACGATGCTGAAGGTTTGAGGAGTCAGGAGTCAGGAGTCAGAAGGCTCCGCTTGATGAGCGTTGACGCTGACAGTCGGACGGTTCAACCAAAGGTCTTCATTCTGACTCCTGACTCCTGACTCCTGACTCCCTGTTTTGCCATGGACGAATTCCTCCGACTGCTGGAGACCGTCTTCGAGACGTTCGAGTTCGGGCAGAGCCCGCAGGCTTTCCTGGTGCTCGTCGGGCTGGCGTTCGCGCGGCTGCTGGCGTTCCTGGTCGTGGTGCCGTTCTTCGGCGGGGCGGCCGTGCCGGCGCGCGTGAAGGTGGCGACGGCGACCGCCTTCGTCGTCATCGTCTACCCGTCGCTCGCCGCGGGCCTGAAGGGCGGGGCGCTGGGCTTCGGCCCGGTCGGCTTCATCGGGCTCCTGGCGAAGGAGGCGTTCGTCGGCTTCACGCTCGGCTTCGTCGCCTCGCTCGTCTTCGAGGCCGTGCAGGTCGCGGGCCGCGTCATAGACTTCCAGCGCGGCTCGACGCTCGCCGAGCTGTTCGCGCCCCAACTCCAGACGCGCGTCTCCGAGCTGGGGCAGTTCAAGCTCCAGCTCGCCATCGTCATCTTCCTCGGCATCGGCGCGCACCACTTCTTCATCGGCGCGCTGCTCCGCAGCTTCGAGCTGATCCCGGCGACGGGCTTCCCCCACCTCGAAGCCGGCTGGACGCCCGCCGCCGAGTTCATCACGCGCCTGACGGGCGGCGTCATCGGCGTCGGCGTGCAACTGGCCGCGCCGGCGATGGTGGCGCTGCTCCTCACCGACATCTTCTTCGGCCTCGTCAACCGCGTCGCGCCGCAGATCAACGTCTTCTTCCTGAGCCTCCCCGTCAAGATGGTCGTCGGCCTCGCCGTCGTCCTCGTCTCACTCCCGCTCTTCAAGGAGCGCTACGTCTACTACTTCAAGGAAGCCTACAAAGCCTTCGAGTTCATGATTCGCGCCCTCGCCGGACTCTCCTAAAAAACAGGTCGGAACCGCCCGCGGTAGCGGGTGGGCCTTCGCTAATCGGATGCTCCGTCTCGCAGAGGCCCACCCGCTACCGCGGGCGGTTCCGACCCCTATCGCGGGAAACCTTTTCCGCCCCCCGCCGATAACCTGGACGAACGATATTAGCCGGTCGAGGTGAGAGATCATGTACGTGAGGGACGCGGGCGGGGTCGAACTCAACTTGAACGACGTGACGCAGGAGCGCGCGGACGTGGCGACGGCGGCCGACGCGTGGGAAGACACGGGGCCGGGCGCGTCGAGCCGGACGGGCGAGCAGGAGTTCGCCGCCAACGCGCTGCGTTTCGCGCTCTTCGACAACGTCGGCGCGGCGGCGCGGCGCCAGACGCCCGACGTGCAGCGGAGCCTCGACGCCGTCTGGGAGGCTTACGGGCTCGGCTACGCGCAGGGCGGCGCGACGGAACTCGCGCGGCAGTTGCGCACCGGCGACGCGGCCTTCCAGGCCGAACTCGTCAGGCGCCTGACGGAGGGGAACTCCGAGGCGGCCGTCCGCATCCTCCGCGCGGCCGGCGGCGAGCCCGTCCCTTACGGCGGCGACGAGCGCGTCTCGGCCGCCGACGGCGCCGTCGTCGCGCGCGCGCTCGGCGCGGCTTACGACCGCGGGCTGCTCGGCGCGGACTTCGCCGGGCAGTGGGTGCAGGCCGAGGCCGACTACGTCAACCGCCCCGGCAGCTTCGGCGACTGGCCTTATAACGAGTACACCGGCAACCTCATCGCGCAGAGCGGCTCGTCCCGCCTCATGCGCGACTACGCCGACGCCTGCATCGAGCACGCCGCCGACGCGCAGACGTCGAACGACCTCCACGTCCTCGACGGCGCGGCGCGCGCCATCGCGGGCGACCCTTCGGTGCTGACGGCCGTCCTCGGCCGGCTCGACGCGGGGCAGTACGCGGGCGGCCGGATCGGCCTCGAACGCTTCCTCGGCACCGTCAACACGCCGCGGGATTTAATCGGCGAAGACCCGAACCGCGCCGTCCACGGCGAGAGCCCTCTGGCCGCGCTCCTGAACGGCGCGGCCGGGATGCCGCGCGGCGAGCTCAAGCTGAAACTGTTTTCGACCGTCGCCTCGAACGAAGGCTTCTTCGACGGGCGCGGCGTCGCCGACGCCCTCGTGCGCCTCTACCAGAGTGACGCGCGCCACCTGACGAACGAACTCATCGACACGTCCGTCACGCTCGACGGCGTCGTCACGCTCTCGCAGTTCTACCAGCGCACGCTCTTCGGCGCGGACTGCACGCTCAAGGATTCGCTTATCACGACGGCGACGGGCCTCGCGCGGCAGTACCGCGCCGAGAACCGCCCGAACGAGCTGGGGCTGTTCGCCGGCACGGTCGCCAACGGCTTCCAGCTCGCCGTCAAGGCGGAGGACGAGCGCAGGGAGGCCGTCAAGAATTTCGTCGGCTTCATCTTCGAGCTGGTGCCGGTCGGCGGCAAGCTCAAGGACATCTTCGGCAACGCGCTCGGCTCTGTCGTCGGCGACCACATCGGCGACCTCATCGCGGAGAAGGGCGTCGAGGGCGCGCAGGAGGCCATCTCGGACTACCTCGTCGGCCAGTTGACCGAGGAGACCGGCCTCTTCGGCTGGGGCAACGGCGCGAAGCTCAAGAGCCGCAACGACGTCGACGAAATCCTGCGAGGCGCCTTCGAGGTCGGGAGGCTGCGCGACACCAACCCTTCGACGCCCGAGAACGACGGGCTCCAGTCCTACAACAACGGGCTGGGGACGGCCTACGACGCGCTCGAAGGCAGCGGCCTTCTGTAAGAGCCGAGAGGTGCGTGATGCTTCGACCCGTCGGCAACCTGGCGGAGAACCTGTCAGACCCGTTCGAAGACCTGGGCCGCACGGCCTTCGGCGTGCTCGGACGCGCCGGGTCGGCGGGCGGTAACGTCGCGGAACTCTTCGAGGGCGCGGTCGGCCTCGCCGAAGGTTACGCCTCGCGCGCCGGCATCATGACCCGGCCCGCCTTCGCCCTGCTTGACGCGCCGGCCGTGTCCGGGGGGCGCGGCTCGGACGGGGACTTCGACGGCCTCTTCGTCGGCGCGGGCGGGCGCACCTACGCGGCCTCGACGCCGCTCGCACGAGTCCCGGCCGTCGTCCCGGGCGACGGCCGCGCGCCGGCCGGAACCGTCGTCTACGTCAACGGCATCAGCACCACGAAGGACGGGCAGTTCGGCAGCCTCCGACAGATCGCCGACCGCACAGGCGCGCGCGTCGTCGGCATCCACAATGCCACGCAGGGCGGCCTCGTCGATGTCATCCAGAGCGCGGGCGACACGCTCGACATCGGGCACAACCCGGCCGTGGACACGCTGGCCGACACCGTCTACGAAGAGATCACCGCCGGGCGCACGATCCACCTGATGGCGCACAGCCAGGGCGCGCTGATTACGAGCCGCGCGCTGACGGACGTTTACCAACGCCTCCGCGTCGAGGGCGGGCTCTCGCGGCGCGAGGCCGAGCGCGTACTTTCCCGCGTGGAGGTCGAGACCTTCGGCGGCGCGGCCGGCTCCTACCCGGACGGCCCGCGCTACGTCCACTACGTCAACCGGCGCGACGCCGTGCCGGGGCTCTTCGGACTCGGCCCCTTCGCCAACCCGCTCGTACACCCCGGCCGCGGCGCGGTGGTCCGACGCTTCACGGAAGGCCACAACGCGCACGGCTTCGAGGAGACGTACCTGCCGCGCCGCGTCCCCTTCGAGCGGGCGCGGCGCGGCGACTTCGACTGAACAGTGAAGACACATCACCTCGCACGACCGACCCCCTCGCGGACGGAGGCTGATGACTTGTACACGCGTGAATCAGGAATCGCTTTCGCCGTCTACGCCTACGCGTCGAGCGTGCTCGCGCGCGGCGGCGGCGTTGCGGCCGGCGGCCGCGGAGGCTTTATGACGAGGCAGGAGGCCGAGTCGATGCTGCGCGCGCTCGTCGGCCCGGAGGCAGACGCCCCGCATTTCGGCGAGGGCGACGTGACGGGCTTGATGCTCGGGCCGGCGGCGCTCTATTTCGAGTACGACGCTCGAAGCGGCGCGCTCTCGTGCGGGGCGCTCGTCTACCGCTTCCGCGCGCGGCCGCGGCCCGGCGTGCTCGAAGACTTTCTGGAGGAGAACCACGGCGCGGGCGGGGGCTTACTCGTCTACCGCGAGGAGACGCGCGCGCTGCTCCTCAGCCGCACGTACCTCGAAACGATACCCGCCGGGGAGTTCGCCGAAGACATGAAGAGACTCGCCGCGGCGAGTCTCGGTTGGGGCGCGGAAGTGTTGGAACGCGTCGCCTCGCGTCACGAGCAGGGCGCGAGGGTCTGAGCGGGGCGGGGCGCGCGGTGCGGCGCGCGCCCCGTCAGCGCCGGGCGCCGGCGCCCCCCGCCGGGCCTCTCACTTGTACTCCACGCCGTTCGGCTTAAACACGACCTTCTCGGGCGGCACGCCGAGGATGGCCGTGAAGTTCTTCCGCCCCATCTCGCGCCACTGCCTCACGCCCTCGCGGTCTCCGGCCTGCTTGACGATGTTGAAGCCGGCGTCGATCCACGTCGCGGTGATGCCGTAGTCCTCGAACAACTCCTGCCGCTCGCGGTCGTTCATCCGCTGGAAAGTCTCGTCCGTGGAGAAGAGTTCGCGCAGGTGCCTGCGCAGCGCGTCGAGCTGCGCGTCGTCGAGCGCGACGCCGTCGTTCGCGGCGTAGTAGCTGGCCGTCACGAGGTACGCGGCCGCGCGCGCCACGTCGTTGGTGGGGAGGCCGGCCTGCCTGAGCCGGCCGCGGTAGTGCTCCAGCGCCTCGGAGAACATCCCCTCCAGCCGCTTCTGCTCCTCGGGCGTGTCGGCGAACGAGAGCGCCATCTTCCGCGGCATGATCTGGTCGGCGACGGGGCGGAAGGTCACGCTCCCCGCGGCCGGCGCGGGCGCCGAAGGCGGGGGCGCCGGGAAGCGCGTGCCGGGCGCTCCGTTCGTCGGGGACGAACGCCTCTTCCTCTCCAGGGCGGCGCGCGCGGCGGCGCGGTCGCTCATCGTCTGGCGCGTGCGGCTGTAGACGCCAGGGTTGTAGACCTTCGGCGTCGGGTAGCTGCGCTGCGCCGCCGCCGGCACACACCCGGCGAGCGCGAGCAGCCCCGCCGACAGCACGCGCCCGCAGGCCCTCAACGAATTCGCACGTGTCATCGCCCTCGAACCCCCGTCAACACACTCTCGGCCGTCGGCAACAAAAAGGCCGGAAGCCGGCGCCCCCTTTTGTGCGCGCGGTTCCGGCCTGTTCCGTGCGCCCCGAACCTGAGACGCGGTCAGCCTAGTAGACGGTTCGCCGCAAAGCTTTGCGGCGAGCCTTCTGCCGCTGCTTCTTCCGCTTCAGAGCGGCGCGTACGGCGGCGCGGTCGCTCATCGTCTGGCGCGTGCGGCTGTAGCGGCCGGGGTTGTAGACCCTCACGCGGTACTGCGCCCACGCCTCCGCCGCGCCGCCCAGCAGCAGCAGGCAGGCGAAGGCGAGCGCCCCGACTCTCTTTCTCAAGCTCATCTTCATCGGGAAACCCCCTTGAGTATTGGCGCGGACAAACGGAAGCGCCCGGCCGCGTGGGCCGGGGCGCGTCCGCCTGTCCCGGGAGTGTGTCTCCTGGCGTGCGGTTACTTCATGTTGTTGGCGACCGCCATCAGCGCGTCGTGGCCCGCCTTGGCGATGTTCGACATCGCGTCGGCCTCCATGCTCTGCTCGTTGGCGGCCTGCTGGACGGCGAACCAGTACTTCTGCATCGCGTCGTTGTGGTTGATGATCTCGGCCTCGCTCGGCTTGTCGCCCAAGGGGCCCGGTTTATCTGGAATGCTGATGCCGCTCATGACACGCTCCTTTCGTTGGTACGGAACTATGGCCGTCTATTTGACCCCGGACGCCTTGAGCGCTTCGGCGATGCCGAGCGCCATGGCGCGCGCGCGGTTGGCGGCCGGGTCTTTCTCCCGCGGGTCGAGTGCGATGGCCTGCTCCAGGTTGGACACCGCCTCTCTGGCCCGCCCTTGCTTGATGAAAATCTCTGCGCGGTTGACGTAGGGCGCGATCTGTTCGGGGTCGAGCTCGACCGCGCGGTCGAGGTGGCGCATCGCTTCCTCGAAGCGCTCGGTGCGCGTCAGCAGTGCCCCGAGTGCCGAGTGCGCGGCCGCGCTCGACGGGTCGATCTCGACCAGCCCCTCGAAGATGGCCTGCGCCTTGTCGAGGATGCCCTGCTGGTAGTACATCGCGCCCATCTGGCCCATCGCGCGGAACTCCTGCTCGGAGACGCCGAGCCTGCCGCGCAAAGAGTCCTGCCCGCCTTCGGTACTCAAAGAACCTTGTTTCGTCGCCTTTCCGTCCATCTCTGCCTTCGGAACCTTTTCACGCTGCACGCCGCGTGCCCCGCGCCCCCGCTTTAGATTTGCAGGGTCGACATCGCGAAGCGCCGGTTCGCCGAGACCATGGCCCCATTATGCAACGTTTCGTGCGCGACGTTAACCGCCGAGACGAACTGGCCGAGGCCGCGGCCCTCGCCGCCCGCCGCCAGGTTGAGCCACTGGCCGAGCGTGTTCTCCGAGAGGATGTCGCCGAAACAGCCGCCGCCGTCGAAGGCGCCGAGCGGCTGGAGCGAGGCGACGCGATCCATCCAGGAGTTGTCTGTGAACTCGGCGACGAGGTTGAAAACGTCCTGGGCGGCGCCGACCCAGTTGCCGGACATGATGTCGGCCGTCAGCGCAATCGCCTGCCCCAGCCACCCCATCCCGATGGAGTCGAAGAACTTGCCGAAGACGCTGTCGAAGATTTTTCCTAGTCCGAACATGGCCCGCTCTCCTCCGCGTTCGGCGGCCGCGCCGCCTTCCTGACCCGTTTCGCCTAAATTATCGGCGGCCGCGGGGGAATGTTTCCTGCCCGCGCGGCGTTTCGGCAGAAATTTTTTGATAAGATTGCCGTCAGCACCGATGACGCCGAACCGTTTATTCGAGGACTGGCTGGAGGGGCGCGCGTCGCTGGGCGCGGCGGGCGGTTGGACGGCCGAGGAGATGCGCCTCGTCGCCGACATCGGCTACGCGCTGGCCGAGCAGGGGCGGCACGACGAGGCGGTCACGATCTTCGAGGGCTTGGCGGTGCTCGCGCCCGCGACCGCCTATTTCCAGTCGGCGCTCGGCGCCCTCTGGCTGCGCAAGGGCGAGCCCGAACGCGCGCTCGAACACCTTGAGGCCGCGCTCGCCGCAGACCCCTCCGACGTGACGGCGCGCGTCAACCGCGGCGAGGCGGCGATGCGGCTCGGCGACCGCGAGGCGGCCCGCCGTCACCTCCTCGCCGCCCTCGAACTCGGCCCGCGCCCTCCGCAGGAGGGCTCCGCCCCGGCGCTCGTCCGCGCGCGCGCACTGCTCGCGCAGCTTACGCCCTGAAGAGCCGCGGCGCTCCCCCTTCAAAAAATTCCCCCTTAAAAAAAATCCCCGCGGGGCCGGAAACTTTTTCCGCGAAACGGCGATAACCGGGATGAACGGATATTTCCGCCAGGGAGGGCGTGTGATGGCAGACCCGGTCTCAGGGATAGTGCAGGGCAATCTGTCGCAGCAGTTGGAGGGGCAGCGCTTCCAGCAGCAGCAGGGTACGGCCGGGCGCTCGTTCGAGAGCGTCCTGCGCCAGACGGAGGGGGGGCCGGCGGCCGGCCAGCCGGAAGCGCAGGCGCCCGCGCCCGTCTCCGGCGCCAAGATCGAGCAGATGCGGCTCGACCTGATGGAGCGCGTCGGGCGCCTGCCGCCGGGCTCGCCGAACGTGAACGCGCTGCTGCCCGAGCTGCTCGACTCGCGCACGCGGCTCGGGATGCTGCGCGAGGTGATGTCGAAGCCGGGCGCGGGCGGCGCCGCGGGCACAGACCTGCGCGGCCGCTTCGGGCAGATCGAGACGGAGTGGAACCAGGTCGAGTCGATCATGCGCTCGAACAAAGACCTCTCGACGACGGAGCTGCTCGGCCTACAGGCGCGGCTCTACCAGGTGACGCAGCACGTCGAGGTCTTGAGCAAGGTCGTCGATCAGGTCACGGGCGGGGTGAAGACCATCCTCAACACGAACGTCTGAAGCGGGGTCGGGAGGCGAAGCGATGGCCGGGGCAGAGAGAGTCGGCAACCAGCCTTTAGCGCCCGCCGAGGCGCCGCGCGCGGAGGAGGCGGCGCGGCGGCGCGCGGGCGCAGGATTCGGCGAGCGACTGTCGAAGGAGGACTCGGCGCTCGTCCGCCGCGAGCGGCAGACGACGCCCGCGCCCGTCTCCGACGAGGCGCTCCTGCGCGAGCGCACCTTCGAGGAGTTGAAGACGCTCGTCCAGGCGATTCAGGAGGGCGTCACAGACCCCTGGCAGTTGACCGACCTCATCTTCTACGCGCGCCACCCCGAGATGAAGGGCGTGCCGCTCACGCACGAGCACGAGGCGCTGCTCGACGAGTGGAACCAGATCAGCGCGCTCCTCGTCCACCCGACGCTCAACGAGGTGAGCGACTTCCTCGGCGCCGACGTGCTCGGCGGCGAGGTGCGAGGCCCCGGACAGTTCGCCACGGCGTTTGAGCGCGCCACGCGCACGAGCGCCGGCTCGGCCAGACTTTCGGGCGGCGGCGCCCACCGCTTCGACGACGTGATCGCGCGCGCCGTCCAGTGGTGCCCGGGGCTCTCGCCCGCGATACTCAAGAGCCTGCTCGCGCAGGAGTCGAACTTCGACACAGACGTCATCAACCGCTGGGGCTACGCCGGCATCGCGCAGTTCGGCCGCGAGGCGGCGCGCGAGGTCGGCCTGCGGGTGGGCGCGGCCGGGACGGCGACGGACGAACGGCTCGACCCGAGCAAGGCGATACCGGGCGCGGCGCGCCTGCTCCACCTCAAGGCGCAGCGCCTGGGCGCGTCGGCCTTCTCGCGCTACGGGCAGCCCGACGGCGTCGAGTTCTGGAAGTTCGTCCTGGGGGCCTACAACGGCGGCGAGGGCACGGTGACCTTAGCGATGGGTCACGCCTACCGCGAGGGGATGGCGAGGGCGCGCGCGCGCGGGCTCGTCGGGACGGAGGCCGTCGCCTTCGCGCGCGGCTACGCGTCGAAGTGGGAGAACCTGAAGGCGGGCGGGATGGGCTCGCCGCTCGGGCTCGCCGCGGCGCGCTACTTCCCCGCGCTGGCCGAGATGAAGTACCACGAGATCGGCAACTACCCGACCGCCATCGTCGCGCGCGTGTCGGGCGCGAAGGGCTGACGGGCGCGCGGCCCGGGCCTCTAAAATTTTTCCGTCCGCAACACACCTCGCGCGGAGCCTTCGGCGATGGGTCTGGACAAGGTCAAGCACAACCTGCACATCGGCTCCGGCATAGGCCCCGCCGACACGCACGCGGCTAACGACGTGCCCGAGACCTCCGGCCTCGAAGAGGGCGCGGCGCGCGAGGGCGGCGGCAACCCCGCGCGCGGGCTACGCGGCCGCGGCAACGGCCCCGACAACAAGCACGCGCGCGTGCAGGACGTTCTTCAGGAAGGCAAGCAGAAGGTTCAACAACTCCTCGAACGAACCGGCGACGCGCCCGGGCGGGGCGGGCGCCTCACGCGCGGCGAAGAGGAGACCCCGCCCGGCCAGGCGAAGAAGCGTCAGGACGGCGGACACACCGACTTGCGCGAAACGGGGCGGGCGGAGTCAAGCGACTCCGGACGCACGGAGGCGCGCGACGCGCGAACGTCGCACGTCCCCTCGTCCGGGAACGGCGAACACGGCCGCTCTCATGAAACTCAGAATCAGAACCAGACCGACCGCAGCGGCCACGCGCAGGGCTTCGGCCGCGGCGACGAAGACCACGGGCGCAGTAACTTCCGGCCGTCATCGAACGCCCCGAACGGCAACGCGAACGGTCACGACAGCTCGCACGGGCGCGGCCCGCTCGACTCGCACGGACACGGGCGCGGCGCGCTCAACCTCGCCGACGCCGCCCCCGGCCTCTCGAACGACGCGCGCGGGAACCTGAGCCTGCCTTCGGTCGTCGCATACCTGCGCGGCGAGGCGGATGGCGCGCACCTGCCGCGCGAGTTGCGGCAGGTGCTCGACGGCACGTCGCGTCTCCTCGGCTCCGACCTCGTCGCCGCGCTCGAAAGGCGCGGGCCGTCCGACGACGGGCACGCGGTCAAGATTCTCGAACACGCGCTCGCGCGCGTCGCGCGCACGCTCGGGCGCGTGGCCGAGGCGGGAGGCGCGGCGGCGTCCAACGTCACGCCGCGCGTCTTCGACGAGGCCGTCGGGGAGCTGCTGGCCGCGACGATGCTCGACAAGTATTTCCGCCGGGCCGAGGCGACAGGGGGCCGCGTCGTCGCGCAGGCCGAGGCGGCGCTCGCGCGCCTGCTCTACGGCGAAGGGCGCGGCGAAGGCGGCGGCAGACTTCCGGGCGTTTACGAACTGCCGCGGCGGCCCGGCCCCGACCTGCCCGCGCCGCACCCGCTCGAAGTCCTGCGCGACCTACAGGCGGGCGCCTTCCGACCCGTAGAGGTCAGCCGCAGCCCCTTCCCCCTGTCGGGGCGCGCGCTCGTCGCGACGGAGATGATGGAGATGATGCGCACGCTCGACGCCGTCGATCTGGTGACGCGCGAGCTGCTGGCCGCCGCGCGCGGCGGCGCGTCAACAGTGCCGTCGCTCGGCGTCGGGGGGGGCGAGGAGGCGCCGCTGCTCGCGCTGCTGCGCGTGCTGGCGGGCACGGCGGGCGGGGCCGACGTGCTCGACGAGTTGTTGTCCCTGCTCCCGCCCGCGCTGCCCGGCCGCGCGGCGCGGCTGGAGATTCCGCGGCTCGTCGCGGCGCTCGGCGGCGTGCTGACGGACGCGGAAGGTCGCGCCTTCGTGACGAAGGACGGCGTGCCCCTCAGGCTCGACCAGTTGATGTGGATGGGGAGTCTGGGCGGCGTGCTGAAGTCCCTGGCGGGGGCGGGCGCGGAGTCCTTCCCCGTGCGCCTGTCGCCGCTGCTCATCTACGGCTTCGACGCCGTCTACTCGCTCATCGGCTTCGACGGGCGGACGCTGAACCCGCCGCACTTCGCGGCCGTGCAGGCGCAGGTCAACGGCTCCGAGATGGAGTGGGTCTACGGGCAGCCGCCGCTCTCCGAGGGCTGGATGCGCGCGCTCATCGAGCGGCTCAAGGACTCGGCGCAGGCCGACCACAACCTGCTCGGCGAGATGCTCGAAGAGGCGCTGGCCGACGGACGCTTCCACGCCGCGCTCGTCGGCGGCACGGTCTCCGAAGGCGAGGCGCGGCCCGACACCTTCGCCGTCACACGCCTCCTGCCCGCGACGGCCTGAAGCAGTTTTCAGTTTTCAGTTTTCAGTTTTCAGTAAGAACAACGTCCTGGCTGAAAACTGAAAACTAAAAACTGAAAACTTATCTCCATGTCCGCCAGCACGAATAGACCGACGGGCGATTACGACCTGCGCTCGCTGAACCACGAGCGGCGGATGCTGGCCGTCTACCGGCGGCAGTCGGCGCACGACGCTTCGGCGATACAGCCGCTCGCTAACGCGTGCTGGCGCGCGGCCTGTTTCGAGTGGGCGCTCTACCGCGACGCGGAGACCGTGCGGCGGCTGTGGGGCGAGGCGGCCGCGGCGCTCGCGCGGGGCTTCGCGCGCCGGCAGCCCGGCTTCGACCCGAGCCCCGACCAGCTCGTCCTCGCGCTCCACTTCGCCATCGCCGCGCGCGAGCGCGAAGCCTTCACCACGCTCGCCATGTCGGCCCCGAACCTGCGCGACGGCGCGCTGCGCGAGGCGCGCGCCTTCCGCTCGTCGCGCGCGCACTTCCACCTCGCCGAAGGCTACGCGCTCGTCGCACGCGCGCTGGTCGAGCAGAAGCCGAACCCCGCGCGCGCGGCCGCGGCCTCGCTCGAAGCCGCGCGCGCCGAGTCCGACCGCGGCTGGTGGGAGCGGCAGTTCCCCGACCCGCTCGACGCGGCGTGGCGCGTGAGCGAGCACGAGGCGGTCTGCGCGCTGCTCTCGGCGGTCGCGCGGCGCGTCGCGGACGGGCCGGGCGAAGACGGGGACGCCGCCGCGGCCGAAGAGTTCGCGCGCACCGTTGACGAGACCTTAGCGCGGCTCGGACACTTCCTCGCGCACGACCCCGACCACCACCCGAAGCTCTACGCGTGGCTGCCCGGACTCTCGCTCTGCGCGCTCGCCGCCAGCGCCGCCTTCCCGATGGACTGGCTCGCCGAGCGCCACGAGCGCGGCGCGGAAGGCTACGAGCGCCTCCCGCCCGAACTCCTCCGGCGCACATCCTGACAGAATTAACCACAGAGACACAGAGGCACGGCTTGTTGAGGACTAAGGTCAACAAGCCGTGCCTCTGTGTCTCTGTGGTTATAGCGGCATTCATACGGATGCGACCTTGTAGCCGCAGTGTTTGAACCAGCCGCGGATGTCCGACTTCGTGACCTGACGGATAGCGCGTGCTAACGCCCGCTCCAACTCTTCACGCGTGCGCGCCT
>DASVQJ010000070.1:0-64305 GCA_036389235.1 Pyrinomonadaceae bacterium | reverse complement strand
GGGGCACAGAGAGTTGAAAGTCTCTGTGCCCCCTCCGCGTCCTCTGTGTCTCTGTGGTGAAAAAAAACTAACCTCACCTGCAAGGTTGAGTTACTTGAATGCTACTGCGGGTTCGGCAGAGTCCCCGTCGAGCCGCACTGGCCCGAGCCCGCGCCGAAGGGGACGGCGAGCGGCCCCTGCTGGATGGCGCAGAGGAACGTGTACTCCTTCTTCGCGTTCGCCAGCCCCGTGTAGTTCGCGCCGAGGAGGCCGTATGCGTCCTCGGTGTTGGCGGCCCAGTACGTCCAGTGCAGGGAACTGACGGGGATGCCGGAGTCGTTGGCGGGCGTCAGGTTGTAGCTGCTCTGGATGAAGTTGACCATGTCGGTGAAGTACTGCCCCTGCGAGCCGGGGCCGGAAGAGAAGAGGTCGGCGTCGGTCTTACCCGTCCCCACCTCGCCGATGTAGACGGGCGCCTGCGTGTAGCCGGTGTGGCCGGTGTTCCCCCACGGGTACGACGCGTGACCCGGCCAGACAGGGTTGACGCCGCCCGCGAGGTTCGGGAAGGCCCAGAATTTCCTCCACACGTCCGCGAGGCTCGAAGAAGAACAACCGCTGCGGTAGCAGGTCGAGGCGTTGAACCAAGCCTGCTGGTACTCGACCGGCCCGTAGTCGTGGCCCGAATAGACGAGCTGGTTGTTGACCGCCGGCCCCAGGCCCGACGCGCTCCCGCCCGCGTTCAAAACGACGGGCGCGCCCGGGTTACCCGCGTTCCCGTTGACGCCCAGAAGGTTCCCGCCCCACCAGTACCAGTCGTAAGGCCCCGCGGCCATCGTGCCCGCGGCCGTCGGGTACGTGCTCACGCCCTCGACGAAGATGAGCGGGTACTCCCACCCGCGCGTCACGGCGTCGCCCAGCATCGTGTCGGCCGCGCGCTCGGCCGCGAGCCGCCAGTCCTTGCAGGTCGAGGTCGCCACGCAGGCCGGGGCGAAGGGGTTCGGGTTGGGGTTCGTCTGCGGGTCGATGCCGTCGCCGCTGCCCCACGTCGCGCCGCTCAGGTAGGCCGTGCGCGAGGGCGTGTGCGGCTCGTTGCGGAGGTCGTAGCCGAGGATGACGGGCAGCCCGTCCGAGGCGTAGTAGTTGACCGTCACGGTGTCCGTCCCGCCGAGCGTCTGCGGGATGCCGTGCGCCCAGCGCTGGACGCTCACCCAGTCGTCGATCCACTTCCGCTCGGTGTAGCTGCTCTTGCCCGAGGCGACGTACCAGAGGCCGTTCGCCTCGGCCGAGTTGCCGGCCGTCGAGCGGTGGTTGTCGAGGATGACGTGGAGCCCGCGCGAGCCCGCGTAGTTGACGATGAGCGCGAGGATGTCGCGGGCGCGCTTGTTCGCGCACGTCGGGCAGGCGCTCTTCGTGTTGGAGTTCGGGACGGGGTTCAGCTCCCACATCGCGTTCGAGAAGGGGATGCGGATGGTGTTGTAGCCGTACTGCCGCATCTGGTCGATGACGGCCGTGTAGTCCTTCGTCCACAGCCCGTGCGCGATGTTGTCCGAGGTCTCGAAGCCGTACCAGTTGATGCCCGAGATGCGGAACTCGCCGCCGCTCGGGGCGATGATCTTGTTGCCGCTCGTCGTCCAGCCTGCCGACGCGCTGCCGCAGGCGAGGAGCAGAAGGAGGCAGGCGGCGGCGAGGGTGCGCGGCCGCAGGCGCGAGGTGCTCTGTTGCATGTGTGTCCTCCGTGTCCGGTTCGTTCGGGGAAGAGCCTTGAGGGTTACGGGGAGGGGCATCATATCCCCGCGCGCGGATTAGTCAAGCTAAATGTTCGCCGGCCGAACATATTCGCCGGGCGGGGCGTGTCGCGTCGGCGCCCGTCGGTGGTAGGATAGCCGCTAAATTTATAACTCGGGACGGGGGGACAAAGGGTGGCCGAAGAGTCTGAGAAGATGAGCGAGGCGGAGATGCGCGAGCGCGTGATAAGGCTCGCGTTCGGGGGTGACGAGGCGCGCTTCGAAGAGTTCTGCGAGGTCGTGCGGCGGGCGATTCCGGAGGACACGGCCGTCGTGCTGCGCGGGAGCGCCGTCACGGGCGAGCGCTGGAAGGACGGCACGCCGTTCGACGGCGACGGCCCCGGCACGAGCGACCTCGACCTCACGCTCGTCGGAAGCGAGATACTCGGCGAGTACATCCTCGACGGCTTCTACCTGCCGGGCATCCACACCAAGCCGCTCTCGGACAAAGACCCGGACATCGCCCCCAACCTCGTCCCCCTGCGCGAGAAGCTGGTCGGCATGGTCAAGCGGCCGGTCAACATACAGGCCACGCGCGACTTCGTCATGCAACTGCGCGGCGACTGGATGGGTCAGCCCTACCTGACCCTGATCGGGAAGGTCGGCGAGTCTTGAGTTTGAAACTGCTCAGCTACAACGTGCGCTACGGGGGCGGCGGGCGCGAGCCGCAGCTCGCCGCCGTCATCAGGGACGCCGACCCCGACCTCGTCGTCTTGCAGGAGGCGACCGACCCCCTCGTCGTCGAGCGCCTCTCCGAAGAGACGGGGTTGAAAATCCGCGCGGCGCACAGGGGGCGCTCCGTCGCCTACCTGAGCCGCTTACCCGTCAAGCGCCACGAGTGGCACAGGCCGCGCGGCTCGCGCCGGCACTTCATGGAGATCGAGCTTGAGGGCTCGAACCTCGTCGTCTTCGGCATACACCTGAGCGCCGTCCACTCGTTCTGGACGGAGCGCCGTCGCATGCGCGAGCTGCGCTCGCTGCTCGCGTGGGTCGAGGCGCGCCGGCACGGGCTTCACGTCATGGTCGGCGACTTCAACACGCTCGCGCCGGGCGAGCTGCTCGACGCGCAGAAGCTCCCGCCGCGCCTGCGCGCGCTCGTCTGGCTGAGCGGCGGCCGCGTGCGCTACCAGACGATTCAAATCCTGCTCGCCGCCGGCTACACCGACGCCTTCCGCCGCCTCCACCCCGAAGACCTCGGCTACACCTTCCCCACATGGGACCCGCACGTCCGGCTCGACTTCGCCTTCACCCCGACCACGCATGAGGGACGCGTCACCGACTGCCGCGTTCTGACTGAAAACCCCAAAGTCAAAGAGGCGTCCGACCACTTCCCGCTGTTCGTCGGCCTTGAGACTTGAGAGGCCGAGCTTGACAGATAAACTTCGGCGCTAAACGAGACCATTTTTGATAAAGTAGGCGGCATGAGGCTCGCGGGCAAAGCATTGACGGCGGGGCTGACTCTCGCGCTCTCGCTCTCGCCCTGCGCCTCCGCGGCGGCGGCGGCGCAGAAGTCTCGTCAGTCGTCCCGCGCGAAGAAGGCGACGGCCGCGCAGAAAAAGAAGGAGGCCGAGCCCGTGAGCGAGCTGGCGCGGCTGCGCGCGGAGCTTGTGGAGAAGACGAAGGAGTACAAGTCGAGCCTCGAACAACTCCTCACGCACTACGAGGCCGAGGTGAAGCGCGCGGACGAGCGCGTCGTCAAGTCGCGCGAGCTGTACGAGGCGGGCCTCGTCTCGAAGCGCGCTCTGGACGAGGACGCGCTGGCGGCCGAGAACGCCCGCGCGAAGGTCGCGCGCGTCGAGGGGCAGTTGAAGAGCGCCGACGTGCAGATCGCCGAGACGCTGGTCGAGGCCGAGGCCGAGGAGGCCGCCGCGAAGGCGCTCGCGAAGGCGAAGTCGGCGGCGCGCGTGCCGGGCGGGGTTCTGACGACGACCGCCTACATACGCTACGGCGGCGCGCGCGCCTGGTCGATCAACGAGGCGGGCGCCGTCATGCAGTTCTACACGCGCAGCTTCGGGCGCCAGCTCCCCGTCAGCTCGTTCGGCCAGTCGCCCGTGCACGACCGCTGGGGCTACGCGCACCACAACGCGATGGACGTCGGCGTCAGCCCCGACAGCGCCGAGGGGCGCGCGCTGATGGAGTACCTGCGCTCGTCCGGCATCCCCTTCACGGCCTTCCGCTTCGCCATCCCCGGCACCGCCACCGGCCCGCACATACACATCGGCCGCCCCTCGCACAAGATCACGCCGAGGTAGACTTATTTAATCGTAGCTTGCGTGTAGAGTTAAGGGCGGATAACCACAGAGGCACAGAGGGCTCAGAGGTTGCACAGAGACTTGTAAACTCTGTGCCCCCTCCGTGTCCTCTGTGCCTCTGTGGTTATCCGCCCTTAACTCGACAGCTCAAGCCACAGGGAGACGGAGTTCGACCGCGAACCCGCCGCCCTTCACGTTCTCGGCCTTGACCGCGCCGCCGTGGAGCCGCACGGCGCGCTCCGTGATGGCGAGGCCGAGGCCGGTGCCGCCGGTCTCGCGCGTGCGCGAGCCGTCCATGCGGTAGAAGGGGCGGAAGATGTCCTGCAAAGAGTCTTCGGGCACGCCCTCGCCCTCGTCCCGCACGGTGATGACGGCCTCGCCCGCGCCGCCCTCGCGCCGGCAGCGCAGCGCGATCCTCACCGCCGTCCCCTCCGGCGTGTAGCGCACGGCGTTGCGCACGACGTTCTCGACGGCGCTCCGCAGAAGCTGCGGCGTGCCCCTCGCCGAGCACGCGTCGCACTCCTCGACGACCACGGACGAGTTCCGCCCCTGCGCTTCGAAGTCCGCGTCGGCCGCCACCTCGCGCACGAGCGCGGCGAGGTCGAAGGTCTCGGCGCGCGTCCCGTTCCCCACGCTCTCCCAGCGGCTCAGGGCGAGCAGTTGGCCGATCATCTCGTTGAGCCGCTTGGCCTCGCGCTCGATGCGGTCGAGGTCGCCGGCCGCGGCCTGCCCGGCGCGCTTGCGCGCGAGGTCGAGCGCGACCGAGAGGCGCGCGAGCGGCGAGCGCAGCTCGTGCGAGATGTCGCGCAGCAGGCGCGTCTGCGCGCCGACGAGCGTCTCGACGCGCGCGGCCATCTCGTCGAAGTCGTGACCCATCGCGGCCAGCTCGTCGCGCCGCCCGCCGAGCCTCGGCCCGACGCGCGCCGAGAGGTCGCCCCCCGTCACCTGCCGCGTCACCTCGCGCAGCTTCACGACCGGCGTGACGATGTAGCGAGCCAGCAGGTAGCAGAGCGCGCCCGCCGCCGCCACCACCGCGAGCACACGCACGAGCAGCAGCCACGCGGTCTCCGAAAGAATCCAGAAGACGTGCTGCTCGACCGGCGGCGGCCCCACCGGCATGTAAGTCACGAAGGCGTAGCGCCCGCCGTCCGAGGCCGCGACGGGCCTAACTTCCAGCATCCCTCCGTCGATGTGTCGGAAGAACGGCGTACCGGTCTGCGCGACCTGCGCGGCCGCCTCGCGCACCTGCCGCGACGCGTCGGCGCCGGTCAGCTCCGCGCCGCCCGCGTCGAACAACTGGTTGCGCGTGCCCGTCTCGCCCTTCACGTGATTCAGGTAGGCTTCGAGCCCGGCCGCGCCGTCGCGCTCGTAGGCGGCGGCGGCGTGGCGCGCGTAGCCCGAGAGCACCGCCTCGATGAACTGCGGCGGGCGGAACGCATCCGACGTGCGCGTGAGGTGGGTCGTGACGGCGAACGTGGCGATGACGACCACCATCGCCAGCCAGAACCAGAGAAAGACTTTCAGAAAGAGACTGCGCAACCTCACGCCTCCGAACTCAACCCTTAACAGATTTGAAATTTCAAATTTGAAATTTCAAATCCCCGAAGCCTCACCCTCCCGCGGGGCGCGCGTAGACGTAGCCGACGCCGCGGATAGTTTTAATCCGGTCGGCGTCGCCCGCGCGGTGGCCGAGCTTCTTGCGGAGGTGGCTGATGTGCATGTCGATGCTGCGGTCGAAGACCGACAGCTCGCGCCCGAGCACCGTGCGCACGAGGTCTTCGCGCCTGACGACGAGGCCGGCGGCGTTCAAAAGCTGGACGAGAATCTCGTACTCGACGTTCGTCAGCTCCACCGCCTCGCCGCCGCGCCAGGTCTGGCGCGTGCCCGTGTCAACCTCCACGTCGCCCACGCGGATGCGCGCGGGCGCGCCCGGCTCCGATACTTGCGCGGCCGAGTCGGCCCGCGCGGGGCGCGCGCGGCGGAGTATGGCCTGGATGCGCGCGACCAGCTCGCGCGGGTTGAAGGGCTTCGGGAGGTAGTCGTCGGCGCCGATCTCTAAACCGACGATGCGGTCGATTTCGTCGCCGCGCGCCGTGAGCATCATGACGTGCACGTCCGAGCCTTCGGCGCGGAGGCGGCGCAGCACCTCGAAGCCGTTCATGCCCGGCATCATCACGTCGAGCACGACGAGCGCGTGCTCGCCCGACAGCGCGCGTGCGAGCCCCGCGTCGCTCCGGTTCGCGACCTCGACGGAGAAGCCCTCCTCGCCCAGAAGCTCCGCGACCAGCTCGCACAGCTCGCGGTCGTCGTCAACAATCAGCACACGTTCCATCGACCAACTCCCCGCACATTCTATCCCACACGCCGCGGCGCGTCCGTAAAGAACTGTCCGGCGGCGTTGACAAAACTTTACGCGGGGTTGACCGACTCTTTACGGACGGCCGCGGCGTTTCGGAGTAAATGTATGTGCAGACGCCGAGTGAGAGGGCAGGGCATTTCGCGGATGAGTACTCGGACGAAACTGACGTGAGACGACTCAGGCGAAAGGATGAAAAGATGACTAAGAAGAGAATCATCGGCGGCGCAGTGGCGCTCGCCGCGGCGTTGATGATGACGGCGGCCGCGTTCGCGCAGCACGGCCCCGGCGGCCCGCACGGGCCGGGCGGCCACGGCCGGCACGGCGGCCCCGGCGGCCCGGGCGGCAGCCTGCTCGGCCACTTCTCGCAGGTCTTGAACCTGACCGACGCGCAGAAGACGCAGATCAAGCAGCTCGAAGACGGCTTCAGGGAGAGCACGAAGGGCCTGCACGAGCAGCTCGCACAGGCCGGTCACGGCGGCCCGTTCGAGGCGCTGAACGGCGGCGCCTTCGACGAGGCGGCCGTGCGCACGGCGGCGCAGGCGCGCGCCAACCTGCACGTCGAGCTTGAGGTGGCGCACGCGCGCTTCTTCTCGCAGGTCTACGCGGTCCTGACCGCCGAGCAGAAGGCGAAGCTCGCCGAACTCCACAAGCAGATGGAGGAGCGGCACAAGCAGGGGCCGCCCCCGCCGGGCGCCGGGGACGGCGGCAGGTAAGTTCATAAATTTCATATCCGGGGCGCCGCATTCATTCTGGGCCTTTGTGGCGCCCCGGCCACGGGGAGGCCGTACGCGGGTCGGCCTCCCCTTTTCTTACCCCGCGGCCCGCTTTACAAAACTTTACAAGAGGGTGACGAACTCTTTACGCGGCCGGCCGCGCCCCGGGCATCGAAAAGGTCGCACAAATGTGACATCCGCCGGAACCGCTCATACGGATATTCCGGCGAAGGCAGGGAACGAATCACAGACTCGGAGGCGGCCACGGCGATGAGGCGTCTATTCTTATCCGGTTTTCTCGCTTTAACGGTTCTGGCGTCGGGCGGACTCTCGCACGCGCTCGCTCAGGCGCCGCAGCAAACGTCGAAGGACGGGGCCGGCGCGGTCGATGTTAACCGCATCGTGCGCGCGTTCACGGCGAAGGAGACGGAGTTCCGCCGCGCGCTCAACAACTACACCTTCACGCGCGACGCGGTCGTGCAGACCATCGGCTTGGGCGGTCAGGTCACGGGCGAGTACCACCGCGTCTCGCAGTTCGTCTTCAACGACGCGGGCGAGCGCTTCGAGCGCATCACGCGCTTCCCCGTCCCGACGCTGACCGAGATCAGCTTCACGCAGGAAGACCTCGAAGACCTCGGCGGCGTCCAGCCCTTCGCGCTCGAAGCCTCGAAGATCGACCTCTACAACTTCACCTACGTCGGCCGCGAGAAGGTCGACGAGCTGGAGACGTACGTCTTCGACGTGGCGCCGAAGGTTTTGCCGAAGAAGGTGAGCGAGCGCTTCTTTCAGGGGCGCGTCTGGGTCGAGGCGGACGACTTGCAGATCGTGAAGGTCAAGGGCAAGGGCGTGCCCGAAGGCAAGCAGCGCTTCCCCACCTTCGAGACCTACCGCGAGCAGATCGACGGCAAGTACTGGTTCCCGACCTACACCTACGCCGACGACGACCTCGTCTTCCCAGGCGGCCAGACCGTGCACCTCCGCATGAAGGTCAGGTACACCGACTTCAGGCCCTTCCGCAGCCGCGTCCGCGTTATCGAAGAGGGCGAGCCCGGCGACGCCCCCTGAACGCGGTCTTAAACGAGATGTCTACAGCAGAAGCGATTTTAAACCCGGCCGCCGCCGCGGCGGCGCCCGAAGTCAGCCCCGCGAGGGCCTCGGACTTCGCGCTGGCGCAGAGGGCGGCCCGAGGGGACATGGAGGCGTTCGAGGAGCTGTTCCGGCTCCACCGGCGGCTCGTCTACGGCCTGTGCCTGCGCATGACGCAGGACGCGGCGGAGGCGGAGGACGTGACGCAGGAGGTCTTCGTCCTCCTCTTCCGCAAGATCGGCGGCTTCCGCGGCGAGGCCAGCTTCACCACCTGGCTGCACCGCCTGACCGTCAACCAGGTTTTGATGCGCTTCCGCAAGAACAAGGCGCGGCGCGAGGACGCGCTCGAAGACGAGGAGTTGCAGCCGCACGAGTCCGTCCGCCCGGCCTCGCCGAAGGCTTCGCAGTTGATCGACCGCCTCACGCTTGAGGGCGCCATCGCCAAGCTCCCGCCCGGCTACCGCGCGGCCTTCATCCTCCACGACGTCGAAGGGTACGAGCACGAGGAGGTCGCGCGCATCCTCGGCTGCGCCGTCGGCACCTCGAAGTCTCAACTGCACAAGGCGCGCACCAAGCTCCGCAAGCTCCTCGCCGGTCGTTCTTAAGTTAGCAATTAACCACAGAGACACAGAGACACGGCTTGTTGAATGCTAAAGGCATCAAGCCGTGTCTCTGTGTCTCTGTGGTTAATTGCTTCATCAAGCCCCCAACCTTCGTCCACCTTCGTGAAGTAAGTCCATTTAAACATTCCGTTGACGGGCCGTATGCCGCACAGTAATATGTTGCTATGGCATATATAGGTTCGGACATCCTCGCGCGCGAGCTGAAGAAGGGGAGCGCCGAGCTGCTCATCCTCTCGCTCGTCGAGCAACAGCCGCGGCACGGCTACGACATCGGCAACCTCATCGAGCAGCGCTCGGGCGGCGTGCTGCGCTTCAACGTCGCGTCGCTCTACCCTCTGCTCTACCGCCTGGAGAGCCGCGGCTGGATTCAGGGGCGCTGGGTCGAGCAGGCCGGGCAGCGCCGCCGCCGCTACTATCGGCTTACGGCCGAGGGGAAGAAAGTCCTCGCCGCGCAGCGCGACACGTGGCGCGAGTTCGTCGAGGCCATCGGCCGCATCACGGGGATGGAACATGCCTGACTGGAACGACGAGGTCAGACGCAGGCTCTCGGGCCTGGGGCTGAAGCCCACCCGCGAGTCTGAGATCGTGGAGGAGCTTTCGCAGCACCTCGAAGACCGTCACGAGCAGGCGCTCCGGGGCGGCGCGACGGAAGAGGAGGCGCGCCGCGCCGCCTTGCAGGAGTTGACCGAGAGCGACCTGCTGGCGCAGGGCCTGCGCCGCGTCGAGCGCCCCGCGCGCCTTGAGCCGGTCGTGCCGGGCACGCCGAGGAGGTTCGGGATGTTGGGAGACTTGAAGCACGATCTTCGTTACGGCGCGCGCCTGCTCTGGAAGAACAAGGGCTTCACGGCCGTCGCGGTCGTCGCGCTGGCTTTAGGGATAGGCGCGAACAGCGCCATCTTCAGCGTGGTCAACACGGTGCTGCTGCGCCCCCTGCCTTACAAGGAGCCGGAGCGGCTCGTGATGGTCTGGGAGGACGACGCGAAGCACGGCTTCCCGAACGACACCCCGGCCGCGGCCAACTACGCGGACTGGCGCGACCAGAATCAGGTCTTCGAGGGCATGGCGGCGATGGCCGACCAGAGCTTCAACCTGACGGGCTCGGGCGACCCCGAGCGCATCGACGGCAAGCGCGTCAACGCGAACCTCTTCGAGCTGCTCGGGGTCGCGCCCCAACACGGCCGCGCGTTCGCCGCCGAGGAGGACAGGCCCGGCGGGAACAAGGTCGTCATCCTCAGCCACGCGCTCTGGCAGCGCCGCTTCGGCTCGGACGCGGGGCTGGTCGGCCGGACGCTCACGCTCAACGGCGAGGCGCACACGGTCGTCGGGGTGATGCCGGCGGGCTTCCAGTTCCCCGACCGGCAGGCGGAGCTGTGGGTGCCCATCGCCTTCACGCAGCAGGAGGCGGCCAACCGCGGCCGCCACTACCTTGAGGTCGTCGCGCGTCTGAAGCGCGGCGTCACGCTCGAACAGGCGCGCGCGGAGATGAGCACCATCGCCGCGCGCCTGCAACAGCAGTACCCGGAGCAGAACACAGACCTCGGCGCCTCGGTCGTGCCTCTGCACGAACAGCTCGTGGGGGACATCCGCCCGGCGCTGTTGGTGCTTTTGGGCGCGGTCGGGTTCGTGCTGCTCGTCGCGTGCGCGAACGTCGCCAACCTCCTGCTCGCGCGCGCGGCCGTGCGGCAGAAGGAGATCGCTCTGCGCACGGCGCTCGGCGCGAGCCGCCTGCGCCTCGTCCGGCAGTTCCTGACCGAGAGCGTCCTGCTGGCCGCGCTCGGCGGCGCGGTGGGCCTGCTGCTGTCGGTGTGGGGCGTGACGCTTCTGAAGAGCTTCATCCCGGAGAACATCTCGCAGGTCAAGGCCATCGCCGTGGACGCGCGCGTGCTCGGCTTCACCGTCCTGGTGACGCTCCTGACGGGGCTCGTCTTCGGGCTGGCCCCGGCGTTGCAGGCTTCGAGGTTCAACCTCAACGAGACTCTGAAGGAGGGCGGCCGCGACGCCGCCGCCGCGAGGGGGGGCAACCGCGTACGCGGGCTGCTCGTCGTGGCGGAGGTGGCCGTCTCGCTCGTGCTGCTCGTCGGCGCGGGGCTCTTAATCAACAGCTTCCTGCGGCTGCGCAGCGTCGACCCCGGCTTCCGCACCGACAACCTCCTGACGATGAGCGTCGTGCTCCCGCAGCAGAAGTACCCCGACCACGCGCGGCGCACGGCCTTCTACACGGACATGATTCGCCGCGTCGAGGCGCTGCCCGGCGTCCGCTCGGCGGCCGTCACCAACTGGATTCCGCTCGTCATGCAGGGCGACTCCATCGGCGTCACCATCGAGGGGCAGCCCGACCCCGTGCCCGGCCAGGGCAAGCTGCCCGTCCTCATGACGCGGGTCGTCAGCCCGCACTACTTCGGCACGATGGGCATTCCGGTTTTGCGGGGGCGCGGGTTCGAAGAGGGGAGGGACAGGGAGGACTCGCCCTGCGTCGTGGTCATCGGTGAGGCCGTGGCGCGCCGCTACTGGCCCGACGAAGACCCCCTCACCAAGCGCATCGTGCCGGGCCGACCGCAGACGCCCGAAGATTGGTGTCAGGTCGTCGGCGTGGTGAAGGACGTGAGGCAGACAGACCTGTCGGCGGAGCCGAAGCCGCAGATGTACCTCACCTACGAGCAGGCCGGATTCTTCGCGCCGCGCCACCTCGTCGTCAAGACGGAGGGCGACCCGCTCGCGCTCGCCGGCACGGTGCGGAAGACCGTGTGGGAGGTGGACAGGGATCAGCCGGTCTCGAACGTCAGCACGATGGAGGGCGTGCTCTCCGAGTCCATCGCGCGGCAGCGGTTCAGCACGCTGCTGCTCGGCGTCTTCGCGGGCGTGGCGCTGGTGCTGGCGGCGGTCGGCATCTACGGCGTGATGAGCTACTCGATGGCGCAGCGGACGCGCGAGATCGGCATCCGCATGGCGCTCGGCGCGCAGAAGCGCGACGTGCTAAAGCTGGCCGTCGGGCAGGGCTTGAAACTCGTCGCCGTCGGCGTGGGGATCGGTCTGGCGGGCGCGCTCGCGCTGACGCGCGTGATGTCGAGCCTCCTCTTCGGCGTCAGCGCCACAGACCCCTTGACGCTCGTCACGATCTCACTCGTCCTCGTCGCCGTCGCCCTCCTCGCCAGCTACATCCCCGCGCGCCGCGCCGCGAAGGTAGACCCTCTGGTCGCCCTTCGATACGAATAGGCCGGATAGGACTCGTGGCTCGTAAGTGGTGTGAAGGGCGCTTCAACACAGAGGCACGGAGGGCACGGAGGGGGCACAGAGATATCCCTCCGTGCCCCCTCCGTGCCCTCCGTGCCTCTGTGGTTAACTCGTCCCCCTCAACACGCACGGCGCGATTAAAAATCCACCTCACTCGTACTTCAACGCGACGAGCGGGTCGACGCGGGTCGCGCGGCGGGCGGGGATGTAGCAGGCGACGAGCGACACGACGGCGAGCACGCCGACGATGGCCGCGAAGGTCGCCGGGTCGCTCGTGCCCACGCCGTAGAGCAGCCCCGACATCACGCGCGACAGCGCGAGCGCCCCCGCGAGGCCCACGCCGATGCCGACGAGCGTCAGCACCAATCCCTGCCGCAGCACCAGCATCAGCACGCGCCCGGGCTGCGCGCCGAGCGCCATCCTCAACCCTATCTCGCGCGTCCTCAACTGCACCGAGTAGCTCATCACGCCGAAGATGCCGACCGCCGCCAGCAGCGTCGCCAGCCCCGCGAAGATGGCGAGCAGCAGCGTGTTGAAGCGAGCGCGCGCCACCGTGTCGGCCATCACCTGCGTCATCGTCCGCACGTCGGAGACGGGCTGGTCGGGGTCGATGGCCGCGATCTCGCGCCGGACGGCCGGGGCCATCGCGGCCGGGTCGCCCGCGGTGCGGATGACGAGCGTCATGAACTCGTAGGTCAGCCCCGGGTGCGGGTAGTAGACGAACGGCTCGGCCGCGGCCGTCAGGTTGTCGTACCTCACGTCGCCGACGACGCCGACGATCTCCGTCCACGCGGGCTCTTCGGACATGTAGACCTTGAGGCGCTTGCCGAGTGGGTCTTCGCCGGGGAAGTGCTTCCGCGCGAAGGACTCGCTGACGAGGATGACGGGGTGCACCTCCGCGTCCTCGGCGTCGGTGAAGCTGCGGCCGCGGAGCACGGGGATGCCCATCGTCTTGAAGTAGCCGGAGTCCGCGACGCGCACGTTCGTGCTCGGCCCCGTGCCCGGCGGCGACGCGGGCCGGCCCTCGACGTCGAAGCCGGTGGCGGCGCCCAGGCCCCCGTAGAGCGGCAGGTAGTTGACGATGCCGGCCGAGCGGACGCCGGGGATCGCGCGCACGCGCTCCAGCGCCTGGCGGAAGAAGGCGACGTACTGCGGGTCTTCCTTGTACTTCGAGGCCGGCAGCCGCAAGACCATCGTCAGCACGTTCTCCGTCTCGAAACCCGTGTCGATCTTCCGCAGCTGCGCGAAGCTCTTGACGAGCAGCCCCGCGCCGGCCAGCAGCATCAGCGCGAGCGCGACCTCGCCGACCACGAGGAAGCCGCGCAGGCGGCGGCTGCGGGAGCCCTGCGCGTCCCCGCCCTTGCCACCCTCCTTGAGCGCGTCGTTCAGGTTCAGGCGCGTCGCCTCAAGCGCGGGCACGATGCCGAAGAGGACGCTCGTCAGGAGCGTGACGCCGAGCGTCCACGCCAGCACCGTCGTGTTGATGCCGACGTTCTGCAAGCTGACGAGGTCGCGCGGGCTGATGGCCACCAGCGCCCCGATGCCCCACCACGCCACCAGCAGCCCCAGCCCGCTCCCCAGCAGCGAGAGCAGCAGGCTCTCCGTCAGCAGTTGCCGGATGACCCGCGTCCGCCGCGCGCCGAGCGCAGTCCGCAGCGCGATCTCCTTCTCGCGCGCGGCGACGCGCGACAGCAGCAGGTTCGCCACGTTCGCGCACGCGATCAGCAGGACGAGCCCGACGGCCCCCAACAAGACCCACAGCGCCGGACGAATGTTGCCGACGAACTGCTCGCGCAGCGGGATGACCTCGGCCGTGTAGTTCTTGTTGAAGGTCGAGTCCTGTTCGAGCCGCTTGTGGATGGTCTTCAACTCGGCCTCGGCCTGCTCGAAGGTGACGCCGCGCTTCAGACGCCCGACCACGGAGAGGAAGCGGCCGCGCTCGTTCGCGCCCTGCGCCCCGGGCGGCGGCATGGCGAGCCCCATCCACACCTCGGCGGCCTTGCCCGTGCCCGACCTCTGCTTGATGTGCCACTGGAAGCTGGGCGGCATGACGCCGACGACGTTGAAGGGGATGCCGTTGAGCGTGACCGGCTTGCCGATGACGTTCGGGTCGCCGCCGAAGCGTCGCTTCCAGAACGAGTGGCTCAGGACGACGCCGGCCGAGTCCCTGCGGAGGTCTTCCTCGACGAGCACGCGGCCGAGGATCGGCTCCACGCCGAGCACCTTGAACAGGTCGGGCGTGGCGAGCTGAACCGCCACCTCCTCGGGCTCGCCCGCGCCGGTCAGGTTGAGCCGCTGGTCGGAGAACGCGGCCATGCTCTCGAAGCTCGACCCCTGCGCCCGCCACTCGCGGAAGTTCGCGCGCGAGGTCGTGTTCATGTGACGGCCCTCCGGCGTGACCTCCCACAGCATCACCACACGGTCGGCGTCCGTGTAGGGGAGCGGGCGCAGCAGCAGGTCGTTGACGACCGAGAAGATGGCCGTGTTGGCCCCGATCCCCAGGGCGAGCGTGAGCACGGCGACCGCCGTAAAGCCCTTGTTCTTGGCGAGCACGCGCACGCCGTACCGAACGTCCTGCAAGAATGTCTCCATCAAACCACCCCCGCGAACCGTGTAGGCCGTGTCCCTGATGCTGTCGAAGTTGCCGAAGCTCATGTGCGCGGCGCGGCGCGCCTCCGCCGGCGACATCCCGCGCGCGAGGTTCTCCTCGGTCTCCATCTCGACGTGGAGGCGCATCTCCCTGTCGATGTCGCCGATGACCGACTCGCGCCCGAAGAGCGCGCGCAGGCGCGACGCAATAACGTTGAACCACCTCATCGCCGTCCGTACCTCTTAAGTCGCCTGCCGCATCTTGGCGACGGCGAGGACGAGACGGTCCCAACTCGCCTCCTCGATTTCCAACTGGCGCCGGCCGGCCTTCGTGAGCGAGTAGAACTTGGCGTTCCGGCCCGTCTCGTTCGTCTCCCACTTCGAGGAGACCCAGCCCTTCTGCTCGATGCGGTAGAGCGCCGGGTAGAGCGAGCCCTGCTCGACGTTGAGCATCTCGTCCGACATCTGCCGGATGCGCTGGATGATGCCGTAGCCGTGCAGCGCGCCCAGGGAGAGCGCCTTCAGGATGAGCATGTCGAGCGTCCCCTGGAGCAAGTCCGCCTTCTTCTGTGTCACTTGTTTTAACCCTTCGCGCGGCCGCGCATGCCTAGAAAGTCAAGGCATGGTAGACGCGCGATGCCTAGCGTGTCAAGGCATACGCGCGTTTACCCGTCCCGGTTCCGACGAAAGAGAAACTTAGTGTGTGTGCGGGTGCGTGTGGGGCCGCCCTTCGAAGGGCGCGTGGGCGTCGATGACCGTGCGGCGCGAGTCGGGCGGTGTCGCCAACTGCGCGCGGAGCCAGCCGACGACGGCCTGCGCCCCGTCGCCGCTCTTGAGGTCGGTGAAGACGAAGGGCCGTTCGCCGCGCATGCGGCGGGCGTCGCGCCCCATCACTTCGAGCGAGGCGCCGACGTGGGGCGCGAGGTCCGTCTTGTTGATGACGAGCAGGTCGGAGCGGGTGATGCCCGGCCCGCCCTTGCGCGGGATCTTGTCGCCGCCCGCCACGTCGATGACGTAGATGGACACGTCTACGAGTTCCGGGCTGAAGGCCGCGGCGAGGTTGTCGCCGCCGCTCTCGATGAAGACGAGTTCGAGCCCCGGCAGCGCGTGCTCGAAGTCGGCGATGGCTTCGAGGTTCATCGAGGCGTCCTCGCGGATGGCGGCGTGCGGGCAGCCGCCGGTCTCGACGCCGCGCACGCGCTCGCGCGGGAGCGTGCCCTGGCGGAGGAGGAACTCGGCGTCCTCCTTCGTGTAGATGTCGTTGGTCACGACCGCGAGGTTGCAGCCCGGCCACAACTGCCTGCTCAGGTAATCGACGAGCGCCGTCTTGCCGCTGCCCACGGGGCCGGCTATACCGACGCGGAAGGCGCGCGAATGGTGTTCGTGTCCCATCTGTTCTTGAGTCCTCAGAATAAGAAGTAGCGCTGGGCGAGCGGCAGGACGGCGGCCGGCTCGCAGGTCAGAAGCTCGCCGTCGGCCCTCACCTCGTAAGTCTCGGGGTCGACTTCGATGCGCGGCGTGGCGTCGTTGTGAATCATGTCGGCCTTGCCGACGCGGCGGCAGTTCTCGACGGCGACGGCCTGTTTCAGTAACCCGAGCTTCGCGGGCAGCCCCGCGTCCAGGGCCGCGCGCGACAGGAACGTGAGCGAGGTCGGGCCGGCGGCGCGCCCGTGCGAGCCGAACATCGGGCGATAAAGCACCGGCTGCGGCGTCGGGATGGAGGCGTTGGCGTCGCCCATGACGCCCCAGGCGATGAGGCCGCCCTTGACGATCAGCTCGGGCTTGACGCCGAAGAAGGCCGGGCGCCAGAGCACGAGGTCGGCCAGCTTGCCCGGCTCAATCGACCCGACGTGCCGCGAGAGTCCGTGCGCGACCGCGGGGTTGATGGTGTACTTGGCGACGTAGCGCTTCGCGCGGAAGTTGTCGTTGCGCGCGGAGTCCTGCGGGAGCGGCCCGCGCTGCGTCTTCATCTTGTGCGCCGTCTGCCAGGTGCGCGTGACGACCTCGCCGACGCGCCCCATCGCCTGCGAGTCGCTGGAGATCATGCTGAAGACGCCGAGGTCGTGCAGCACGTCTTCGGCGGCGATGGTCTCGGGGCGGATGCGGCTCTCGGCGAAGGCCACGTCCTCCGGCACCTGCGGGTTGAGGTGGTGGCAGACCATCAGCATGTCGAGGTGCTCGCTGATGGTGTTGACCGTGAAAGGGCGCGTCGGGTTGGTGGAGGAGGGGAGGACGTAACTTTCGGCCGCGATGCGGATGATGTCGGGGGCGTGGCCTCCGCCCGCGCCTTCGGTGTGGTAGGTGTGGATGGTGCGGCCGCCGATGGCGGCGATGGTGTCTTCGACGAAGCCGGCCTCGTTGATGGTGTCGGTGTGGACGGCGACCTGCACGTCGTACTCGTCGGCGGCGCGCAGCGCGGCGTCAATCGCGGCGGGCGTCGTGCCCCAGTCCTCGTGGAGCTTGAGGCCGCAGGCGCCCGCGACTATCTGCTCGGCCAGCGGCCCTGTCGTCGAAGCATTCCCCTTGCCGAGGAGGCCGAAGTTGACGGGCCAGTGCTCGACGGCTTCGAGCATGCGCGCGAGGTTCCAGGCGCCGGGCGTGCAGGTGGTGGCGTTCGTGCCGGTCGCGGGGCCGGTGCCGCCGCCGAGCATGGTGGTGACGCCGTTCGACAGCGCCTCGTAGACCTGCTGCGGCGAGATGAAATGGATGTGGCTGTCCACGGCGCCCGCGGTGACGATCATGTTCTCGCCCGCGATGACTTCCGTCGAGGCGCCGACGACGAGCTCGGGGTCAACGCCGCCCATCGTGTCGGGGTTGCCGGCCTTGCCGACCTTGACGACGCGGCCGTCCCGCACGCCGATGTCGCCCTTGACGATGCCCCAGTGGTCGATGACGAGGGCGTTGGTGATGACGAGGTCGAGCGCGCCGTGCCCGGCCCCGCGCGCGGCGCCGCTCGACTGGCCCATGCCGTCGCGGATGACCTTGCCGCCGCCGAAGGTGACCTCGTCCCCGTAGGTCGTGAAGTCTCTCTCGACCTCGATGACAAGCTCGGTGTCGGCGAGCCGCACGCGGTCGCCGGTCGTCGGGCCGTAGAGGTCTGCGTACGTGCGCCGCGGGATGTTCAGGCTCATCTGCGCTCCCTTATGAAGAATGACCTGGCGATAAAGTTGTGGACAGATTCCGTTTTCTGGTGTAAATCATCTGCCGCACAAACAGCCTCGCATCGCGAAAGGAGGTAAAGCGATGAAGGTCAAGACCAACATCAAGGCCGGGCCTGACGACCCACTCACCATCAAAGGTGGCTAGCTCGAATGCGTCCGCCAACACTCTCCTCTCCACCAACCACACCTCGCAGAGCCCCGAAAGGAGTCAACGCCGTGAAGGTTAAAACCAACGTGAAGGCCGGCCCCGACCCGAACGACCCCCCCATCATCATCACCGGGGGGTAGCAGGGAACCACCCGCCACTCCCCACATCCGAACAGTCCTCGCAGAACCCCGAAGGAGGATGAGTCATGAAAGTGAAATCGAACGTAAGAGTTGGTAGCGACCCGCCGATCATCATTCAAGGCGGAGGAGGGTGACAGACCTTCGGAGGGGCGCCGCGCGGCGCCCCTCTTCATTTGGGGCAGGACGTGTGAGAAAGTTTCAGGCACTGGAGAAACCTCGGCCAAGTTACGGAAGTCCGTTCACGTTACCGAGGGCGGCGCTCTTAACCTTCGCGTCGTCGAGGGCGCCGTTGACCTGCCCCCTGTGGCCGTAGACGCGGCGCGCGCCGCCGAACTCGACGAGGGCGACCTCCTTCTCTTCGCCCGGCTCGAAGCGCACGGCCGTGCCGGCGGCGATGTTGAGGCGGAAGCCGTAAGCGGCGGCGCGGTCGAATTCGAGCGCGGGGTTGACCTCGAAGAAGTGGTAGTGGCTGCCGACCTGCACGGGGCGGTCGCCCGTGTGCCGGACGAGCACGGTCGTCGTGCGTCGCCCGACGTTGGCCGGGATGTCGCCGGCCTCCTCGTCTAAAAAGTATTCGCCCGGGTGCATCGCGTCTTTTACCTCACGGGGTCGTGGACGGTGACGAGCTTGGTGCCGTCGGGGAAGGTGGCCTCGACCTGCACCTCGTGGAGCATCTCGGCCACGCCGTCCATCAAGTCGTCGCGCTTGAGGAGGGTCGCGCCGAAGGTCATGATCTCGGCGACGCTGCGGCCGTCGCGCGCGGCCTCCATGATCTCGGCGGTGAGGATGGCGAGCGCCTCGGGGTAGTTGAGCTTGAGGCCGCGCGCCTGCCGCCTGCGCGCGAGGTCTGCGGCCACGACGATGAGAAGCTTCTCCTGCTCACGCTGCGTCAGGTGCATAGATTTAAGAGGTGAATGGTGAATGGTAAATGGTGAATGGTATTTGATTCGTTGTCACGATGAATATTTTCGGCCGTACTGAGCGACACCGATTCACCATTTACTATTTACCATTCACCATTCACCAAAGTTAATAGACCTTGCGCGGCGGGACGGCCGCCTCGCCGTAGAGTGCCGACTTCGTAACACGCCAGAAGTCGAAAAGCCCCCGCGTGATGTCGCGCCCTTTCATGCCCAGAGCCCTCAAGACCAGCCCGTGCGCGGGGAGCGTGCTCACGCCCCAGAGGATCGAGCCGGGGCGCGAAAGGCTTCGCGCCGTCTCCGCAAGTTCTGATTCCAGCTCAAGCCAGCGCGCTTCGGGTAGGCCGACGCGGCAGACGTAGAACGTGGCGAAGTAAAGGTACGGCCCGAGCCGCGCGGGAGATTGGAGCGTTTTACGTGCGGGGTCGAGCGCGACGCGCTCGCGCGCCAGCGGCAGGCCGCGCGCCGTCAGGTCGAGTCTGAAATGCAGCGAGTCGTACACGAACACTTCGCCGCGCGCGGCGCGACCCGGCGCGACCGCCTCCCACCAGAAAAGCCCCGCGCCCTCGTCCAACTCGATGACAGTCTCCTGCCGGTAGCGAGCCCCCGCGAAGGGGATCAACTCGTCGGGCAGGTATTCGAGCAGCGCTCCGCGTCCGACCCGAAAACCCTGCCGCTGCACCGCGGCGGGTGCGTCCATGTGACAGCGGTAGAGACGTGTGGCCCCCGTCGAAGTCAACTGCGCACGCGCGCCGTCGCCGACTTCAACTGATAACTCAAGCAGGTCTCCGCCGAGCACGCCGCCCGAGAGGTTGTGCAGGTGCGCGAGCGTCGCGGTCTCGCCGGAAGGGAATGAGCGAACGACCTGGAGCGGCGGCCTCTGCTCGCACGAGTAAAGGGTCGTCCTGCCGGAGCCCTCAGCGCGTTCGAAGCGCAGGCGCAGGAGGCCGTGTGCGCGGGCTTGGACCGCGGGCGGACACGCGTTCGTTTCGACGAGGGCCGCCGGGCTCGGGCTCTCGTCGGGCAACACGTCTGCGGGGTGCGTTGACATCTCAACTGATGAAGAGGCGCGTCGACAGTGTCGTGTGTCGCATCGAGCCGAGGTCGGCCAGCGGTGCGAAGCAGTTGACCTCGTCGTAGTCTTCGGCGTCGGAACTCGCGGCGGCGACTATCGACGGCTTGAGGTTCCAGAGGATTTGTTGAGCGCGCGTCTGCCCGAGCGGCAAAAGGCGCTGGCAGGCGGAGACGAGGCCCGTGAGCGTCTGGTGCAGGTAAGCCCCGGCGGTCGCGTCTTCGCCGAGCCCGAGCGCGCCGCCGACGAGGCCGAAGGCGGCGCAGTGGTGTACGTCACAGGCCGCGCGGCGGGCGGCGTCGGCGGCTTCGGCGAGCGGCGGACGTCCGGCCAGCTCGCGCGCGAGTTGTAGAAGGCGTCGGCCGAGTGTGGCGCTCGCGGCCCGGCTCTCGCGCGCGGCCCTGCGCGCGCTCAGGCGGCGGTTGAGTTCGAGCCAGGGTGTAACTTGAAAGTCGCGTCCGAAGGACTCCGTTGGTGCGGCCAGGCGGTGTGCGGCGCGGCAGAAGGCGGCCTCCTGCGCGCCGGCCTCGGCGAGGTAGTCCGCGAGATAAGGTTCGAGGTTCCCTACGACGAGCGAGCCGTCCTCCGCCAACGTTTCGAGGCCGAACGAGTGCGCGGCCGCGCCGACGGGGACGGCGCTGTCGGCCAGTTGCAAGAGCCTCAGAAGCTTCAGGGGTTCCGTGTCCAAAGAGGTGCCTCGGGCGTCACTGCTGCTGCTGCGCCGTGTGCTCCGACTCGGGCGGGCGGCACAGGCCGTCGGCGCCGAACATCTCGTCGTAGGGCGCCTCGGCCGAAAGTGTCGCGTCGAGTGTGTCGCCGGGCATCGTCCCTCAAACGGGGAACAGGCGGCAACCCCCGCCGCGCGCGGCGCGCGGACGGCCTTTCGCGCCGCCTGAAGAGTAGGGGAAGGTCATGCTAAATAACCGCCGGTATAAAAGCAAGCTGATTATATTTTATGAGTCGATAAGATAAGTTCAGGCCGGGGGACAATTACGTCTTGACAATAGTCGTTATGACAAGTATACTGCCTGGCGTGGCGAGCAGACTGCAACAGGAGATCAAGCAGACCAAGCCGTTCGAGAGCCTGGAGGAGGAGGTCATCCTCAACCTCGCGCGGACGGCCGAGTACCTCGGCTCGCGCGCGGCGGAGGTCTTCAAGCGCGCCGACCTGACGGGCACGCAGTACAACGCGCTGAGAATCCTGCGCGGCGCAGGCCCCGAAGGGCTCTCGTGCCGCGAGATCGGCGAGCGGATGGTGACGACCGTGCCGGACGTGACGCGCCTGCTCGACCGGCTCGAAGCCCGCGGCCTCATCTCGCGCGAGCGCCCGGCGCACAACCGGCGCCAGGTCATCACGCGCGTGACGGACGAGGGGCTGCGGCTCCTCGCCGAACTGGACGCGCCCGTCGGCGAGAGCCACCGCCGCCTCGCCGGCCACCTCGGCGAGAAGCAGTTGAAGACACTGAACCGGCTGCTCGAAGCCCTGCGCGGCGAGCAGCCTTAAAATTTTTTGGCTTAACACTTGTTCTAACGAGTTAAGTTATAACGCTTCCGGCGGACGCACAGAATCTTAGGAGGGAAACAGATGAAGACTTTCAGGAACGCAATCGCCGCCGCGGCGCTCGCCGCAGCGACCTTCTTCGGCAGTCTGCCCGCGACCGAGGCCGGCGCGCAGGCGGGTGAGGCGAAGGTCGCCTACGCGCCCATCCCGGCCGGCGACTACAAGCTCGACCCGGCGCACAGCCGCATCGGGTTCGCCGTCCGCCACCTCGAAATCAACTGGGTCGAGGGTCGCTTCAAGGACTTCGAGGGGACGGTTCATTACGACGGCAAGGATGTCACCAGGTCGTCGGTCGAGTTCACGGCGAAGGTCGCGTCCATCGACACGGAGGTCGAGGCGCGCGACAAGCACCTGCGCACCGCCGACTTCTTCGAGGTGGAGAAGTACCCCACGATGACCTTCAAGAGCACGCGCGTCGAGCGCAGGGGCAAGGACTCGTTCGTCCTGCACGGCGACCTGACGTTGAAGGGCGTGACGAAGCCCGTCCAACTCCCCTTCAGCATCACGGGCGCGGTCAAAGACCCCTGGGGCAACACGCGCTTCGGCGTCGAGGCCGAGACGAAGATCAACCGGCGCGACTTCGGCATCAACTACGGCAACGCCTTCGCGGGCGGCGGGCTCGACGTGGGCAACGAGGTCACGATCTCGCTGCGACTCGAAGCGGTGCAGCCCGGGCCGAAGCCGGCCGGGAGGTGAGGGTTCAGGCGGCAGTAGGCACGTCAGTCATTCGGCGCCGGGGCGGGGGGCGGCGGCGCCCGCCACGGCTTTGATGTCTCGCATCGAACAAGGCGAACCGGCACGGGCCGGGGGGAAGGAGTCTGAAGCGATGATTAAGGTGAGACCCGCGGGGGAGCGCGGCAAGACGCGCGCGCCCTGGCTCGACGGCAACCACACATTCTCTTTCAACCGTTACTACGACCCGCGCTGGACGGGCTTCCGCGACCTCCTCGTCATCAACGAGGACTTCGTCGCGCCCGCGTCGGGCTTCCCGCCGCACTCGCACGCGGACATGGAGATCATCACCTACGTCATCGAGGGCGCGCTCGAACACCGCGACTCTTCGGGCGGCCACGGCGTCATACGCCCCGGCGAGGTGCAGAAGATGAGCGCCGGGACGGGCGTCACGCACAGCGAGATGAACCCCTCGCCCGAAGAGCCCGTGCACCTCCTACAAATCTGGATACGCCCCGGGCGCGACGGGCTCAAGCCCTACTACGAGCAGAAGGCGTTCCCGGAAGAGGAGAGGCGCGGGCGGCTGCGACTCGTCGCCGCGCCGGAGGGTGCCGAAGGGTCGGTCACGCTCTACCAGAACGTGACGGTCTACGACGCGCTCCTCGGCGCCGGGGACGAGGTCACGCACAATCTCGCGCCGGGCCGGCACGCTTGGCTCCAGGTCGTGAAGGGCGCCGTCACGCTCAACGGCAACCGACTCGCCGCGGGCGACGGCGCGGCCGTGAGCGACGAGGAGTCGTTGACGGTCAGGGGCGACGGGGAGTCCGAAGTCCTGCTCTTCGACCTGGCCTGAGCGGTGGCGGAAGCCCGGCCGTGTGGGAGAGGGCTTACGGTCAACAGGACGGAGGCGGGAGGATGAGAGACGGCGTGTCTCTCATCCTCCCGCCTTTTGCATCTGGCCGGGGCCGTCCCTTACCGGCGGATTGCCAATGAGTGCTGACGCGAACGGGTCAGAACCACCCGCGGTAGCGGGTGGGCCGTTGCCAGCCGACCGGGCCGGGTGAGACAGGCCCACCCGCTACCGCGGGCGGTTCTGACCTGTCTGCTCCCGGAGCGCTCTCATCTGCGTACTGCTATGCGGCCGGGCTACTGCGTCGGCCGTCGTCATCACGCCGGTTGGCAAAAACTTACTTCTCAGCTAAGGTCAAGGGGTCTAAACTGTCGTTCGAAGTGATGCATCCCAGGCACTCATCATCCCGCACGTGATAACCAGACGCCGCCCCTTCGTGTCAGTAATTGTGCCCGTGTGGAATGACGCCGACCGGCTCGACGTGTGTCTCCGCGCGCTCGAAGGGCAGACCTACCCGGGCGACCTCTACGAAGTCCTGGTCGTAGACAACGATTCCGAGGAGCCCGTCGGCCCGGTCGTCGCGCGCTACGCTCGCGCGAGGCTCTTACACGAGGGGAGCCCCGGCTCCTACGCCGCGAGGAACACCGGACTCGCGCACGCGGGCGGCGAGGTCGTCGCCTTCACAGACGCCGACTGCCTCCCGGCGCCCGACTGGATAGAGAAGGGCGTGGGGCGTCTCGTGCGCGGCGGCGGGCGCACGTTCGTCGCGGGGAGGGTCGAGATTTTCCCGGGCACGCCGCGGCGGCCGAACGCCGTCGAGCAGTACGAGGTGCTCTTCGCGCTGGCGCAGAGGGAGTTCGTCGGGCGGTACGGTTTCGGCGCGACCGCGAACCTCTTCGCGTGGAGGGAGACCTTCGCGCGGGTCGGCCCGTTCCTCGCGGAGGTGAAGTCGGGGGGAGATTTGGAGTGGGGGCGGAGGGCCGCCGCGAACGGTTACCGCGTGGAGTACGACGAAGAGACCCGCGTCCGTCACCCGGCGCGCTCCTCGCTGTCGCAGCTCTATGCGAAGATTGTCCGCGTCGCCGGCGGGCTCCACGACCTGCGGCGCATCAAGGGGCGCGCGTACCTTGAGTTCGACCGGGGTTTGCTGTGGGAACTCCTGCCGCCCTTGAAGGCCGTCGCCGGGACGCTGCGCGAGCCTTCTTTGCCCGCGTGGCGAGACCGCTTCAAGGTCTGCGCCGTGCTGCTGTTCGTCAGGTATGTGCAGGCGTTCGCGAGGTTGCGCCTTGCCCTCCCGAAACTATGGAGTCGCCGAACCACGGCCCGCTGAGCGGCACACTCATCTCGGTCATCCTGCCGGCCTTCAACCGCGCCGGGTGGGTCGCGCGCGCCGTCGAGAGCGTCCTCGCGCAGACGCACGGGCGCGTCGAGCTGCTGGCCGTAGACGACGGCTCGACGGACGGCACGCGCCGCGTGCTCGAAGGGTTCGGCCCGCGCGTCCGCGTCCTGACGCAGCCGCACGCGGGCGCGGAGGCGGCGCGCAACCTCGGGCTGGCGCACGCGCGCGGCGAGTTCGTCGCCTTCATCGACTCGGACGACGTGTGGTACGCCGACCGACTGAGCAGGCAACTGCCCCTCTTCCGGAGGGAAGAGGTCGGGCTGGTCTTCGGCAACGCCGCGCTCGTCGATTACCGGCGGGCGCCGCCCGTGCGGCTGAAGCGCACCTTCTTCGACAGCGTCCGCCCCGCCCGCGGGCGCGTGACGGAAGCGTTGGCGCGCGGCTGCTTCGTGCCCTTCTCGTCGGTGCTCATCCGGCGCGAGCTTCTCGCGGAGGCGGGCGGGTTTACGCCGGGGCGCGTGGCCGCGGACTACTTGAAGTGGTTCGAGCTTTCCGTCGCGTGGGAGTTCGACTACGTCGAGGCGCCCGTCTTCGAGTACGCTATCCACCCGGGCGGCATCAGCCACGACCTGGTCGAGACCCTTGAGGATCGAGTCGAGGCTTTCAGGGAGTTGCTGGCGCGAAACACGGACGAGGAGTTGGACGGGGTGCTCCGCCAAATCCTCTTCAACCTGGGTTTGAGCCTGCGCGTCGCGCGCGTGCGCCGCGGGGTGAGACCCGGCCCGGCCGCGAAGGCGAGGGCGCCGTTCGTCCTCGACGCCACGGCGGGCGAGAGGCTGAGCTGGTCTCTCAAGTTCGCGCGCGAACAACTGCTGACGCGCGGTCGCCGCATGGTTTTAGAGGCGGCGTCCCTGCTCAACGGCCGTAACGGCCGGCCTTAGCGGCTCCAAACCCACGCGCGCGCAAAGGGAGCGGAAGGCGTCCAGAAAGCGTTCCGGGCCGTGCGTCTCCTCGACCCACGCGCGCCCATCTCGGCCCAGCCGGGTGCGCGTCGCGTCGTCACGCAGGAGTCGCCCGAGGGCTTCGGCGAACGGCGGCAGCGACGCGAGCCCGTCGCCGTCCCAGCGGCCGACGTAGGCGCCGAAGCGTGAGACCAGGTCCCCCGGATTCTGGCAGCTTACGACGGGCGTCTCGCAGGACAGGGCTTCGAGAAAGCTGACCGCCAGCGCCTCGTGAATCGAGGTGTTGACGAGCGCCCACGCCGACGAGAGCAGCCGCATCTTCTCGGCGCCCTCGACGTGCCCGAGCAGCCTCACGTTGGGGGGCAGGCCCTCCGGCCTCCACGCGCCCTCGCCTTCGAAGTGGCTGTGCCCCATGAAGAGAAACTCGACCTCGGGGAATCGTCGCGCCAGCTCCGCGAACAGCCAGGGGCGTTTGATCGGGTCGAGACGGCCGAGGAAGACGACCAGCGGGCGCCCGCTCTTCGACACTTCGCCCGCGTAAAGGTCAACCGGGTTCGGGAGGAAAGAGACCTCCGGTGGGGTGACGCCGTACGTGGCGGGCACCTTCTCGGCGAGGTGCGGGGCCGGCGTGGCGAACAGCACGGGCCGCGCCACGAGACGCGAGGCGCGGACGATCTTACCGAGCGAAGTGCAGTCGATCTCGCTTATCCCCTGCGTGCGCGCGCCGCCCGCGCCGGGTATGACGAGCGTGTTGGTCTTGCGCACGTCCTCGGGCGGCCTGGGGTCGCGCACCCAGACGACGACGGGCGTCCGCGCCAGCGCGCCCGCGAAGAAGCGGTAGCCGGGGCGGTAGTCAATCGTCAGCAGCAGGTCGGGCCGCTCCGCCCTCACGCCCCGAATGTCCGAGAGCCGCCCGCCTTCGCGCGTAATCAGCGGCGTGTCGTGCGCGCGCCCGCCGCCGGCCGACGGCGGCAGCGTTCGGTTGAGGAAGACCGCCTCGAAGCCGTGCGCCGGTTGCCCGTTGAAGAGCCGCGCGACCTGCCGCGCGGCCCAGCCGAAGCCGCCGAAGCCGCCGACCTCGCGGCCGAAGAATTCGTTGGCGACGATCCCGACTTTGATTCTTTTGGAAGTGCCCCTGGAGGTGTTCGCTGGCGGCAAGAGCGGGCGGCGTCCTTTGCTAACGTAGATAGTGAAGCAGTCCGAACAGGCTCCGCAGCGTCCGGCGGCCGCCGGGCAACATCGCCCACACGCCAATATACATCAGCCCGAAGCATAAGCCACTCGACACGAGCCCCGACACGCCCCGCGTGCTGAAAGGGAACTGCCGGGCCAGCGCGAACAGGCCGGCCGCCGCCGCCAGCGAAGCAAGGGCCGGGTGCGAGGCCGTCCGGAAGACCTCCGTCCAACGCACGGGCGTCCCCTTGCAGGCGTACATCAGCTTCGGAACGAGTAAGACCGCGCGGCACACGCTGAAGCTGAGCGCGACGCCGAAGGCGCCCCAGCGCGTGCCGACGACGAAGCCGGCCAGCGTGAAGAGTGTGGCAAACAGCGTCCACTTGAACTGGCGGTCGGGGCGCCCGAGCGGGATGACGACCCACGACGAGCCGAACTCGACCGGGCCGATGAAAGCTGCGAGCGCCAGCGCCCGGAAGAGCGGCACGCTCTCCGCCCACTGGCCCCCCAGGAGCAGCGGCACGACCCAGCCGGCGGTGACGAAGAGGAAGGCAATCGGGGGCATCCCGGCCGCCGCCGAGAGGAGAAGGCTCCGGCGGTAGTAGGCGACGAAGCGCTGCGGGTCGAGCTGTAGGCGGCTGAGCGTCGGGATGACCAGGCCCGAGAGCGGGGTGCTGAACTGCTGAGAGGGAACCAGAAGCATCTGGTAAGCCTTGTAGTACAGGCCCAGCGCGCGCGGGCCGCTGAACCAGCCGATGAGCAGGTTGTCCGCGTAGCGGGTCAGGTATGCCAGCACGCTGAGGCCGGTCAGGTGTGACCCGAAGGTCAGCAGCGGGCGCACCGGCGCCGACCACCTGGGGCGTCCCGGCCGCCAGCCGCAGGTCAGTAACACGCCCAGCGTGGTGAAGACGCCGGTGGCGAGTCGCATGTAGACCAGCGCCCAGTAGCGAAACCCGAGCCACGCCAGCACGAGGCCGATGACGACGCCCGGCACCAGGGCGACGAATTCGGTGACGGCCAGCGCGGTGAACCGCATACGCCTTTTGAGCAGCGCGCGGTGTTGGCTCCCGACCCCGAAAAAGACGAACCCGGTCGAGAGCACCAGGATGATGGGCGTCAGGCGCGGCTCGCCGTAGAACCCGGCGAACAGCGGCGCGGTGGCGGCGGCGGCGGCGGCCAGCGCGCAGCCCCAGAGGGTGTTGATCCAGAAGAGCAGGCTGACCTGCTCGTGGTTGATTTCGTGGCGCTGGACGGTCGCCATCGGCAGGCTCAAGTCGTTGAAGAGTGAGAAGCCGGCGACGACGCTCGTGACGACGGCCACCAGCCCGAAATCTTCGGGCACCAGCAACCGTGCTAAGATTATGTTGACGCCGAAGAGCAGGCCGAACTTACAGCCCTGGAAGAGCAGGATGACGGCCGCGCCGCGGGCCGCGCGGCTGCGCATCTCCGCGGGCGGCTGGTCGGCGAGCAGGTGGCGCTCGACGTCAAACTTGCCGCTCGAAGGGGTCGACATATCGCGGGACGCTCGCAGAAGGCCGAGAGACACGAGGGGGACGGAATGGGTTTATGACCATGCCTAATTTCCTGGTCATCGGCGCCGCCAAGAGCGGCACCACCGCGCTTCACCGCTACCTGAAACAGCACCCGCAGATTTTCACGAGTTCGCCGAAGGAACTCAGATTCTTCCCGTTCGAGGATCGGCCGCCGGCCTTCAGCGGGCCGGGCGACATGGAGGACATGGCGACCACCGTCAAAACCCTGGAGGATTACCGCGCCCATTTTACCGAAGGCGCGGACTTCCCCGCGCGCGGCGAGGCCAGTCCCCTCTACCTGTACTACCCGCGCGCCGCCGAACGCATACGACATCACCTCCCGGACGTTAAGCTGATCGCCATTCTCCGGCACCCGGCCGACAGGGCCTACTCGCAATTTCTGATGAAGAGACGCGACGGGCGCGAGCGTCTCAGCTTCCCCGAAGCCCTCGCCGCCGAGGAGCGACGCATCGCGGACGGCTGGAGCCACCACTGGCACTACCGGCAGAGGGGCTTCTACGCCGCCCAACTGAGACGCTACTTCGACCGCTTCGAGCGCGAACAGCTCAAAATCTACCTGTACGAAGACTACGTCGCGGACCCGGTCGGACTGATGCAGGACATCTTCCGCTTCCTGAACGTGGACGACTCCTTCGTCCCCGACATGTCCGTGCGGCACAACGAGTCGAAGCTCCCGCGCAGCCGCAAGCTGCAAGTGTTCCTCACGGAGCCGCTCGCCATCAAGGAGCTCGTCAAGACGTTCGTCCCGGCGCGGTGGTCGCGTCGCGTCGGCGACAGCCTCCGCCGCCAAAATCTGACGAAGCCGCCGCTCCCCGCCGAGCTGCGCCGGCAGTTGACGGAAGTCTACCGCGAAGACATCAAAGAGCTTCAGGACATGCTCGGCCGCGACCTCTCCCACTGGCTCGCGTGACTATACGCGAAGACCCGCACCGCATGCGCATCTGCGTCGTCACCAGAGGACAGCTCAACTACTCGGAGACGTTCATCCGCCGGCGCGTCACGGGACTGCCGGCCGAGACGACGCACGTCTACAACTGGCCGCCGTGGCGCGCCGACGGCTCGCGCTGGGAGACGGCGCTGGCCGGGCGCGCGTACTACCGCGCGCTGGGTCTGCTCCGCCCACGGGCCTACCGCCGACGCCTCGACGCGGCCTACGCGGACATCTTCGAACGCACGCGCGCCGACGCGGTGCTCGCGGAGTACGGGCCGACCGGGGTCGCCGTGATGGGCGCCTGCCGACAACTCCGCCTGCCGCTCTTCGTCTCCTTCCACGGGTACGACGTGAGCAGGCGGGACGTGCTCCAGCGCTTCGGCCCGGACTACCCGGAGCTGTTCCGGCAGGCGGCGGGCGTCTTCGCCGTGTCGCGCCTGATGAGAGACAGGCTCGTCGAGATGGGCGCGCCGGCCGAACGCACGCACCACGTCCCGGTCGGCGCGGACTGCGAGACGTTCGACGGCGCAGACCCCGCCTCGGCGCCGCCGCTCGTCGTCGCCGCCGGACGCTTCGTCGAGAAGAAGGCGCCGCACCTGACGCTCGAAGCCTTCGCGCGGGCGCTCCGCGCGTGCCCCGAGGCGCGACTGCGCATGATCGGCGAAGGCCCGCTGCTCGCGCGCTGCCGCGAACTCTCCGCGCGCCTCTCGGTCGCGCACGCCGTGACGTTCACGGGGAGCCTGCCGCACCACTCGGTCGCCGAAGAGATGCGCCGCGCGAGGCTCTTCGCGCAACACTCCGTGCGGGCGGAATCGGGCGACAGCGAGGGGGCTCCGGTCTCGATACAGGAAGCCTGCGCGTCCGGACTGCCGGTCGTCTCCACGCGCCACGCGGGCATCCCCGAAGTCATCGTCGAGGGCGAGACCGGCCTGCTCGTGGACGAAGGGGACGTGGAGGGGATGTCGAGAGAGATGCTCCGCCTGCTGCGCGACCCCGCTCACGCCGCCGCGCTCGGCGAGGCCGGGCGGCGGCGCGTCCGCACGCACTTCTCTTCGGCGCGCTGCCTGGAGCGCCTGTGGGAGATTATCAAAGTCTCTGGCTCCCGCGCGCGGCGTTGACGCGCGCGCCGTCGTCAACCGCCCGACGCAGCCGCGCCCCGATTCCGCCAGCGCTCGAAGGCGAACGAGGCCGCGAGGCAGAGGCCGACGAGCGACGCCAGCGCCGTCCACCAGAAGAAGCGGAAGTCGCAGTCGAGCGCGTAGAAGAAGTAACCGGCGCCGTAGAGAAAGCCGCTCAGAGACAGGACGAAGACGGTCTCAAGTTCGCCCTTCAGCCGACCGACGAGCGCGAGGCAGAGCAGGGCGAGCGAGGCGAACAGCCAGCAGACGCCGCGGAAGAAGAAGGTGTTCCGGAGTTTCCAGAAGACCGCCCTCAGAAGTCTGTGGACGGGCCAGTTGTTAACGTCATAGCCGCCGAACCGGTGGCTGGTGGCGAGGTAGGGGTGGCACACTTCATCCTTGCCCCAGCCGGTCACCCACTTGAAAGTCTCCCAGTGGTGGCGCAGGTAGGCGGACATATTTGCCGGCACGACCTCCAGCCACTTCGCGCGCAGGGCCGCGACCTCGTCCGGGTTCTCCGTCCTCCTCACCCCTGTGCCTTCACCCCGGAAGAGCGGCACGATGCTCCTCGGCGTGTAATACCGGGTGGCACTCTCCAGCGAGAAATTCTCGTCCCCCTTGAGGTAGTCGGGGAACAGGGCCTCGCCCCTCTCCTTCGAGACCGCGGCCAGGTCGTAGAGCAGTACCGCCTGAGAGATGTATGAGCTGCGGCCCCCCGTGAGAATCCTCGTGGTCGTGAGGACGGCCGCCGTCAGCAGAAGAAAGTAGACGAGGCCGACGACGAAAGGCATCGCCGCATGCGCGCGCCCGGCCGCCTTGCCCCGCGGCGCCCCGAAGACTCGGAGGGCGATGAAGCCGCTCCACAAGGCGAGCGGGAGGACGGCGGGGGCCGCGTTCTGGCGCACGCCGTAGCCGTAGAAAAGCAGTGGGATTGAGCAGAGCAGCGCGGCCCTTGAGTCCGTCCGGCGCGCGGTGTGGAGGAGCGCCGAGGCCATGAGGAGCGAGGCGCCGAGCCCCACGTCCTTCCAGGCCGTGCTCAGCAGCGCCAGCGCCGTCGGCAGGAAACCCAGGCCGACCAGACACAGCCCGAGCCACACCGACCTCCGATAGGTCGCACGCCAGAAGACGGCGAGCGCGCCCCAGAAGACCGCGTTGTGCAGGAGCAGCATCCCGAACGGGCCGGGGACGGCGCGGTCTAAAACCCCCCAGACCGCGGCCATCAGCGGCGGGTGCCAGTCGGTGAAACTCCAGGCCCGCCCCTCCGTCAGTTGGCGGATGGAGTCCGGCGACATGTAACCGGGATAGAAGGCGATGACGCAGAGCAGGAAGCCGGCCGCGCAGACGAGGTAGCCGACGATTCCGAACGGCCGCGCGGCCCCGCGGGCGCCGCCCTTCAAACCAGCCCCTCCTCTTCCTGCTCGTGCGTGTGCCGGACGAAACCCGCATGGACGAGAAGCGCGAGAATCCTCTCCGCGTTCTCTTCGGCCGAGTGGCCCACCGTGTCGATGACGAGTTCGGGGCTGAGCGGCGGTTCGTAAGGGTCATCAATGCCCGTGAAGTCTTTGATCCTGCCTTCGCGCGCGAGGGCGTACATGCCCTTCGTGTCGCGCGCCTCGCAGACTTCCAGCGGCGTGTCCACGTAGACCTCGACGAAGCGTTCGGCGCCGACCAGCGCGCGGCACTCGTTGCGCGTCGAGCGGTAGGGGCTCACGGCCGCGCAGACGACGCCCCCGCCGTGCCGCGCGATCTCGGCCGCCACGAACCCTATGCGGCGGACGTTCGTGTCCCTGTCCTCCTTGCCGAAGCCCAGCCCTTTCGAGAGGTGCGTGCGCACCACGTCGCCGTCGAGCACCGTGACCTGCCTCCCGTGTTCGAGCAGCTTGACGGCAAGGATTTCGGCCGTCGTCGATTTGCCCGCGCCGCTCAATCCCGTGAACCAGACGCAGAACCCCTGCCGGTGCCTCGGCGGGTGCGCGCGCGCGAGTATCGCGGCGACCTCGGGGCGCGTGAACCAGCGCGGGAGACTGCGGCCGCCCTCAAGGTACTGCTCGCGCAACTGCGTGCCGGAGATGGAGGCCGTGCGCGCCTGCGGCGCCACGCGTGCGGCCTCCTCGTAGCGGTCTTCGTCGGGCAGGTAGACCATCTCGGAGAAGGGAAGGGGCTTGACGCCCAACTCTTCGGCGTGGCGCGCGACCAACTCCTGCGCGTCGTGTGGGCCGTAGAAGGGCCGGCCTTGCGAGTCGAGCCCGGGGCTCGCGTGGTCGCGCCCGACGATGAGGTGGTTGGCGCCGTAGTTGCGGCGGATGAGTGCGTGCCAGAGCGCCTCGCGCGGGCCGGCCATCCGCATCGCCAGCGGCAGCAGGGCGAGCAGCGTCGCGGCGGGGTCGTAGTAGCGCTCGGCCAGAACCCTGTACGAGCGCACGCGCGTGTAGTGGTCGATGTCGCCCGGCTTGGTGAGTCCGACCACGGGGTGCAGCAGCAGCGTCCCGCCCACGGCGCGCGCGGCGCGCGCGGTCATCTCCTCGTGCGCGCGGTGCAGAGGGTTGCGCGTCTGGAAGGCGACGACGTTGGCGCGCCCCAAAGCGGCCAGCGCCGCGCGCGCCTCCGCCGGGCTCAGACGCAGCGCGCGGAAGTCGTAGTGGAGGGGCAGGGCGAGCGCCCGGAGGGCGCCGCTCACGTACAACTCGCCCCAGGTGTTCATCTCGGCGACGGTCGGGTGGCGCGGGTCGTCCGTCCCGTACGCCAGCCGCGCCTCGCGCACACGATCCCACTCGTAAATCTCCTCGACGCGCATGACCGCGAGGGGGTTGTTGAAAGTGTCGGTCAGCACCGCCTCGCCGTCGAGCGACAGCCCCGCGTCGCGCCCGGCCGAGAGGGTGACGGGCAGAGGGAAGAGCGCGCCGTCGGCCAGACGCATCTCTTCGAGCACGCGCTCGTAATCCGCGCGCCCCATGAAACGTTCGAGCGGCGAGAAGGCCCCCGCGGCGAGCATCTCGAAGTCGCAGAGGTTGCGGGGCGTCAGTTGTATCCGGGGCAGACCAGACGCGCGCGCGCGCAACTCCTCCCGCTCTTCGTCCGCGGCGACGAGGTTAACCAGCCCGCCGCCGTAAGGAGGGACGAGAAGCCCCTCAGTTTGTGACACACTCATTCTCGTTTGACCTTCACGCGGTCCGAGCCCCGTCGCACGGGCGACGAACAGACGTTTGTAAATCGGATTTTGGCCGCCAGTATAGCAGACCGTTCTCCGGCACCGGCGACGGCTGAAGCAGACCGCTCCGAAGGTCTCCCTTCTCAGAAACACCTGAGAGACACCCTTAATGTGTCGAAAGCTCACTTCATATCCACTCAAATGAAAACCGCTTTACACCCTCCACGTCGGATAATAGGTGTTATGTGACCGACGCGCCTCCGCGTGCGGCGCGTGGTCGATGAAAAAAAAGGGCTCCGGCCGAAACCGGAGCCCTTTCAGTTTGGTCTGTAGGCGAGTCTTACCTCACCTGGAACTGTGTCGTGTAGACGTGCGGGTCGTCGCCGACCGTGAAGGAGAGTTGGTAAGTGCCGGGGGCGTAGCCCGTCGTCTTGAGGTTGTAGATGTACCCGCCGGTCTCGCCGAGCGTCGGGTCGAAGCGGAAGTTCTGGTCGGCGTTCGCGTTGCCCGCGTCGGTCGCCTCGCCGTTGGCGTTCGACGAGACGAGCGTGACGCCGACCGCGCGCACGACCCTGTCGGCCGACGAGAGGTTCGCGCCCGCGTTGTCGAGCAGTTGCAGCTTGACGGGCACGGCGCTGCCGGCCTTGTGCGCCTTGTCCGTCTCGTAGAGCGGCTCAAGGCGGTAGCCGACCGTGTAGTTGACCGTCTTCGTCGTCTGGTTGCCGGCCTCGTCCGTCGTGCCGACCGTGAAGGTCTTCGCGCCGGCCGTCGCCGTGTCGAGCGGGCTCGCGCCCGCGACCGTGCCTTCGCAGGTCGCGTTGCCCGAGAGGTTGTCGGAGCAGGCGAAGTCCGCCGTCAACGCCTCGCCGACCGTGTAGAAGCCGCCCTCCGCCGGGCGCACGACGTTGACCGTCGGGGCGGTCTTGTCGATGTTCACGTCGCCCACGGTCGCGCTCGCGGTGTTGCCCGCGAGGTCTTCGACCGTGAAGGTGTGCGACTGGCCCAGGCCCTCGGCGGCGAAGGTGTAGGCGCCCTGCGCGGGCGTGTTCGCGGCGAGCCCCGACGTGGCGTCGCTCGCGGCGTAGCCGACGAGCACGTCCGTCTTGTTCCAGCCCGCGGCGTTGGCCGGCGTCACGCGCGAGGCGTCAATCGTCGGCGCGGTCTTGTCGATGTTGACGTCGGCGACGGTCGTGCTCGCGGCGTTGCCCGCGAGGTCTGAGACCGCGACGGTCTGTGACTGGCCCGCGCCCTCGTTCGAGAAGGTCACGGAGTCATTCAGGGTCGAGCCCGAGTCGAAGCCGGAGCCGGCGTCGGTCGCGGCGTAGCCGGCGACGACGTCGGTGTTGTTCCAACCGTTCGCGTTGGGCGGCGTGCGCGTTACGTCGCCGATGACCGGGGCCGTCTTGTCGAGCCTGACCGTGACGGTCTGCGCCGCCTCGGCGTTGCCGGCCTGGTCTTTGGCGTAGAAGACGACGGTGGTCGTGCCCTCGCCCGTGACGGGGACGGAGGCGGTCGCGCCGCTGGCGTGCGCGAACACGCCGTTGACGCCGTAGACGATCTCGCGCAGGCCCGAGCCGCCGTCGTTGTCGGCCGCGTTGAGCGTGAGCGTCACGTCGGCCTTGTGCCAGCCCGCGGCGTTCGGCTCCTGCGAGAGCGTGGCCGCCGTGACGGGCGCGACCGTGTCGGCCGAGGGGTCGATGCCGGGCGCGGGCACGAGGTCGTTCAGGTAAAGCTCAAGGTTCGTGTAGCCGCCCGCGCCCGTGGCGCTGCCGTCGGCGGCGTCGGTCGGGTTCAGGCCGTGGTTGGTCTCCCACACGTCGGGGATGCCGTCGTTGTCCGCGTCGTTCAGCGCCGGCCCGGGGTTGAGCACGGGGTAGCCGCCCACGTCCGTCTGCGAGTTGATGTGGCGCCCCGTCTCGCTCCGAACCTCGCCCGCGACGCGCTCGTCAACCGGGTCGCGCTTGAGCGAGTGCCCGGCCGTCTTGAGCACCAGCTCGTAGGCGGCCGCCGCGTCGTGCGTGTTGACCTGCGCGAACTCGAAGCGGGCGGGCTCGCGCTTGGTGTAGGAGTTGATGAACATGGCCCACTCGCTGTTGACGCCGTCGCGCGCGCCGTCCTTGTCGCCGTCGAGCAGGTTGTTGGACTGGTAGATTTGCGTCGTCGCGCCGCCGCTGCTGAAGGCGCGGAGCTTGGCCGGGGTCGTCATCGGGCCTGCGACGAGGTAGTTGCCCACGTAGTTGATGCGGGGGCTGCCCTCGTCGGCCGGGCCGCTGTAGCTGGACTCCCCGCCCCAGTCGTAGATGACGTTGTTGACGAAGTCGAGGCCGATGTTGTCGCCCACGCGCGGGTTGCGGCTGTCGTGGTGCGCGTAAAGGTTGTGGTGGTATGTGACCTGGCCCGTGCCGTAGCGGATGAGCGAGCCGTAGCCGTGCGCTCCCTTCTCGTGGCAAGAGTTCTTCATGCTCTCCGTGATGAACGACCACTGCACGGTGACGCGGTTCGACTCGGTGACCGACAGCGTCTCGTCCACGCTCCAGGAGGCCGAGACGTGGTCGAGGATGACGTCCGAAGTCCTATCGACCCAGAGGGCGTCGTCCTGCACCGCGGGGCAGTTCAGGTCGCCCATGCGGAAGCGCAGGTAGCGTATGACGACGTTGTTGCCGCTGACGACCGCCGAGTGGCCCGCGACCGTGACGCCGTCGCCGGGCGCGGTCTGGCCCGCGATGGTCAGGAAAGACTTGTTGATGTTCAGGCGCGAGGCGAGGTGGATGGTGCCGGCCACGTCGAAGACGATGGTGCGCGGCCCCGCGGCCGTGCGGATGCCCTCGCGGAGCGAGCCCGCGCCGGAGTCGTTGAGGTTGGTGACGTGGTACACGTCGCCGCCGCGGCCGCCCTTCGCGTTCGCGCCCGCGCCCTCGGCGCCGGGGAAGGCCGCGAGCGGCTGCGTGCCGGGCGCGTAGACGGTCATCGTGGCGGAGGTGCCGCCGCGGTAGTTGGGGTCGTTGATCGAGGCGACGACGCTGTACGTGCCGGCCGCGGTCGGCGGCGCGGCCGAGCCGTTGTAGGTCAGCGCGACCGAAGGCCCGGCGGGATAGGTCGCGACGGTCGCGGCCTTCGGCGTGCCGTCGTAAGTGTGCAGGAGGTTCGAGAGCGTGACGGTGACGGGCGTGCGGTCGATGACGAGCGTGCCCGCCGCGGTGCCCTGATAGTTCGGGTCGTTGACGGTGGCGACGACCGCGTAAGTGCCGATGGCCGACGGGGCCTGCGCGCCGCCGTTGTAGGTGATCGTGACGGGCAGGCCCGCGGGCTCGGTCGTGGCCGTGACGACGGCGGGCGAGCCGTTGAAGCTCTGCGTCAGGTTCGAGAGCGTGACGGCGGCCGTCAGCTTCGTCTGCGGCGCCCAGCCGCCGAGCACGAACGAGGGGTCGCTCCACTGCGCGGCCTCGGCGTCGGTGAGCTGGCGCGAGATGGCCGCGCGCCCGCTCACGTCAACGAGGTTGCCGCCCAGGTCGCGGCTCTTGTACTCCCACATGCGGATGTTCGGGTAGTTCGTGGCGTTGACCGCGAGGGACGGGTTGTTGAACTGCCACGGGTCGGCGCGGACGCCGTCCAACTGCGTGTTGATGAGGACGACCTGGCTGAACGGGAAGTCGTCCGGGTCGATGCGGTTCAGGTAAGAGCCGCCGACGCCCGCGTCGCGCGTGAACTTGCAGTTGACGAAGACGTAGCCGTTCCGGCCCGAGCCGTTCCGCGCCTGGTTGAAGAAGGCGTCGGTGCGGAGCATCTTCAGCTCCGTGTTCTGGAAGAAGACCGCGCCCGAGCCCCACACGAAGTCCACGTCGCCCTGGATGTAGCTGTCGGCGACGAAGCCGCCCTGGTTCGACTGGCCCTGAAGCAGCAGCGTGTCCTGGAAGCTGTAGAGGCTGACGCGGTTTAAGACGATGCGGTTGTTGTTGCCGCGGAAAGCCTCGGCCTGCGAGCCGCCCTGCGGCGTCGTGTTCCGCAGCGTGATGTTCTCAAGGGTGAAGTCGGCGGCGTCCACGCCGAACATCGCGCGGTGCGTCGTCGAGGTCGGGTTGAAGTTGTTGTTGTTGGCGTACTGGATGACGGACAGGTTCCTGTCCTCGCCGCGCACGGTGACGAAGGGCTTGTTCGAGCCGACGTAGACGATCTCGGTGTAAGTCCCCTTCTTGACGAGGATGACGACGCGCTTCGTGTTGCCCGCGGGCACGAAGTCCACGGCGCCCTGCACGGTGGCGAAGTCGCCCGAGCCGTCCGCCGCGACCGTCAGCGCGGTCGAGCCCGCGGCCGGCGCGCTCGTCTTCGTCGAGAAGTTCCACACGGCCGGGTCGCCGAAGCCGACGAAGGGCGCGCCCGAAGCGTCCTTGATGACGCCCGGCTCCAACGTCACGTAGTAGCTCGTGTTGTAGGCCAGCTTCTGGTGCGGGTAGATGGCCGCCGTGTTGCCGCTCGTGATGACGGGGCGGTAGTTGAAAGAGACCGTGCCGTTCAGGCGCGACTGCGTCGTGGCGCTCAGGTCGATGGTGTCGACGAGCGCGCCGGACTCGCTGTAGACGCGGATGCGGCCCGTCGAGCCGACCGTGGGCGGCTGGTTGAAGGTCAGGTAGAGCGGCGCGTCCACGTCCACGCCCGAGGCGTAGTTCGACGGGGCGAAGCCGGTCGCCTGCATGGTCGAGACGACGAGCAGTTTGGCCGTCGAGCTGGTGACGCTGCCGCTGGAGTTGCTGACGACGACGTAGTAGTCGGCCGAGTCCGCGACCTGTGCGGACGCAAAAGGAAGCGTGGCCTGCGTCGCGCCCGGGATCAGCGCGCCGTTCTTGAACCACTGGTAGAAGAGGCCGTTGCCCGTCGCCGCGACCGAAAGGCTCGAAGGCGTCCCGACGGGGGCGTTCGTGTTCGCGGGCTGCGTCGTGATGGAGGGCGGCGGCGGGACGGGGTCGACGCTCACGTTGAGCGTGACGGGCTGGCTCGTGACGCCGCCGCTCGCGTTGCTGACGAGCGCCGTGTAGCTGCCCGCGTCGGAGAGCTGCACGTTGGTCAGGTTGAGCGTCGGCGTCGTGGCCGAGGCGTTGCCGGCGATGGCGGCGCCGTTGCGCTGCCACTGGTACGCGAGAGAGTTGCCGCTGGCGGCGACCGACATCGTGACGTTGCTGCCGACCTGAACCGTGAGGTTCGTCGGCTGCGGCTGCGAGGTGATGACCGGCAGCGACGGCGTATGCTCGGCCTTCCAGTTCGTGAACGCGATCTTCTGCGCGAAGCTGGAGCCGCCGACGCGGAAGGCGAAGTAGTCGAAGGCCGTGTTGGGCGTCGCGCTCGACTCGGTCGAGGTGTAGTTGAGGTTGTTGAGCGTCCCGCCCGTCACGGAGACGGATATCTTCGTGTCGGTGGAGGTCAGGCGCTCGATGGTGTAGGTCAGCGTGTAGGGCGTGCCGTTGGTGAGCGGCTGCCGCGCGGTGGCCCCCGTGCCGGTAATCGCCGCGAAGTCGCCGAAGGTGTTGAAGACGTTGTTGACGTTGAGGTTCGTGCGCCGGTAGATGGTGAAGGGCGAGCCGGTGCCGCTGGCGGCGAAGCCGAGCGCGTAGCCGGGGTCGCCCGCGAAGGTCGCGTCGTTCATGCCCCCGGTCAGGTCGTTGGCGTTGCGCGTGCCCAGACTGTTGAGGACGCCGAAGCGCACGTCCTGCCCGCCGCCCACGAAGCCGGTCAGCGTGAAGGTGCCCGCGACCGAGAGCTTGTCGCCGACGCCGAGCGTGACGGGCGAGCCCGAGTTCGTGAAGTAGCCCCAGAAGGCTTCCGAGTTGCTGCCCGTCCCGACCATGTCGAAAGTGACGGAGCCGACGGCGTCCGTGCGCGTCGTCGTCGAACGCCCTTTGAAAATCCGGGCCGAGTTCGGCAGCGCCTGGTTGACGCTGCTGCCGTCGGCGAAGAGGTCGTTGAGGAGCGTGTTGCCGGCGGCCCCGGCGACGAGAGGTAGCATGAGTGCGGCGACGCCGAGCAGTGCGGCGCACAGAAGGAGAGTCCTGAAAGCTTTCATCGTCAACGTCCTTGTCCTTTTTGAAGGGTTTAGTGCCGGACTTCGCGCTCGCCTTGGGGGGACGGCCGGGTCGTGTGTAATAAAAACGGGAATTGGGTAGCCAAATTATGAACGGTCAACAAAATGGTAAGCACCAATTCGCGCAAACGTATAACACGTGCCGAAAATCGAAGTCAAGGAACATTCCGCCGACAGTTCGGAAAAATTTCGATTTATGATGCCTTCAGACGAATTTTGATTGCCCGGGGGGCGGCAGTTTGTGTTAATTTGTTTACCGACCAAATCTCGAATCGGCCGCATAAGGGTCAGACCAATTTGAGGTTCACCCGTTTCGGCGAATTTGCCGCAAAAATTGAAGCATGAGGGTTATGGTCGATTTCGGAAGGGCACACACGCGGTCGAAAACCCGGCCCCTTGAGGCGCGGAAACGCACGCGACTCCCCTCCCCTTTCTGCTATCATTCGGCCCAAACCGAACAAACGAAGGCCCTTTGAACAAGAGGTGAAGACATCCATGCGACGTTCGCTCAGTTGCACCGCCGCGGCGGTTCTGCTCCTCGGCGCTTTCCTGTTCCAGATGCCCGCGGCGGACGCCGCGCAGCGCGAGACACGCCCTAACAGGAGTCAGCGCGCGAACGGCCCGCGTCGAACCGTCGGCTGGGACGCCGTGCCCTCCATCCTCGCGCGCATACGCCCGCCGAAGTTCCCCGCGCGCGATTTCCCCATCAAGGACTTCGGCGCGCGCGCGGGCGGCGACTTCGACAACACGGAAGCGATACGCAAGGCGATTGAGGCGTGCAACCGCGCGGGCGGCGGGCGCGTCGTCGTCCCGGCGGGCGTCTACACGACGGGCGCGATACACCTGAAGAGCAACGTCAACCTGCACGTCTCGGAAGGCGCGACGCTGAGGTTCTTCACCGACCCCGCGAAGTACCCGCTCGTCTTCACGCGCTGGGAGGGGACGGAGTTGATGAACTACTCGCCCTTCATCTACGCCTTCGAGCAGCAGAACATCGCCGTCACAGGCCGCGGCACGCTCGACGGCGGCGCGTCCGACGATAACTGGTGGAAGTGGGCGCGGCGTCAGGGCTCGAACCCTTCGCCCGCGTCGGCGGACGTGCGCCGCCTGCGCGAGATGGGCAACACGGGCGTCCCCGTCAGCCGGCGCGTCTTCGGGCAGGGCCATTTCTTACGCCCGCCCTTCATACAGCCCTACCGCAGCCGCAACATCCTCATCGAGGGCGTGACCATCGTCAACTCGCCCTTCTGGGAGGTGCACCCAGTCCTCTCGCAGAACGTCACCGTCCGCGGCCTCAACATCAAGACCCACGGCCCGAACAACGACGGCTGCGACCCCGAGTCTTCGAAGGACGTGCTGATCGAGGACTGCGTCTTCGACACGGGCGACGACTGCATCGCCATCAAGTCGGGGCGCGACGACGACGGCCGCCGGGTCGGCGTCGCCTCCGAGAACATCATCGTCCGCAACTGCACGATGAAGGACGGGCACGGCGGCGTCGTCATCGGCAGCGAGATTTCGGGCGACTGCCGCAACGTCTTCGTCGAGGACTGCAAGATGGACAGCCCGAACCTCGACCGCGCGCTGCGCTTCAAGTCGAACGCCATCCGCGGCGGCGTCCTCGAAAACGTCTTCATGCGCAACGTCGAGGTGGGGCGCGTCGCGGAGGCCGTGCTGACCATCGACCTGCTCTACGACACGGGCGACAAGGGGCCTTACAAGCCGGTCGTGCGCAACGTCCAGATCGAGAACGTGACGAGCCGTTCGAGCCCGCGCGTCATGTGGGTGGTCGGCTTCCCCGGCGTCGTCATCGACGACATACGCTTCCGCAACTGCACCTTCCGCGGCGTCGAGGCGACCGAAGTCCTGAACCACGCCGGCTCCTTCAGCTTCGAGAACGTCACCATCGAGCCGGCCAAGAAGGGGCGCAGCCTCAACTCGCCGCAGGCGGCGCAGTAATACAGGTCAGAACCGCCCGCGGTAGCGGGTGGGCCTTCCCGAAGGCTGGCACAACTGGAACTTTCCCGACCGCGAGAAGACCGCGCGCTACGCCGAGTCCGGCAGCACCGGCCCCGGCGCGAAGCCGGACTCGCGTGTCCGGTGGGCTCGCAGGCTGGCGAAGGCCGAGGCCAAAGCCATCAAACCGCAGAAAGTTCTCGCCGGCGCCGACGGGTGGAGCCCCAAGAAATGAAGGACACGCATTAAGTTTTAGCGTTTCCGGAGGATGACGTGAAGTGAGTTAACCACGGAGGCACAGAGGGCACGGAGGGGGCACAGAGTTCAACCCTCTGTGCCCCCTCCGTGCCCTCCGTGCCTCTGTGGTTAATCGCCCTTTACTTCAGACACAGGCCGGGGACTACTCGAACCTGAACCAATCGAAGTCCGCATACCCGTACTCTCTCGTCTTGCCGACGCGAGAGGCGAAGAGGCCGAGCTTGGCGCCTATCCAGCGCCCCGGCTTCGCCGTGAAGGGCTCGCCGACGGGCGTGTAAGTCTTGCCGTCCACGCTGTAGCTGAAGTTGCAGACCGCGCCCTCAGAAACCTTCACGCGCAGGTAGACGGTGTTACCCTTCAGGGGCACGCCCGCGCCCTCGCGCTCCGCGCCCTGCTTGTCCGCGTCCTTGCAGACGACCTGCGAGACGAAGAGGCCCTCGGGCCGCTTCCTGACGGAGAGGTAGGCGTAGTCCATCCCCATCACCAGCAGCCCCGTCTTCTCGTCGTCCGTGCGCGGCGTGAAGGTGAGCCTCGTCGTCGCCGTGAACTCCGGCGCGGGGAACTTCTGCAAGAGCAGGTTGGGCACGTCCCAGAGGTTCTTGTGGCCCTCGGGCAGAGGCGTGTTGAAGACTCTGAGGTATCCGAGCGGCCCCGAAGGGAAGGCCCAGTTCGGCTGCGGGTTCGCGTGCCACTGCCATTGGAGACCGAGTCCGGGCGCGTCGAACTCGTCCGAGTCGGGCGGCGTCGAGACGGGCCAAGCCCTGCCCACGTTCGGCTTCTTGAAGGTCAACACCGGCTCGCCCGTCCCGTCGCCGTCCGGGTCAACCCCCACCGACGGCCAGTCATTCGACCAGCGCATCGGCTGAAGGTGGACGACGCGCCCGTACGCCCCCTTGTCCTGAAAGTGCAGGAACCAGGACTCGCCCGCCTGCGTCTCGACCCAGGCGCCCTGGTGCGGCCCGTTGACGTTGGTCTTGCCCTGCGCGAGCACGGTGCGCTCCTCGTAAGGGCCGTAGACGTTCTTCGACCGCAGCGCCAACTGCCAGCCGGTCTCGACGCCGCCGGCCGGCGCGAAGATGTAGTAGTAGCCGTTCCGCTTGTAGAACTTCGGCCCCTCGACCGTCGGGTGCTTGTCGTGCCCGTCGAAGACGATCACGCCGTCGTCTAAAACCCGCGTGCCGTCCGGGCTCATGCGGCTGACGACGAGGATGCTCTTGACGCCCGAGCGGCTGGCCGCGACGCCCGTCACGAGGTACGCGCGCCCGTCCTCGTCCCACAGGGGGCACGGGTCGATCCAGCCCTTCGCCTCCTTGACGAGCAGCGGCTCCGTCCAAGGCCCGGCCGCGTCCTTCGCCTTGACGACGTAGATGCCGCGGTCGGGGTCCGGGTAGTAGATGTAGAACTCGCCTTCGTGGTGTCGAATCGCCGGAGCCCAGACGCCGTTGCCGTGCTGCGGCCTGTCGAAAACGTCGAAGGGCGGCTGCCGGCGCAGCGCGTAGCCGACGACCGTCCAGTTGACGAGGTCTTTCGAGTGCAGCACGGGCAGACCCGGCGCCGCGTTGAAGCTCGACGCCGTCATGTAGAAGTCTTCGCCCACGCGCACCGCGTCCGGGTCGGAGAAGTCCGCGTGGATGACCGGGTTCTTGTACGTCCCGTCGCCGTTGTCCGCCGCCCACACTCTGGAGGCCGCGCGCCCGCGCTGTGCGGCGGGGGCCTGCGCAAACGTCACGGCCTGAAAGCAAGGGAGTGTCAGGAGGGTGATGAAGCTTATGATTAACTGACGCATCGACCTATACGAGTCCCGTAGTGATGAAGCCTTCGGCCGCGACTTCGAGCGCGCCGCCGAGGCCCGCGCCGGTGGCCTCGCCGGGCTCGACCGACCAGCCGTGGAGGCGGCCCGCCATGCTCTGCGCCACGGCGTTATTAATCTGCTCGCGCATGAACTTCCAGCCGTAGACCAGCCGGCCGCTCACGATGACGCGCGTCACGCCGAGCCCCATGATGACGTTCCCGATGCCGATGCCGAGGTACTCGCCGACGCGCTCAAGCGTCCGCTGCGCGCGCAGCTCGCCGCCTTCGGCGCGCGCCACGATCTCGACGAAGCGCGGCGCCGCCTGCCCGCCCAACTGCACACGCTCGCCCACGTAGAGCGAGGCGGCGGCCGACGCAGAGGCGTAGCGCTCCCAGCACCCGCGGTTGCCGCAGACGCAGGGCTTGCCGCCCGCGACGATGGTCATGTGCCCGAACTCGCCCGCGAGCCCCTCGCCGATGGCGTCGCCGCGGAAGACCTCGCCGCCGAGCACGAGCCCGACGCCCAACCCCGTGCCCGACCTCACCAGGACGAAATCGTCCAGGCGCTCCGACTCGTCACGCCCCAGACGCAGGCGCAGCTCGTAGAGCGCCGACGCCGTGGCGTCGTTCTCGACGACCACGCGCACGCGCTCGCCCGCGAGGCACGGGACGCCCTCCGCGCCGAACGGCAGAGCCCCCGCCACGTCAACGTCCAGCCAGCCGAGGTGGGGCGCGTAGACGATCCTCTCTCTCGACGCGTCCGCAGGCCCGGGGACGCTCACGCCTATCGCCCTCAGCCTCCGGCCGCGCGCACGCGCGCACAGCCCTGTGATGTTGGTTCTAATCAGGGCGAGCGCGTCGGACGGCTCGGGGGGAGTCTCGAACTCCTCCTCGGCGAAGACGTGGCCCGTCAGCGTGGCGAGCCCGACCGTCGAGCGGCGTACGCCTATGTTGACGCCGACGAAGTAGCCGTACTCGTCGTTGAAAGAGAGCGCGAGCGCGGGCCGGCCGAGCGCGCGGTTCGCGCCCGGCGCGGGCTGCTCCGCCGGCTCCTCGCGCACGACGCCGGCCGCAATCAGTTGTTTGAAGGCGTCGGTGACCGTGCTGCGGTTCACGCCCACGCGGCGCGCCAGCTCCGCGCGCGAGACGGGCTGTGCCGCGCGCAGCAGACGCAGCAACATCACCGTCGCCTTCGCCGGAACCTGCGGCTCGTGCCCGTTGGCCTGAGCCCGCGGCTCCGGCGCGTCGATGACCCCCGTGGATGCGGCTGCGTCTTTCCTGATAGGCATGACTGCTCCAATACCCTTTGCTCATAAAGGTCAGAACCACCCGCGGTAGCGGGTGGGCCTATGTCATACGAGCCTGTCTGATTGCAAACGCCCACCCGCTACCGCGGGTGGTTCTGACCTGACTTTCATAAAGAGACGGTCTGCTCGGCCCAGAACTGAAACTCCCTGTGCTTGTGCTCTTCGGCGAGGGCGAGCACTTCGCCGCCCGCGACCCGTCGGACGTGCTCGAAGACGCGCGCGCCGACCTCGTCGATGGTCTCGGTGCCGTCGAGGACGCCGCCGGCCGAGAGGTCTATGTCGCGCGACATGCGTCTGAAGACGGCGTCGTTGGAGGCGAGTTTGACGACGGGCGCGATGGCGTTCCCGATGGTCGTCCCGCGCCCCGTCGTGAAGACGATGACGGTCGCGCCGGCCGCGACAAGGCCCGGCGTGGACTCCTGGTCGTAGCCCGGCCCCTGCATCAGGTGCAGTCCCCTCCCCTTCGGCGTCTCGGCGTATTCGACGACGCCCTCGACGCGGGTCGTGCCCGCCTTCGACATCGCGCCTAAAGATTTGATGGTGATGTTGAGCAGCCCGCCCGCGACGTTGCCGGGGCTCGGGTTCTGGTCGAGCACGGCGCCGAACTTCGAGGCGTACTCCTTGTACCAGTCGATCATGCGGTAGACGGCGCGCCCCGTCTCCGCGTCCTTCGCGCGGTGCGCGACGATGTGCTCGGCGCCGCAGAACTCGGGAACCTCCGTGATGAGAACCGTGCCGCCCGAGCGCACGAGCGTGTCGGCGGCCCGGCCCAGACCGGGGTTCGCGGAAATTCCGGAGAAGCCGTCGGAGCCGCCGCACTTCACGCCGAGCACAAGCTCGCTCACAGGGCATTCTTCGCGCTCGATGCGGTTCACCTCGGGGAGCATCCGCTCGACCTCCCTCAAACCCTGTTCGATGGCCGCCTGCGTGCCGCCGACTTCCTGAATGCCGATCTTGGCGACGGGCTTGTCGAAAGCCTTCTCCCGCTTGAGCAGGTATTTCTCCACGCGCGCGAGGTTGGTCTTCTCACAACCCAAGTCCAACAGCACGACGCCGCCGACGTTCGGGTGGTCGGCGTAGTTCGAGAGCGTGCGCAGCATCACGTCGATGGTCGAGCCGTCCTGGCAGCCGCAGCCCTTGTTGTGCGGGATGGCGACGACGCCGTCCACGTTCGGGAAGCGCTCGCGCTTGTAGTGCAGGAACTCCGCCATCAAAGCGATCTGCTGCGCCTCGTGGCTCGCGCACATCGAGGTCGGCACGACGAGGACGAAGTTGCGCGTGCCGACGCGCCCGTCCGGCCGCCGGAAGCCCTTGAAGGTCGCGCGCTCGGGCTCGGGGATGTAGTCGGGCGGCGGGTTGTAGAGGTCTTCGGGCAGGTCGCGGACGACCGGCACGTCGTCCGTCATGTTCGCGTGCGAGATCATGTCGCCCTCGCGTATGCCGAGGCTCGTGCCGATGGGGTGGCCGTACTGTAGGACGAACTCGCCCGCAGGGATGTCGCGCGTGGCGAAGCGGTGGCCGGGCGCGACCGAATCGTTGACGCGCACGACCCGGCCCCCGGGCAGCGCCACCTCAAGCCCCGGCGCGGTCGGCTCCTTGACGACCGCGAGGTTGTCTTCCGGAGAGACGATGATCGCGTAGTCGCCGATGGGCGGGGCCTGCGTAGGGGTGGTGCCGGGCATTATGAAAACTTAACCGCGTACGTTCGCTCAGGCTTGCAGCACGTCGGGCAGGATCAGAGACCTCACGTTCGGGTGAAGCCGCAGCCAGAGCCCCGGGTTCTCGTCGAGCTGTCGCGAGCGCTCCGCCGGGTCTTCGGAAATCTCCGTTTCGAGCAGGCGCTTGTAGCTCGCGGGCTTGGCCGGCGAAGTCGAGGCGTCCACGATTGATTGGACGATGCGGCGCGCGCCGAGGATGGCGGCCGGCCCGAGCGTCAGGATGTAAGAGGCCGCGCGGCACTCCGCCTCGTCTTCGGGCGTGACGCGGCTGCCGCCGACCTTGAACTTGCTGATGTGGTGTTCGAGGATGGACGGAGAGATCGGGATGACGCCCGCGAGGTCGCCCGCCGCGGCGCCCGAGCCCGGCTTGATGTACGCGAGGTGCGAAGCCTCGCCCGGCTCCGGCCCCATCCCGAGGAAGAAGATGTCGATGCCGCCCAGGGCGTCGAGCTTCTCAAGGTAGCGCGCCAGCTCGCCTTCGAGGTCGTCCGTGTCCGTGCGCATCGAGGTGAAGCTCTTCACCTTCCTGAAGAAGTCTTCGCCGAGCAGCCGCTCGAAGTCGCGCACGAAGCTGAAGCCGTTGTCCATGCGCATCGGCGCGAGCGCGTCCTGCGTGAAGACGTGCAGGCGGCCGAGCACCCCGTCGGCCTCCGCGGTGCGGGCGATCTCCGCGACCTGCTTGTACATGGCCTGCTGGCCGCGTCCGCCGAGCAGGATGATGACGAGGTCGCCCTCCTTCTCGCGCGCCGCGCGCCGAATCTCTTCCCACTGCGCGCGGCTGACCGACTCCTCCGTAGGGAGGACTTCGTAGTCGATGGAACGAACCCGGGCCGCGGCCACGCCGGAGTCGGCGCGGCCGAGCCAGACGTTGCGGCCCACGACCCTTCTCTCGAAATGATTTTGTTTGGGAGCTGACAAAACTTATCCCTTCCCTGTTGCTAAAAACGCCCTTTGGGCGGATAGCCTCCGCGACAGAAGCCGAGTCTCAGAAACAAAGTTGCGGCGAGTGGTCTAACCACTTAATCAATACGCGGACAGTATTTACCATAAACGTCATTGGTAAGGCAAGGTAAAATACGACAACTCGGGAAATCGTGAGAGAAACGGAGAGGCCCGCCGGAAATAGACTTGACAGGAATCGCGGAGTGGTGTTACACAATAACCGCTAGCCGGTTAATTGGTATTACCTTCTTAAAATATGACCCAGGCCCGAGGCCGTCGATTCCCCGCGTAGCTCGCCGGCCTTCTCGGATTAGCTGAATCTGCGGCCGAGCCCACGCACGAGGCGGCCGCGCACACGGGTTGGAAGCGTGTAGATGAGCTACGCCCCTTTTGAACTCGGCGGCAAGGTGGCGGTGGTGTTCGGCGGCACGTCCGGCATCGGCCGCGCCATCGCGCACGGGCTGGCGGAGGCTGGCGCCGACGTGGTCGCCACCTCCCGGTGCGGCGAGCGCGTCGAGGCGGTGGCCGCGGAGCTGGAGGGGCGCGGGTGCCGTACGCTGCGCATGACTTCGGACGTCTCCGAACGCGGCTCGATACGCGGGGTGCTTGAGGCCGCCGTCGAGACGTTCGGGAAGGTGGACATCCTGGTCAACTCGGCCGGCCGGACGATACGCGCGCCGACCGTGGATTTTACGGAGGAGGACTGGGAGGAGGTCATCGCGACGAATCTGACGGGCACGCTGCGCGCCTGTCAGATATTCGGCCGGCACATGCTCGGACGCGGCTACGGCCGCGTCATCAACATCGCCTCGCTCTCCTCTTTCGTGGCGCTGGCGGAGGTCGCGGCCTACTCGGCGAGCAAGGCCGCGGTCGCGTCGCTGACGAAGTCGCTGGCCATCGAGTGGGCGCAGAGCGGGGTCAACGTCAACGCCATCGCCCCGGGCGTCTTCCGCACGCGGATGAACGAGCACCTGCTCGACGGGACGGAGCGCGGGCGCGAGTTTCTGATGCGGACGCCGATGGGCCGCTTCGGCAAGGTCGAAGAGCTGGCCGGCGCCGCGGTGTTCCTCGCCTCCGACGCGTCGAGCTTCGTCACCGGCGAGATCATCGCCGTGGACGGCGGCTTCCTCGCCAGCGGCGTTAATAGGTAAGAGCGCACTCGATAAAGTCTTAAGGTCATGGACAAGAACGCGGAGATATCCGAGAAGACCGAACGGCTGACGCGGATGTTGGCGGCGGAGGGGCTGGGCGGCGTGGCGTTGGTCGCGCAGCCGAATTTCGCGTGGCTGACGGCCGGGGGGGATAACGGCATCGACACGAGCCGGGAGCAGGGCGCGTGCGCGCTCGTCGTCGGCGCGGACGGGAGGCGGTTCGTGCTCGCGAGCCGCATCGAGTTGGCCCGCATGTTGGAAGAGGAGCTGGCGGGGGCGGACTTCGAGCCGGTCGAGTTCGGCTGGGAGGAGGAGAAGGCTTCGCCGACTTTCCTCGCAGACCTCGCGGCGAAGGTCGTCGGCGGCGGCGCCCCGCTCGGCTCAGACCTGCCCTTAAGCCCGAACGGGAGGGCCATCGACGGGGCCGTCTCACGCTGCCGGTATCAGCTCACGCCGCCCGAGTCGGAGAGGTTCGGGCGGCTCGGGCGCGACGCGGGCGAAGTTTTGGGAGAGGTGGCGAGGTCGCTCACGCCGGGTGTGGGCGAGAATGAAGTCGCGCGCCGTCTGGGCGACGCGCTGGCCGCGCGCGGGATGCGCTCGGTCGTGACGCTGGTCGCGGCGGACGAGCGGATCGCGAAGTTCAGGCACCCCGTCCCCACGGAAAAGAGTTGGCGGCGCGTCGTGATGCTCGTCACCTGCGCGCGCCGGCAGGGTCTCATCGCCTCACTCTCGCGCATCGTCTGCGCGGGCGAGGTGCCGGAGGAGTTGAGGCGCCGCATGAACGCTTCGGCGCGCGTCAACGCGAAGCTGCTGGCAGCGACCCGGCCGGGCGCCGTCGGCTCGGAGCTTTACAGGGTCGCGGCCGACGCTTACGCCGGGGAAGGCTTTCCCGGCGAGGAGCGTCTGCACCACCAGGGCGGCGCGGCCGGCTACCGCACGCGCGACTGGGTGGCGCACCCCGCGAGCGCGGAGACTGTTGAGCCGAACCAGGCTTTCGCCTGGAACCCGACGGTCACCGGCTCGAAGGCCGAGGAGACTTGCATCGTCTCGGCCGAAGGTGTAGAGGTAATAACCCAATCCCCTGACTGGCCCCAAATCCCCGTCCGAGTCGGAGGGCGTGAGTACCTTTCGCCCGACGTGCTCTCCCTCTGAGTACACGGGCGCGGAGTTAAACCTTCCCTTCTTTGCGAGAAAAGAATATGAGCGAGATAAGCAAACCGGTTAGAGAAACCGCTTACCCGAAGTCGCAGTCGGAAGTCGCGCCGCCGCAGTCGGCGGGGGCGAGCGTGACGGGGGCCGCCGTCGCCGCGGCCGAGGGCATCGGCGGCCGCATCGGGCGATACCGCTGGGTCATCTGCGCGCTGCTCTTCTTCGCGACGACGATCAACTACGTCGACCGGCAGGTGCTCGGCATCCTCGCCACCGACGAGGGCTTCAAGGCCACCATCGGCTGGAACGAGGCCGAGTACGGCCTGGTCAACACGGCCTTCCAGGCGGCCTACGCGCTCGGGCTCCTCGTCGTCGGCGGCCTGATGGACAGGTTCGGGACGCGCAAGGGCTTCTCGTTCGCCATCGTCTTCTGGTCGCTCGCGGCGATGGGGCACGCACTGGCGCGCTCGGCCTTCGGCTTCGGCATCGCGCGCTTCTTCCTCGGCCTCGGCGAGGCGGGAAACTTCCCGGCCTCGATCAAGACCGTCGCGGAGTGGTTCCCGAAGAAGGAGCGCGCGCTCGCCACGGGCATCTTCAACTCGGGGTCGAACGTCGGCGCCATCGCGGCCCCGCTCGCCGTGCCCTACATCGCCATCAACTGGGGCTGGCAGTGGGCGTTCATCATCACCGGCCTGCTGGGCTTCATCTGGCTCGTCTTCTGGCTGGCGGTGTACCGCCGCCCCGAGGAGCACCCGAAACTCTCGCAGGGCGAGCTGGCACACATCATGTCTGACCCGGCCGAGCCGATGACGAAGATTCCGTGGGCGCGGCTCATCCCGCACCGGCAGACGTGGGCCTTCGCCGTCGGCAAGTTTTTGACCGACCCGATCTGGTGGGTCTACCTCTTCTGGCTGCCGAAGTTCCTCAACACCAACTACGGGCTGAACATCACGCAGATCGGGCTGCCCCTGGTCGTCATCTACGTCGCGGCCGACGTGGGCTCCATCGGCGGCGGCTGGCTCTCGGGCACGCTCATCAAGCGCGGCTGGACGGTCAACAAGGCGCGCAAGACGGCGATGCTCATCTGCGCGCTCGCCGTCGTGCCGATTATCTTCGCGGCCAACGCCTCGAACCTGTGGGTCGCGGTCGCGCTCGTCTCGCTGGCGGCGGCGGCGCACCAGGGGTGGAGCGCGAACATCTTCACGATGGCGTCGGACATGTTCCCGCGGCGCGCGGTCGGCTCGGTGGTCGGCATCGGCGGCATGGCCGGCTCCATCGGCGGGATGCTGATCGCCACCACGGTCGGCCTCATCCTCCAGTACACCGGCTCGTACTACCCCATCTTCCTCATCGCGGGCAGCGCCTACCTGATCGCGCTGCTCGTCATCCACCTCCTCGCGCCGCGGCTCCAGCCGGCGAACGTCGAGGCCGAGGCGGCCTGAGGGGAGAGATGACGGACGTGTTGAAGGTTAAGGCGAAGGAGAACTGCCGCTGGGACGTGGTCTCCCTGGGCGAGGTGATGCTCAGGCTCGACCCGGGCGAGGGGCGCGTCCACACGACGCGCACCTTTCAGGCGTGGGAGGGCGGCGGCGAGTACAACGTCGCGCGGGGCCTGAAGCGCTGCTTCGGCCTCGACGCGGCCGTCGTCACGGCCCTCGCGGACAACCCCGTCGGCCGTCTCGTGCAGGACTTGATCTACCAGGGCGGCGTCGACCAGTCGCACGTCCTCTGGCGCAAGTACGACGGCGTCGGGCGCGCGGTGCGCAACGGACTCAACTTCACCGAGCGCGGCTTCGGCGTGCGCGCCGCGCTCGGCTGCTCCGACCGCGGCCACACGGCCGTCTCGCAGCTCAAGCCGGGCGACATCGACTGGGAGCAGATATTCGGGCGCGAGGGCGCGCGCTGGTTCCACACCGGCGGCATCTTCTGCGCGCTCTCCGAGACGACGCCCGCGGTCGCGCGCGAGGCGATGCAGGCGGCGAAGAGGCACGGCACCGTCATCTCGTACGACCTGAACTACAGGGACTCGCTCTGGAAGGCCATCGGCGGGAAGGGGCGCGCGCGCGAGGTCAACCGCGAGCTGGCGTCTCTGGTTGACGTGATGATCGGCAACGAGGAGGACTTCACCGCCTGCCTCGGCTTCGAGGTCGAGGGGCTGGACGAGCACCACTCGAAGCTCGACGTGGGCAACTTCCGGAAGATGATCGAGCGCGCCGTCGGCGATTTCGCCAACTTCAAGGTCGTCGCGACGACGCTCAGGAACGCGAAGACCGCGACCGCCAACGACTGGGGCGCGGTCTGCTACGCGGGCGGCGAACTCTACCAGTCGCAGACGCGCGAGAACCTCGAAATCTTCGACCGCGTCGGCGGCGGCGACTCGTTCGCGTCGGGTCTGATTTACGGCTTCCTGACGGGGCGCGGGCCGCAGTGGGCCGTCGAGTGCGGGGCGGCGCACGGCGCGCTCGCGATGACCACGCCGGGCGACACGACGATGGCGACGCTCTCGGAAGTCGAAAGGGTGATGAAGGGCGGAGGCGCCCGCGTCGCGCGTTAGGGCGCGAGGCCGGCGCCGTTGCCTTCGGAGTCGTCGTTGCCGAAGCCGTGGGTCTCGACCGCCTCCGCCTCCCAAGCCTTCTGCGCCTTCGAGAGGTGCGCGCTCATGGCCTGGCGCGCGGCGTCCGGGTTGTGCTCGCGGATGGCCCGGTAGACGTGGCGGTGCATCTCGGCCGACTCCTTCAAATCGGTCGCGCGCTTGACGGTCTTGATGCGCGTGTCGAAGAGGATCGTCGCCACCATGTTCATCAAAGACGTGAGGATGCGGTTGCCCGAGGCGGCCGCCACCGTCTGGTGGAAGCGCACGTCGTGGACGAGGAACTGTTCGGGGTCGTCGAGCGAGGCGAACATGCCGGCCACCTCTTCGGCCATCGTCGCCATCTGATCGCCGGTGGCGCGCTCGGCGGCGAGCCCGGCGACGGCCATCTCAAGGGCCTGCCGCGCCTCGAACATCTCGGCCGAGGTGAAGCCGTGGAGCGAGGCCATCAGGCGCAGGGGGCTGCTGTCGAGCGAGGGCGGCCCGTCGGCCTTGACGACGAAGGTGCCCGCGCCCTGGCGCGACTGTAGGACGCCGACGGCCGCGAGGGAGCGGATGCCCGCGCGCAGGGTCGGGCGGCTGACGCCGAGCATCTTGGCGAGGTCGCGCTCGGGCGGGAGGCGGTCGCCGGGGCGCAGGTCGCCGCGGTGAATCATCTCGCGGAGTTGAGAGATGACCTCTTCCGAGGTGGTGCCGCGACGTTCGGGGTCGATGGTCTTGAACATGTCGTGATTCAAATCGGTCATACCATTTGTCCTGTTGGGAATTTATTTTGACCACGGCGGCGAGGATTTTAAGGCACGGTAAAATCAATCAGCCGGGCTTTTTTCAATGACTGCCGCATTCTACAAACAATTTTATGTTTTGTCGAATGTTTTATTTCGTACCCAGCTCTAAAGGTCTAACCATTTAACGGTTTTGAGGCTTTTGCAGGCTGGGCTGTGAAAAGTTCCGTCTCCCGGATTGGTTATTCACGCTAACAGCGAAGTTCTTTTACGGAGGGTGTCCCTTTGAGTCTCAAGGCGAAATTTATCGTCGCTCTCATCATCTTTTCCGCCTGCGCCGGTGCCGCGCGCGGGCAGTCGGCCGCGCCCCTCTCCCAGCGGATGGCCACGACGGTTATGACGCTCTGGCCGGAGGCCGTGAAGAGCGACCCGTCGCGGCCGGACAGGTGGACATACGAGCAGGGCGTGGCGCTCACGGGCGTCGAGGCCGTCTGGCTCAACACCGGCGAAGGGCGCTACTTCGAATACATCAAGCGCGTCGTCGACAAGTTCGTGGCCGACGACGGCACGATCAGGACGTACAAAAAGGACGAGTACAACATCGACAACGTGCAGTCCGGCCGTCTCCTGCTCCTGCTCTACAAGGTGACGGGGCAGGAGAAGTACGCGAAGGCGGCCGCACACCTGCGCGACCAGTTGCGCACGCACCCGCGCACGTCCGAGGGCGGGTTCTGGCACAAGCAGGTCTACCCTTCGCAGATGTGGCTCGACGGCCTCTACATGGGCGAGCCCTTCTACGCCGAGTACGCCGCGACCTTCAACGAGCCCGAGGCGTTCGACGACGTCGCCAAGCAGTTCATCCTGATGGAGACGCACGCGCGCGACGCGAAGACGGGGCTGCTCTACCACGGCTGGGACGAGTCGAAGCAGCAGCGCTGGGCGGACAAGACGACGGGCCGCTCGCCGAACTTCTGGGGGCGCGCGATGGGCTGGTACGCGATGGCGCTCGTGGACACGCTCGAACACTTCCCCGCCGACCACCCGAAGCGGGCCGAACTGTTAGCGATTCTCGGCCGACTCGCCGCGGCCGTCGAGAAGTACCAGGAGCCGAAGTCCGGCCTCTGGTATCAGGTGCTAGACAAGGGCGGCGAGAAGGGGAACTACCTCGAATCGTCGGCGGCGGCCATGTTCGTCTACTCGCTCGCCAAGGCCGTGCGCCTCGGCTACCTGCCCGAGTCGTACCTCAAGGTCGCGCAGAAGGGCTGGGCCGGCATGCGGCAACAGTTCGTCGAGGACGCGCCGGGCGGCGGCGTCAACTTCAAAGGCACGGTCAGCGTCGCAGGCTTGGGCGGGAACCCCTACCGCGACGGCAGCTACGCCTACTACCTGAGCGAGAAGGCCGTGACCAACGACGCGAAGGGCGCGGGCGCGTTCCTGATGGCCGCGGCGGAGATGGAGGCGGCGGAGGGCCGCCCGGTGGGCCGCGGGAAGACCGTCGTGCTCGACTACTACTTTAACAACGAGTGGAAGAAGGACGCGGCGGGACGGCCCTACACCTGGCACTACAAGTGGGAGGAGATGGCCAACGGCGGGTTCTCGCTGTTCGGACACGTCTTCAGCAACCTCGGCGCGCGCACCGATGCGCTGCGCGCGGCGCCGACGGCGCAGGGCTTGAAGGGCGCGGACGTTTACATCATCGTCGATCCCGACACGGAGAAGGAGACGGAGAAGCCGAACTTCGTCGAGCCCGCGCACGTCAAGGCCGTGGCCGACTGGGTGAAGTCGGGCGGCGTGCTCGTGCTGATGGGGAACGACGTGGGCAACGCCGAGTTCGACCACTTCAACACGCTCGCCAAAGAGTTCGGCATCCAGTTCAACAAGGACAGCAAGAACCGCGTGCAGAAGGACAACTTCGTCGAGGGCTTGGTTAAAGTCCCGGCCGGGCATTCGATCTTCAAGACCGCGCGCTCGCTCTACCTGAAGGAGCTTTCGACGCTTGCGCTCTCGAAGCCGGCGGCGCCGGTGCTCGAACACAACGGCGACGTGGTGATGGCCGTCGCGAAGCACGGGCGCGGGACGGTCTTCGCCGTCGGCGACCCGTGGCTCTACAACGAGTACACGGACGGGCGGAAACTCCCGCCGGAGTTCGACAACTACAAGGCCATGAAAGACCTCGCCGCGTGGGTTCTGGGGCAGAGCCGTTGACGCGCAGGGTCGGCTGGGGGCTCGTCGGGTGCGGCGACATCGCGCGCAGGCGCGTGGCGCCGGCGCTGCGCGACCTGGACAACTGCGAGCTGGTCGCCGTCAGCCGCGCCGACGCCGCGCGCGCCGGGTCCTTCGCCGCGGAGTTCGGCGCGAAGCGCTGGCACGCCGGATGGCGCGAACTGCTCGAAGACCCTGAGGTCGAAGCCGTCTACGTCGCGACGCCCGTCCGGCTGCACGCGGGGCAGGCGGTCGCGGCGGCCGAGGCGGGCAAGCACGTCCTCTGCGAGAAGCCTATGGCTCTGACGGCCGCCGAGTGCGAGCGCATGAACGCCGCGGCCGAGGCGAACGGCGTGCTGCTCGGCGTCGCATACTACCGGCGCTTCTACCCGGCGGTCGAAAAGGTAAAGCAGATTCTTGAGTCGGGCGAAATAGGCGTGCCCGTCGTCGCACAGGTCAACGCGTTCGAGCGCTTCGACCCCGCGCCCGACCACCCGCGCCGCTGGCTGCTGGACAAGCGACAGTCGGGCGGCGGGCCGATGTTCGATTTCGGCTGCCACCGCGTCGAGGTACTGCTCAACCTGTTCGGCGACGTGAAGGCCGTCAAGGGGCTCGCCACAAACGTTCTCTTCGGGCGCGAGGTCGAAGACACGGCCTGCGCACTTCTCCAATTCGAGCGGGGCACGCAGGGCGTCATCTCCGTCACGCACGCCGCACGCGACCCGCAGGACACGCTTGAGATTTTCGGGAGCGAAGGCTCCGTGCGCGTTGATGTGCTTAACGAGGGGCGGCTGTGTGTCAGCACGGAGGACGGCCATAGCTTACAGTCGCACCCGCCTCACGCGAACCTGCACCAGCCGCTCGTCGAAGACTTCGCCAGCGCCGTGGTCGAAGGCAGGCCGCCACGCGTGGACGGCCGGGTCGGACAGAAGGTCTCGGAAATTCTCGAACAGATTTACGCCGGTTGAGGGAGGGTTGATTTCGACATGACATCGAGCATCAGAAACGCTGTGTGTGCGTTCGTCTTCGCGGCGTCGGCCGCGGCGGGCGTGTCGGCCCAGACGACGGAGAAGCAGACGGCGGGGCGCGCGCCGGGCAGCCCCATCAGGCCGTTCGTGGTGTTGACGGCGCAGTCGGTGGACGACGCTGTGCGGAAGCTGCACCCGGAGAACAAGGTCGAAGATTTGATCGGCGGCGAGGGGATGGAGCTGCGCGTCGCCGTCCAGCACGAGGCCGGCAAGGCCGCCGCTTCGGCCGAGATTCACGACGCGTCGGACGACGTATACTACGTGCTCGAAGGGTCGGCGACGCTCACGCTCGGCGGGAGGCTGGAGTCGCCGAAGGAGGCCGAGCCCGGCGAGTGGCGCGGGCCGCGCATCGAGGGCGGCCAGAACTTCGACGTGAAGAAGGGCGACCTCATCATCGTCCCGCGCGGCACGCCGCACATGCGCAGCACCGTCGGCAAGGACTTTGCGATGATACTTATAAAAGTCTTCGACCGGCCCCTGCCTGCGCCGAAGCCAGCGCCGAAGGCTGCCGAGACACCGAAACCTCAGAAACCTTAATCGTCTTCTCGCCTGCGAGTAGCGTTAGGGGTTGGTTCAACGCGGAGGCGCGGAGGTCGCAGAGGGGGCGCGGAGGAATACAGAATCTCAAATCTCGAATTTGAAATTTCAAATTACTCTGCGACCTCTGCGCCTCCGCGTCCTACGCGTTGAGAGTGAATCCCATAACCTGCAAGTGAGAGGGCAGTAACTTTCAAAGCTTCCGCACCGTCTCCCACACGGAGGGCTCGACGGGGATGCCCTGCTCCATGTTCTCGCGCCTGATTTTCAGAGTGCGCTCGCCGGGATACCTCACGCCGTCGCCCCCTCCGGCATAAAGACTCTCGACGATCTCGTCGGCGATGCGCGACTGAGCCCCGCCGAGCGCGGAGAGGTCGAAGGCGAGGAAGACCTGAGACAGTCTCGTCTCTTCGAGCGGCTCGGGGGGAATCTGGTGCGTGGCGAGCCCGGCGGAGAGGAGCGCCGCGGCCATGTCGAGGAGCAGCGCGAGGCCGGAGCCCTTCCAGAAGCCGACGGGTAGCGGGCGGCCTGACTCTTCGACCGCGCCGGGGTCACGCGTGAGGTTGCCTTCGACGTCGAAGCCGCCGGCTACAGGCAGTTGCTCGCCGCGCGCACGGTAGGCGGCGAGCGCGCCGTAGGAGAACTGCGACATCGCCATGTCCAGCACGACGTGACCCGCGGGTCGCGGCACGGCGATGACGAGAGGGTTGTTGCCGAGCAGAGGGCGCGCAGAGCCCCACGGCGGCAGGTTGGGCAGGGTGTTCGTCCAGCAGAAGGCGAGCGCCCCCGCCTCGGCCGCCTGCCAGCCGTAACTCCCGCCGCGCATCCAGTGGTTCGTGTTCCTCAAAGCGACGCAGCCGACGCCGTTCTGGCGTGCAAGCTCGACGGCCCTCGCCATCAACTCGTGCGCGTTCAGGTTGCCCGGGCCGGAACGCCCGTCCCAACGCTCAAGCCCCCCGTGCGACTCGACGCAGGAGGGGCGCGCGTTCACGTCCACGACCCCCTTCCCTACCATCTCCAGGAAGCGCGGGAAGCGGTTGAGGCCGTGCGTGTAGACGCCGTCGCGGTCGGTCTCGGCTATGAGGCGCGCGCACAGCTCGGCGCGCCCATCCTCGAAGCCGACCTTGAGCAGGGCACGCCGGAGTGTCTGTTGAAGCTCTTCGTAACTGACTCTCATTCAGACAGTAGACAGTAGCCAGTAGTCAGTAGACAGTAGGGAAAACTCCTTATCGGCGGGGCGGAGCCTACTGTCTACTGACTACTGTCTACTGTCTACTTCCCTTAGTGCGGTTCGACCAGGTAGAGGTCGCGGCCGGCGCGTTCGACGACGAGGGTGTCGGGGTCTTGGTCGTAGTCCTCGCGGCGGAACTGCCGGTGATCCATGAAGCCGAGGTTGACGCGGCGGCAGGTCGCCTCGTCGAGGGCGGAGGCCATCGTGATGGTGTAGCGGGGGATGACCTTGCCCGTCTCGTCGCGCGAGCCCGCGTAGGAGACGTGGGCGAGGTGCGCGGCGACGGCGAGGTTCGAGCGCAGCTCGGTCGAGAGGGCGACCATCTCGCGCACGCGGTCGATGGGCGCGTAGCCGTACTTCTCGATCAAGAGCCCGTGCGTCTCGGAGATTGCGCGGAGGTGCGGCGCGTAGACGATCAGCTCGCCGCCCTCCTCGATGACGCCGCCGAGCTTGTAGCTCGCCTTGCCGCCGACCCACAGCTCGTCGTAGTGCTCGTCGAGCAGGGCGACGACCCGCCTGTACTTGCGCCCCGTGTACTTGATGTGAACCTGCCGGCTGACCTCGGCCGCGCGGCGGAGCGCTTCGCGGAAGTCGCCGCAGAAGAGGGCGTGCGTGCGCAGGCGCTCGTCGTCGCCGCGCGTGACGACGGAGTTGAGCGAGATGACGCGCGCGGGGACGAGGTCGGCGGCGGCCTCGATCATGTGCCGCGTGGGCGTCTCGACGCGGCCGATGACGTTCTCGATGGAGGCGAGCGCGCCGAGCCAGTGGGTGGCGTGCGTCAGGTCGGGGCCGGCCACGCCGGGGAAGAAGTACTTCGCGCCGCCCGCGAAGCCCGCGACCTCGTGCGGGACGGTGGCGCCGAAGATGAGCACGGTGTCGTAGACGCCGGGCGCGAGCAGGCGGTTGAGGTTGACCCTGACGGCGTCGTGGATGAGCCCGCCCGTCAACTCGCTCACGCGCTCGGCGCTCAGCTCGCCCAGATCGACCAGCTCTTCGGGCCGGTTCCACTGGTGGTCGAAGATTTGCCCGAGCAGCGGGAGTGGAGCGCCTTCACTTAAACCGACCTTGGTTCGCTTCTCCTCCACGGTCATGGGCATGTGCGTGCCCTGCGCGACGAGCGCGTCGAACTGCTCGGCGCCGCGCGCGGCGAGGATTTCGGAGGCGAAGGGGAAGAGTAAGTCCGTGTTGTCGTCGCGCGTCTTGTCGGGGACGATGGCGAGGACGCGCGCGCCGGGGCCGACGGTCAGGAGCGCCTGCTCGACGATGGCGCGCAACTCCGCGGGCGAGAGGTCAAGGTCGGGCGCCCCCTTCCCCACGGTCGTCGGCGCGGGCTTGGTGCTCATAAAATTTCTCCTTAAGCGGACATTTATGAAGACCGTCGGGTCTGTCCGTTAAATCAGAACGGGTTGAATAGTTTCTTGAGCTTTATGAGGAGGGCGGTTAACCACAGAGACGCAGAGGGCACGGAGGGGGCACAGAGGGTTGCATCTCTCTGTGCAACCTCTGAGCACTCTGCGCCTCTGTGGTTAGCTGCCCGCCACTCCGCATACTAGATCGAGAAACTATCGCTGGATGCGCGCGGAGCCGCCCTTCGCGAAGGCGCGCACCTGCTCGACGGTCGCCATCGTGGTGTCGCCGGGGAAGGTCGTCAGCAGCGCGCCGTGCGCCCAGCCGAGCTTGAGCGACTCCTCGGGCGACTCGCCCGAGAGCAGGCCGTAGAAGAAGCCGGAGGCGAAGCCGTCGCCGCCGCCGACGCGGTCGATCACGTCGAGTTCGGCCGTCGGCGAAACATAAGTCTCGCCGTCCACCCACGCGACCGCGCCCCAACTGTGGCGGTTCGTCGTGTGCACCTCGCGCAGGGTGGTGGCGACGATCTTGACCTGCGGGTGCTTCTTCACCACCTTGTCGATCATGCCGAAGAAGGCCGACGGGTCGAGCTTCGACGACTTCGTCACGTCCTGCCCCGGAATCCCTAAGCCCTTCTGCAAGTCCTCCTCGTTGCCGACGAGCACGTCCACGTTCTCGACGATGCGCGCCACGGTCTCGACCGCGCGCCCCTCGCCGCCGGAAATCTTCCAGAGCTTCTCGCGGAAGTTGAGGTCGAACGAGGTGACGGCGCCCGCGGCCTTCGCCGCCTTCATGCCTTCGACGATGACCTCGGCCGTCGTCTCGGAGAGCGCGGCGAAGATGCCGCCCGAGTGGAACCAGCGCACGCCGCCCTTGAAGATTTCGCCCCAGTCGAAGTCGCCGGGCTTGAGCTGCGCGGCGGCCTCGTTCGAGCGGTTGTAGAAGACGACGGGCGCGCGGACGCCGTGGCCGCGGTCGCTGTAGACGGCGGCGATGTTGGGGCCGCGCACGCCGTCGTGCTCGAACCACTTGTAGAAGGGCCTGACGCCCATCGCGCGGACGCGCTCGGCGACGAGGTCGCCGATGGGGTAGGAGACCATCGCCGAGACGACGCCCGTGTTGAGGCGGAAGCAGTCGGCGAGGTTGGCGGCGCAGTTGAACTCGCCGCCCGAGACGTGTATCTCGCAGGACGAAGCCTTGCGGAAGGGGATGACGCCGGGGTCGATGCGGTGGACGAGCGCGCCCAAAGAGACGAAGTCCAGCGCGCCCTCCTGACGAATGTTCAGACCGTTACTCATCTTTTCGATTCTCCGTGCATGGTAATAAAAAGTAGGACGCGTCGGGTAGCCAGTCAGTACCACCCGCGGTAGCGGGTGGGTTTTTGCGACACGGCACGGTCGGGCATCAACGACCCACCCGCTACCGCGGGTGGTACTGCCACCTTCAATCTAGACGCCGCCGAAGGCGGAGAAGCCGCCGTCAACGGGGACGACCACGCCGGTGACGAAGTCGGACGCGGGCGACAGGAGCCACAGCAACGTCCCCAGCAAATCCCCCGGCTCGCCGAAGCGGCCCATCGGCGTGTGGGCGATGATGCTCTGGCCTCGCGCGGTGAGCGAGCCGGTCTCCTTGTCGGTCAGGAGGAAGCGGTTCTGCTCGGTCAGGAAGAAGCCGGGGGCGATGGCGTTGACGCGGATGCGCGGGCTGTACTCGGTGGCGAGGTGGACGGCGAGCCACTGCGTGAAGCTGTTGACGCCGGCCTTCGCCGCCGAGTAGCCGAGCACGCGCGTCAGCGGGCGGACGGCGCTCATCGAAGAGACGTTGAGGATAACGCCCGCGCCCTGCTCCGCCATCTGCCGGCCGAAGACCTGGCTCGGGATGATCGTGCCGAGCATGTTCAGATCGAAGACGAAGCGCAGGGCATCCTCGGGCAGGTCGAAGAATTTCTGCTGCGGGTTCGTCGTCGCGCCGGGGTGGTTGCCGCCCGCGCCGTTGAGCAGGGCGTCAACACGCCCGAACTCCTCGACGACCTCCCGCGCCGCCTCGCGCAGACTGGCCGCGTCGAGCACGTCGGCCGTGAAGATGACGGCGCGGCCCGGCCCTTCGAGCGAGGCGACCTGCGGCTCGGCCTTCTCGCGGTTGCGGGCCACGAGCGCCACGTTCGCGCCGCAGCCCACAATCGCGCGCACCATCGCCTGACCCAACACGCCCGTCCCGCCCGTGACGACCACCGTGCGGCCGGTGAAGTCGTACATCTTCGTCAACTCAGCCAGATTCATCTTCCGTCCTCAATCAATTTCAGATTTGAAATTTGAAATTTCAAATCAACCTAGTCCGCGCCGATGCCGGCCGCCGCCTCCGCCCCGATGAAGAGCGGCTTGATGTGGCGGTCGTAGAGGTTCTCGGTCACGTTGCGGCCGACGACCTCTTCGTTCTCTTTGAGCAGGCCGAGGTAGCGGTCGCCCATCTTGGCCGCGACCTTGTAGCCGACGTGGAGGAGCTGGCGCAAGGAAGGGTTGTAGAGCGGGTTCGACTGGTCGTGGCGGAGCGCGCCGACGTACTGCTCGGAAGTCCAGCCCTCGACCTCTTCGGCCGCGGGCAGCTTCGAGCGGTCGATGTCGATGACGGTCGCGTAGGGCGCGCAGAGCGCGTCGATGTCGGCGAGCGCCTTCCTGTAAATCTCCCTGGCGAGTTTCAGGCCCTCGCCGCCCGCCTCCGCCAGTCCGATGATCTCTTCGAGCCAGGTCGTGCCGGCGGTCTTGACGTGGATGCCGACGCCCGTGCGCGCGAGCGCGCGGCGGATGGGCTCGTAGATGGAGAACTTGTCGCTGCCCGAGTGGACGCTGAGCTTGAGGTTCGCGGGCAGGTCGTAGGTCTTGACGGCGTGGCTGATGACGGCGATGTCCTCGTTGAACTCCTTCTCGAACTGCGCCACGTCGCCGACGTAATCGACGCCCTTGTTGAAGCGGCCGGTGAACTTCGGCGCGACCGTCTGCGCGGGAATCTTCTCGTCGGCGATGGCGGCGAGGATGACGAGCAGCTCGGGCGGCGTCTGCGGCGTGTCGGTCTCGTCCATCGAGACCTCCGCGATGAAGTTGCCCTCGCCCTTCCGCGAAGCGACGTGGCGGTAGATGCGGCCGGCGTCCTGCACGGCCTTGAGGAACTTGCGCGCGATGCGCTCGATCTCCTCGCGCGTCGTCTCGAAGGGCTCCGCGATGCCGGGAATCTCGATGCGGCCGACCAGTTCGGGGTGGCGCCCGACGAAGGCCGTCACGTCCTCTTCCGGGGCGGGCTCGCCGATGGAGTCGGCCACGTCGAGCGTGTAGAAGTCGCTCGTCTCGATGAACTCGTCCACGATGTCGAGGCGGATGTGGTCGGCGTCGACGTGGAAAGACTTCGACCAGCCGAGTTCTTTCACGGCATCTTGCGCGGCGGCGAGCACCGAGGGCGGCTTGGAGCCGACGATGCCGTGCTCGCGGTACGACTTGTTCCAGACGGGCGTGACCTCGACGCCCTGCTCCGCGGCCTGCACGCACGCGCGCAACTGCGCCTTCGCCTGGTGCGCGAACCGGTCGCCGACACCGAAAGAGTACTTCTCAAGCTTCAAACTCATGACGTTCTCCTTAACGTAAAAGGGCCTCCCGTGTAGGCCGGCAATTCTCCACACCCGCGAACGGAACCCGGGGGCTCACAGCTTGACCAAGTCCGCGACCTTGATCGGCTTCTTCTGCTCGATGCTCTTGCGCGCGGCGATGCCGGTCAGGCAGGACATCGCGCCGGCGCGCGAGTCGGGCAGGCGCATGTGTTCGGGCACCCGCGCGTTGCGGAAGATGAGGTCGCGGAGGCGGTCGTCGCCGCCGCCGTGGCCGCCCGAGATTTGCGGTATCTCGACCCTGGTGCGCCTGCCGGGGGCGCCGGTGTTGCCGCTCTTGATGACGTACATCTCCGACTCCTCGGCGACCGTCCACGGCTGGCGCTCGTAGTCGCGCACTTCGAGCCGGCCCAGCTCGCAGTTGAAGGCGAGGCGGTAGCCCTCGATGGGCATGTGCGCGTTGAGCGAGTAGCTCATGTGCACGCCGTTCGAGTACTTCACCGTGGCCGCCATCGAGTCGTAGATGTCCACGTCCTCGCGGTAGACGCAGCCGTCGCGGTGGTAGCCGTCCACGTCCTCGGCCGACGCGTAGAGCTTCATCCGCTTCGGGTTCTTCGTCATGTCGTAGTAGAAGCGGCACTTCGACTTGTAGGGGCACGGGCGGCAGTGCGAGTAGCGGAACGGCCCCTTGCCCCCGTAGACCTCAAGGCTCCCCTGCGCCGCGACCTCGACCGGGTCTGCGCCGAGCCACCAGTTGATGAGGTCGAAGTGGTGCGTCGCCTTGTGCACCCAGAGGCTCCCGCCGCCGCGCTTCAGGCGGTGCCAGCGGCGGAAGTAGTCGGCGCCGTGGCTCGTGTCCAGGTACCAGCTGAAATCGACCGAGATGACGCGGCCCAGCTCGCCCGACATCAGAATCTCTTTGATCTTCTGGTGCTTCGGCGCGTAGCGGTAGTTGAAGGTGACGACGATCTTCTTCTTCGCCTTCTTCTCGGCGTCGAGGATGTCCTGGCACTTCTCCTCGTCGGTCGTCATCGGCTTCTCGGTCATCACGTCGAGGCCGCGCTCCAGGCCCTTGACGATGTAGTCGCGGTGGAAGCCGTCTACGGTCGTCACCATCAGCAGGTCGGGCTTCGACCTGTCAACCATCTCGTCGAAGTTCGTGTAGGTGGGGCAGTCCACGCCCATCAACTCGCGCGAGGCCAGCGCGCGCTTGGGGTTGATGTCGCAGAGTCCGACGAACTCGAGCACGTCGGAGTACTTCTGCACGAGGTCGCGCCCCCACATTCCGGTCGCGCGCTCGCCCGTGCCGACGATGGCGTAGCGGCGGCGCGCTCGCGGCGCCGAGGC
>DASVQJ010000069.1:0-9043 GCA_036389235.1 Pyrinomonadaceae bacterium | reverse complement strand
ATTCCTTAAAGTTTATTTGCCGGCCTGAATCCCGAGGAATATGTTTCCTCCGAAATCCTGAATGGCTTCAAGTTGTGTTGATGTTTTTGAATGCCCGCCTGAGCTCCGATAAATATTGTTCCTGCAAAATCCTGAACAGCTCCAAGAGTTTTATGGATTTTTTTGGATGTGGTCGCGGAACTGCTGTTCAGTTACCGCGAGCAAATCAGAAGCCTATTCACGTGGCTCGTTTCGTAACCTCGTCTAACAAAACTGAAAGGGGGCGACCCCTACAGTCGCCCCCTTTTGCGCTTTGGCTCTTCTACCTGCGCCTTACACGCCGGCGTGCTCAATCTTGTGGCAACACAGGCAGAGCAGCATCACGGCGTAGCGCCCCTCCCGCGGGTTCTCTTCCCTGACGACCCACTCGGTCAGCGTCAGCTTCAGGCGGTCGAGCTCGATGTGTAGATGCCGTATGGGCCGCGACCTTTGAGCGGACTCGACGCCCCGCGGACGGCATACCCCATGGAGCCCCCTCGGACTGCATACCCCATGAAGGTCCGGGGAGCCTAAAACTTCGCGCGAGGATGCCCCAGGTTGAATCCGGGTATGCTGCGGGCCGTCCGCGGGGGTGAATCTCTCGTTAGGCGCTCTTCCGGCCGACGTTTCACGTTATCACGCCGGATAATAGTCATTATGGGCTTGTCCTACCCAAAACGATTGCAGATCTCTGCCCTCCTCCCGGCATCAACTCCTAACATTTCGGGAGTCGGCGGAGGGGTAGACGGGTCAGGGAAGACCAGGGCAGCGTCAGCCCCTTCTCGCCGTGTGCGACCGGGGTCGTGGCCAGCGTGATCAACTGCGCTTCCTCCGCCCCGAGTTCAACGAGGGCGGCGGGCGCGTCATACGCTACCAGGTGAAGTTTCTGTTCTAGGGTACGACGCAACGCGGGCCGCCCCCTACGAACATATAAAGCCTCGCGGCTTCAGCGGCCGCGGGGCTTTTTTTATCCCTTCGGGGCCGAGGGGCATTAGCGACGTGAGCAGCGTCGCCTTCAGCGCGCCGACGAACATGAGGATCGCCCCGAGGTTGATCCCGTCACGCCGCCTCTGCGTGTAGACTGCCGCCTCGCCGCCGGTAGTGAGCTTCTCCAGCGAGCGCAGCAGCGGGTGGAAGAGCGTGAGGAGGAAGGCCAGCGTGCCGCCCAGAATGAAGTACGCCTGCGGCAGCACGACCTCGGCCGGCCCGCGCGTCCCCATAAATCCCCACAACACCGCGACGACACAGCCGGCAAACATCAGCAGCGCGCCCATAGCCACGTCCCTCTGCGCGGGGAGGACTTCCACATCACCCGGTCGCGCTTCCGCGCCCCCGCGCGCCTCCGCCCGCAAGACTAACTCCTGCACCGCCCCCAACGGGAAGCCGCAGCGCGGGCAGAAGCGCAGGTCTTCGGAGGGCTGCGCCTGACTGCACTTGGGACAAAACATCTGTTGACCTCGCTCGGGCCGTTGCTCAAGAACAGGACGACCGCAAGTATTGTTACGCCCGCGCCCGCGGCGATGTTCAGGGCGCGCCTTTCACCGGAAACATGGGGCGCCCTCCCCGCCCACGTTTAGGCTCTGGAGTAGCAAAACATCTGATACGCGGTGCTAAGCTGCTGACGTGCTACCACTAAACCGCTACTACGGGCGGGCGGATGAGTGCGAGCGCCAGTCCCCGTTAGACGGCGGGATCGAAGTCGACGAGTCTTATTGCGGCGCGCGCCCCTCCTTCACAGTCCTGAGCCCCTAATCATTCCTGACAGCGGTCTGCGCCTCCTCGACGAGCAGAGCCGCTATCTTTTGGGTATCTTCACGAAGAGGCGGTCGGCCATCTCCTGGTCAAACTGTTGGAGCGTCTTGTACTCCCTGAGCGCCCTTTCCCGGTCGCCGAGGTCGACGTAGGTGAGTCCGCGGATGAAATACGCGCCGGGGTAGTGGGCCGCGGCGCGCTGAGCCCCGTCGCACGCCTTAATGGCCTCCTGGTAGCAACCCATTGCGTTGTAGGTCGTGGCCAGGTTGACGTGCGCTTCCGGGTCGTTCGGCGTCAGGCGAAGCGCCTTGTGGCACGCCTTGACCGACTCTACGCCCCTGCCGGCTTCCCGGTAGGCCGCGCCCAGGTTGACGTATGCCGGGGCGTAATCGGGGTCGAGCCGGGCCGCGCGCTCGAAGCATTCGATGGCCTTATTCACCTGTCCCGAGGCGGCATGTTGCATCCCCAGCTCGCAGCAGCCTTCCGCGTCGCCGGCCGCGCCCGACGCGGCGGTATAGTCCCGGAATCCTTTGAGCATTCGCAGTAAAGTCATCTCATTCCCCTTATCCGCCGCGCGTGTCCGCGGCGGAATCAGTATTCGCTGACGCCCAGGACGCGCGGCCCGAGTCTCGTCAGCGCGTTCTCCACCCACTTGGAGTCGTACTTCACGTCAGAGTTGCCGCTGCCGTTCGAGTCGAAGTAGGGGGCGAGGAATTCCCCGGCGTCGCCGAACTTGGCGACGACGATGGAGCCCAGCGTCGTGCCGCCGCCGCCGCCGTTGCGTAACACCTCGCCCTTGCCGAGCACCAGGATCAGGCCCTTGAACTCCGCGGAGCCGCGCAGGTCGAGCGTGCCGGTCACGACCAGCAGCCCCGCGCCGCCGGTGTTGGCCGGCAGCGCCACATCGCCGTCCACGAAGGTGAAGAGCCCGTTGGGCGTCGCCGTGGGGTTGTTCGCGCCGAAGTCGGACGGGGCCGACCCCGAAGGGAAGTAGCGGTCGTTGCCCGCCCCCGTGGAACCAACCGGCCAGTACTCGGCCTGCGCGGACTCCCGCAGCGCGCTCACGAGGTCGCGCGCGCTCTGCGCGTTCTGGAGGAAGGAGGGGAGGTCGTTGGGCGAGACCTGCTTGACCGCTGAGGTGCCCGTCACCTGCGTGGAGGTGGGGCAGGTCGTGCACGGCGTGCCGCCGTTGATGACCGTGGTGGCCTTCGTGAAGTCTTGGCCGTTCGTCACGGCGAAGCCGGGCAGCGCCACCCCGCCCGCGTTGTCGTTCCCCGTGTAGCCGTACTTGGCGCTGTCGCCGATGGCGAAGGTCATCGTGCTGCCGGTGTCGGAGCCGCGCATCGTGACGGCGGCCGACGCCGTGAAGTCGAAGCCGTTCCGGTTGACCATCAGGTGGAGGTGCTTCTCGGCGTAGCTCGGCCCGTACCCCGTGACGCTGAGGATGAGCCGGTAGGGGTCGGGGGCCGTCACGACGGAGGGCGCGATGGCCGTCGCCGTCGCGTAGGCGAGCGGCTGGGCCACCGTCCCTGTCGAGGTCGTCCGCTTATAGCTGACCCCGCCGATGTTGTTCGAGAGGGCGGGGAAGACGAGTTGCACCGTGTTGTTCGCGGCGACGGTGCTGATGACGCCGGTGATCTTGCACTTGAGGGTGACTGTGAGCGGCGCGGCCGTGGTCGCCGGGTAGGGCGCGGTCTGCGTGACGGTCAGGTTGAAGTCGAGGCCCTGCGCGTAGTAGTTGGTGATGGTGTTGGAAGCGAACTGGGGCTTGTCGGGCGTGAAGCTCAGCGTGCCGAAGCTCTTGGTGCCGCTCAGGGTGATTGTGGTCGGCTCGTTGGCCGGCGGGGTGTAGGTGATCGTCACCGTGGTGGCGGACGCGGCAGAGCCCGTCCCCCCGAACTTGATCGAGGTGCCGTTGTTCGCGGGGAAGGCGCCGGTCACGCGGGTGATGACGGTGCGCGTGTTGTCCGGGTCGATGGCCGAGACGTCGAAGGCCATGCCGTTAGCCTGAGTGTAGTTGCTGGTCAGCGTCACGCGCTTGGGCGAGTACCCGGCGTTGTAGGTGAGCCAGGGCGCGAGGTCGGACTTGGTCTCCAGCTGCCGGAAGGTGACCTTGTTCTCAGCCGCGGTCGCCGACGCGGGGTTGAAGAGGGGGGCGGGCTGGACGTGCCCGCGCAGCGCGTTGAGCGCCGCCTGCGCCCCGGCCTCGGCCGCGTAGTAGGCTTGCGTCTCGGGCGTCGAGCCGTAGGCGTTCTTGACCGACCTCGCCGCCACCAGGATGAACGCGCTGCCCGCGGCCAGCATGAGGAGCGAGATGAGGGTCGCCGTGATGAGCGCCGCGCCGCGCTCTGGGCGGCGGGCGGCGGGGGCGTGAACTTGTTTGTGTCGGAGCATGTTCGTTGGCTCTCGGGCTACCCCACCCGTGGTCGTCGGGCCGGTCAGTACTTGGTCAGGTTGGCGTTGCGCAGGGCGACGGCGGAGGTGAGCTGGACGGCGGAAGGGGGCTGGTAGCCCGTCGAGCCGGGTGCGCCGCGCGCGGGCAGGTCCACGCAGACGGCGATGACCACGTACTTCGTTTTCTTCTTGTCTGTGACCTCGTCGTCGTCGGCCGTGATCTCGCAGTCGTCGGTCTCGTAGTCGACCCTGTCGCTGAAGTACGCGATGGTGAAGTCGTCCACGCGGTTGGAGAGCACCGCGACCTTGGAGCCGGTGTTCACGTCGAGCCGCTCGATGTAGCTGTTGGTGCTGGTGCTGATGAGGCGGTACCTGACGTCCTCCTGGGAGTCGGAGACCTTGCTGCTCGACTCCACCCCGTCGAAGGCGTTCAGGTTGGCGCGCAGGCGGATCGAGCCCGCGTTCGAGTCGGCCGCCACGATCCCGTTGTTCGCGAGCCCGAAGCCGGAGTTGGCGATCTCGCGCGACATGATGTTGAGCGCGCGCTGCGCGTCGGCCAGCGCGACGCTGCGCTCGTCCTCCCGCAGCCGCACGTTGAACGCGCCCTCCAGGAACTTGCCGGCCAGCCCCGTCAGGACGAGCGTGACTACCATGGCCACCATCAGCTCGGCCAGCGTGTAGCCCGCCTCAGACTTCCTCGCTTCGACTGCTCTCATAGGACCCCGCTCATAAAGGATCGCGCCCGGCCGCGGCCGGGCTCACTGGTAAAAGGTGCCCAGGCCGGTGCCGGCGCGCTGGGTGACGAGGGTGACGGGCTGGCGCGCCCACGCCGAGCCCGCCTTCGGCGTGACCGTAATCGTGACCTTCCGCAGGTTGCCGGAGGTCACGACGGCCGTCGAGACGGCGAAGTGGTAGCCGGCGCTCTCCGCGTCCGGCTCGTTCGACGCCAACACCTCGTCGAACGCGCCCTGGCGTAGCGCCTCCATCCGCTCCTGCGCGAGGGCCATGGCGATGGTGCGGACGTGCGCCGCCGAGTTGTAGCCGATGCCGTAGACGAAGAGGGACGCCAGCCCGAGCAGCGCGACCATGATGACGAGCATCGCGATCGCGGTCTCGATGAGCGTGAACCCGCCCGCCCGCCCCGCCCGCGGGGCCGCCGGGCCGGCAATCGCCTCAAGCCTTCTGGTGGGTAACCGCATCGTTCACATGCCTCCCTACGGTTTGACCTCCACGGTCGCGTACGCCACGTTCGTCGGGCTACAGGCCGAGATGAATTTTATGGTGAAGGTCCCCGTGAGGTTGTTCTTCGACTTGACGGTGAAGACCTTCGAGCCGCCGGCCGCGATGGCCTGCGTCGGCAAGGGCGTAAACTCCAGGTTGGTGCGGCCGTCGTTCTGAACCACGGTGATGGTGTCCGCGGCCGTGACGCTGACGGTGAGGCCGGCCGAGGTCCTGTAGTTCTTCCTGATCGAGACAAACGTCGGTGCTTTGAGCGTGAAGCCGACACAGCCGGTCGGCGGCGTGCTCGGGGAGTCGCAAGTCGTGCAGACCTTCGAGGCACAACCGCCGCACGGGTCGTTACAGAGTGAGCTGGTGCCGGCGACGACGGCCCCCTTCTGCACGTCGCCGGTCTGGTTGATGTTCGCGAAAGTCCCCGCGTTCAGGTTGGCGCTCAGCCCGGCGTCCACCGTCACGTCGCCCGCGCTGGAGACCGAGAGCGTGGATGACCCGCCGCCCTCTGCGCTCTTCAAGGTCAGGCTCGTGAAGCACTGGGGGGTGCGGCCGCGCCAGTCGAAGCTGAAGACGGGGTAGTCGGCCGCGGGGGTGACGCCGGACGCGTCGGGGGTGGGGGACGGGATGGCTACGCCGGATTCGAAGGTGTAGCTCCGCGTGGCCTCCACCCCCTTGCCGTCGAAGTCCATCTTGATCTCGTACGTCCGCGAGTCTTTGAACATGATTTCGGAGAACCTGTGGCGGCGGATGGCGTCGGTGCGCGCCAGCTCCAGGCGGCTCGCCAACTGCCTCATAGAGTTCTGGAGGCGGATCGCGGCCATGGCCCGCTTGACGCCGATGACCGAGAAGGTCACCACGATTGAGATGACCGCGAGCACGGCGACCAGTTCCACCATGCTGAAGCCGCGGGCGCCCCCGGGCGACGCCGCCCTCGGTCGCGGCACTTCTTCCGGCTGTTTTTGACTGCGCATGATTTCTCCCGGACGTGGGGATGAGAGGTGGCGGGGCGGGGCGGCCTCCGCCGCAAGTCTTCGAGGCGTCGGCGCCAGTGCGGTGGCGCCTAGCCCCGGGGCGCCACGCGGCCGGGGCCTGACCCGGGCCGAGCACCCTGTCAGTATTCTACGGACGTGGGGGGGCCGCCGCATCGGAGCGTCCTACCTATTTTTCCGGTACAAAAGACGCCGCCCGGGAGGGAGTTGGAGGGAGGGTAGTCCCCCTGTAAGGGGGACAAAAGTACTACAGGGCCGGGCTGACTTTAGTAAAAGGGCGGGCAGCAGGTGGGCTATCTGCCCGTACGGTCGGCGTCGGGGGGGGAGTCGAGGCCGTGGCGCAACGCGTACTTGAAAAGGTCGAGGCGGTTCTCCACCCCGAGCTTGTCGTAAATAGTCGTGAGGTGGTTGCGCAGGGTGGACTCGCTCATGTTCAGGTGTTCCGCGATCTTTCTGTTCGTGCTCTGCCCCCGCCCGACGACCGCCGCGACGACCTCGCGCTCGCGCGGCGTGAGCGTTGCGATTCTTTCGGCCTCCGGGTCGCCCGGCCCCTGCCTGCCGGCGTCGAGGAGCTTGTCGAAGACCCTCCCCGTCGCGAGACGGTCGAGCCACAACTCGCCCCTGTGAACTTTCTCGACGGCGTTCAGGATGACTTCCGCCGGCTCCTCCTTATGCACGACCCCGCGCGCGCCCCTGAGTACCGCGCGGTCGTGAGCCTCCGGGTCGCGCACGCCCGTGCAGATGAGGACGCGCGCTTTGCTCTCTTTGAGGAGGGAGGGCAGAAGGTCGGAGCCGTTCGTGTCGCCCAGGTCGAGGTCGAGCAGGATAACGTCGGGCCGTTCGCGGCGGGCGGCTTCGAGCGCCTCGTCGCGGCCGCTGGCCGCGGCGACCACCGCCATCCTCGGCGCGGCCGAGCTTATCAACTGCGTCAGCCCCCACAGCATGGTCTTGTGATCGTCTACGAGTAAGACGCGGATCGGTTCGGCGGCTGCGTTCTCCATCTTTTATCCAGTCCCCTCCTAGAGCGGAATCTCGACCGTCACGGCCGTGCGCCCGCCCTCCTGTTCGACGCGGGCGCGCCCGCCCGCCGCCGCCGCGCGCTCGGTGATGGAGCGCGGGGTGAAGTGGCCGTCAGGTTCGTCGCCCGGGCGTTCGTTCTCCACCGACACGACGAGCTGCTTCCCGGAGCGACTGACGCTCACAAAAGCTCGCGCCGAGTGCGTGTGCCTCCTGACGTTCGTCAGACCTTCGCGGACGATCTGGAAGACCTCCGCGGCGAGGCGGTCGCTGACGAAAATGTCCGACTCGGCGTTGACCTCGACCTTGATGCCGTAGAGCTCGCCGAACTTGTGCGCCTGGCGCCGCAGTGCCGGGATCAACACGTCGCCGCGGGTGCCTGTCCCCTCATCTTTCATCCCCCTGACGAACCCGCGCAGGTCGGCCAGAGACGCGCTCGCCTGTTCGAAGAGCGTGTCGATGTCCTCGCGCAGCGGGTTGTCTGGCCGCGCCTTGCGGCGCAGGGCTTCGAGGCCCATGCGGAGGCCGATGTAGGGCTGGACGGCGCTGTCGTGGATGTCGAGGGAGAGCCTGCGCCGCTCCTGGTCGGCGGCTTCAGTGGCGAGTGTGTCGAGCAGTTGTACGTTCTCGATGACAGGGGCTATGTGCTCCAGGAGTTGACGCAGGAACTCTACGTCACCACGCTCGAAGGAGCGTTTACTAGAAGTCATGTACAGCCGGCCGACGACTTCGCCGCGCCGGCGGACGGGCACGGCCACGAACGCCTTCGTCTCAAGCAGGTCTGACAACGCCTCGCAGCTTTCGGCCGCGCCGTGAGACCGCACACCCTGCGCCGTGTCCAGCGCGTAGCAGCCCGCGTCGCGCCGCCACCATTCCGGGTCGCGGTTGAAGACGAATGCGTAATCGGGCGGCAGGGCGAGCAGCGACGACCTCATCTCGTCGGGGACTGGCTGGGCATGCACGGCGCGCTCGGGGTGGCGACGGTCGGCCCGGCGCAGGAGGTATGCCGGCGGGTCGCCCTCCGCGGTGACGAGCAGACATTCGTCCGCCCCGTAGAACTCCCGTACCCGCTCCAGGATCGAGCCGACGGTCTGGTCGACGCCGAAGCGCGGGTTCGAGAGGGTGTTGACCTCCTTCAGGAGCGCGAGCCGCCGCTTGAACGTGATCTCAGCGCCGCCCCAGAAAGAGATCATGTACCCGAGCACGCCGAGGTAGAGGGAGCGCAGGAGGTAGCGGTTCAGCTCGATCTCCACGTCATGCGGGGTCGTGGCGAAGCCGACGACGGTGAACACGAACACCGACGTGGCTGTCACCCGCAGCCCCTCCACGAAGCCCTTGCGGAACGCGGCCGTCAGGATCGCGAAGAAGAAGAAGAAGAAGAAGACGCTGTTCGTCCCGCTGCTCAGCGCGATGAGCACCACGTACCAGCAGACGTCGACCCAGTGCGCCTCGCCGGAAGGCAGTACGGGACGGCCGGTGCTCGCGCCGTAGTAGAGGATGGCGCTGTAGAGGCTGTAGAGGGCGAGCGTGGCGTAGGTGACGGTGACGAAGCGGTCGGGCTCGGACGGGTCGATGTAGATGACCAGCAGCGCCGAGAGGGCCAGCAGGAGCCGCATGGCCCCGATCATCCGCTCGTCCAC